>NZ_JBHMIR010000024.1:0-98129 GCF_048060285.1 Micromonospora sp. LOL_025 | reverse complement strand
CCAGGCCTCCTACCGGATGAGCGTCGACAACCTCGCCGACTGGATCGCCACCCGCGGCTACACCGCCTGACGGCGACAACACCCGCACCACGACAAGGGCCGGACCCCGCACAGGGGCCCGGCCCTTTCGTCATGGCCGGGGGCTCTCCCGGCTGTGGCCGCCGGGGCAGGGCCGGACCGGAGTCAGGCCGAGGCCGGACAGCGCCCGCCCGGACCGGAGTCAGGCCGAGGCGGGGCGAGGCCGAGGTGGGGCGAGGGCTCAGCCGCCCGAGTCGGCCAGCTCGGCGCCCTCCGGGACGGTGTCGTCGTCGCGGCTGGCCAGCCAGCCGTCGGGCAGGAAGACCTTGCCGGGCGAGTTGGTGCGGCCGCGCGGTTGGCCCAACGTGGCCACCGGAAAGGGTTCCGTCGGGTCCAGCTTGCCGAGCAGGTCGTCGAGCTGGGCCAGGCTCTCGATCATGGCCAGCTCGCGGCGCAGCTCGCTGCCCACCGGGAAGCCCTTGAGATACCAGGCGACGTGCTTGCGGAAGTCGGTGCAGCCGTCGCGCTCGCCCCGGGCGGGGGTACGCGAGCCCGCGGTGAACTGGTCGACCAGCAGTTCGGCGTGGCGGCGCATGGTCCGCGCCACCTCGCCCAGGGTGGGCAGGCGGCGTTCCGGGCGCCCGTCGAACGCGGCCTCCAGGTCGGCGAAGAGCCACGGGCGGCCCAGGCAGCCCCGGCCGATCACCACCCCGTCGACGCCCGTGTGCGCCACCATCCGCAGCGCGTCGTCGGCCTCCCAGATGTCGCCGTTGCCGAGCACCGGCACGTCGAGGGCCTGCTTGAGCGTGGCGATGGCGTCCCAGTCCGCCGTGCCGGAGTAGCGCTGCGCGGCCGTACGCCCGTGCAGGGCGACCGCCGCCACGCCGGCGTCCTGGGCGGCGAGGCCCGCCTCGACGTACGTCAGGTGGTCGTCGTCGATGCCCTTGCGCATCTTGACCGTGACCGGCACCCCGGCAGGTGACGCGGCGTCCACCGCGGCCCTGACCAGCCGCGCGAAGAGCCGGCGCCGCCACGGCAGCGCCGAGCCGCCGCCCTTGCGGGTGACCTTGGGCACCGGGCAGCCGAAGTTGAGGTCGATGTGGTCGGCAAGGTCCTTCTCCACCACGATCCGCACGGCGGCGGCGGTGATCTCGGGGTCGGTGCCGTAGAGCTGGAGGCTGCGGGGCCGCTCGTCGTCGCCGAACGCGATCATGCGCAGCGTCTTCGGGTTCCGCTCGACCAGCGCGACGGTGGTGATCATCTCGCAGACGTAGATGCCGCCGCCCTGTTCCCGGCAGAGCTGCCGGAAGCCGACGTTGGTGATGCCGGCCATCGGCGCGAGCACCACCGGCGGCCACACCTCGTGCCGCCCGATGGTCAGCGGGCGCAGTGCGGGAACGGTCGGCGCGGTCACCGGACAAGTGTACGGGGCCCGGCCGGCGCGACTTCCGCGCCGGCCGGGCCCCGTCGCAGCTCAGCAGCCGGGGAGGCGCTCGATCAGGTAGCGCTCGACCTGGTCCAGCGCGATGCGCTCCTGGGCCATGGTGTCGCGGTTCCGGACGGTCACCGCGTTGTCGTCCAGGGTGTCGAAGTCGACCGTCACGCAGAACGGGGTGCCGATCTCGTCCTGGCGGCGGTAGCGGCGGCCGATCGCCTGCGAGTCGTCGAACTCCACCACCCAGCGCTTGCGCAGGTCGGCGGCGAGGCCCTTCGCCTTCGGCGAGAGCGCCTCGTTGCGCGACAGCGGCAGCACGGCCACCTTGACCGGGGCCAGCCGCGGGTCGAAGCGCATCACCGTGCGCTTGTCCACGCCGCCCTTGGTGTTCGGCGCCTCGTCCTCGTCGTACGCCTCCAGCAGGAACGCGAGCACCGCGCGGGTGAGGCCGGCGGCCGGCTCGATGACGTACGGCATCCAGCGCTCGCCCTTGGCCTGGTCGAAGTAGGACAGGTCGACGCCGGAGTGCTTGCTGTGCGTGGTCAGGTCGAAGTCGGTGCGGTTGGCGATGCCCTCCAGCTCCGCGAACTCGGTGCCGCCGAACTGGAAGCGGTACTCGATGTCGACCGTGCGCTTCGAGTAGTGGGAGAGCTTCTCCTTCGGGTGCTCGTAGAAGCGCAGGTTGCTCTCCGACAGGCCCAGGTCGAGGTACCAGTTCCAGCGCTCGGAGAGCCAGTACTCGTGCCACTGCTCGTCCGAGCCCGGCTCGACGAAGAACTCCATCTCCATCTGCTCGAACTCGCGGGTGCGGAAGATGAAGTTGCCCGGGGTGATCTCGTTGCGGAACGACTTGCCGGTCTGGGCGATGCCGAACGGCGGCTTCTTGCGGGCGACCGTCTCCACGTTCTTGTAGTTGACGAAGATGCCCTGGGCGGTCTCGGGCCGCAGGTAGTGCATGCCCTCCTCGCTCTCGACCGGGCCGAGGAACGTCTTCATCAGGCCGTTGAACATCTTCGGCTCGGTGAAGGTGCCCTTGTTGCCGCAGTTCGGGCAGTTCAGCTCGGTCAGCGAGGCCGGCGGCTTGCCGTGCTTGGCCTCGTACGCCTCCTCGAGGTGGTCGGCCCGGAACCGCTTGTGGCACGACTGGCACTCGGTCAGCGGGTCGACGAAGGCGTCCAGGTGGCCGGAGGCGGCCCAGACGTCGCGGGCCAGGATCACGGCGGAGTCGAGGCCGACCACGTCGTCGCGCTGCTGGACCATCGTCTTCCACCACTGCCGGCGGACGTTCTCCTTCAGTTCCACGCCGAGCGGACCGTAGTCCCACGCCGACCGGGTGCCTCCGTAGATCTCGCTGGAGGGGAAGACGAAGCCTCGGCGCTTGGCGAGGCTGACGACGGCGTCGATACGGTCGGCTGGCATGTTTCCTCCTACGCCGACTGGCGGTCGGCGGGGACGCGGTAAGGACGGAAGGAACAGTTCGGGACAACGGTACGACCCGTGCCGTCCCGGGCCCAGCAGAATACCGGGGGCGGGTCAGCTCACCCCGCACACCTCCATGCCGCCCGTCTGCTGGTCCTGCCCGAGGGTGACCTCCTGCCGGTCCTGCCGGCCGCCCGTGTAGGTGACGTCGACGGGCACGGTGAGGGAGACGGCGTCCACGTCGCCCACCCGGAAGGTCGCGATCTGCGGCTCGGCGGCCACCCGGCGCTCGAACTCGCGGCGTGACTCGCGCCGCTGCGCGTCGTCGCAGAGCTGGTCGTAGGCCGCGCCGTACTTCCGCTCGACGAGCGCCTGGTAGTAGTCGGTGGAGACGGTGCGTCCCTGCTCGCGCACGGCCTGCACCCCGGTCACGGCCAGACCCACCACGGCCGCGCCGCCGCCGCCGCAGCAGAGCAGCACGGCGAGCGCCCCCGCGCCCAGCCCGAGCCAGAGCCGGGTGTTGCGCCCCTCGGTGGGCGGCGCCGCGAACGGCGGGGTGACCCCCGGCCCGGCGGGCGGGGCGGGCACGCCCGGATCCGCCGGCGGACCGGGCACGGCGGGCGGCTGCGCCCACTGCTGGCCGGGCGGCGGAGGGTACGCCGGCGGGGTCGCCGGTCCGGGAGCGGTCATGCAAGCAATGTAGTGCCCGCAGGCTCAGCGGTAAGGACCAGCGGCCCGATCGCTGGCGGCCGGGACGACGTCCCCGCCGGGGGCGGCGCTGGCCAGCGCCTCGTACGCCGACGGTTCGTCGAGCGACTGGGCGAGCAGCGGCACAGCGGTGATCTTGACGTCGAAGCCGCCCAGGGCCCGCCGGTAGGTGCCGACCGACTCCCACTCGGTGACCAGGCACCAGTGCCGGGGGTCGTCCAGCGCCCGGACCAGTTGGCCGCGCAGGTAACCGGGGCGGGCCGCGAGCGCGGCGAGGGCGGCGTGCGCCCGCTCGGTGAACTCGTCGGCGACATCGACGTCCACCACGAACCGGTTCGTCACCAGCACGGGGTTCCTCCTCGTAGAGTCTGTGGGATGCAGCGTACGCAGAGCCCCCTGCCGGCCCGGCTGGCCCGGGCGAACCCGACGACGGTGTTCCTGGTCACCCTGGTGCTGGTGCTGGTCGCGTTCTTCACCCCCGGCGTGATCGGCGGGCTGTTCACCCTGCTGCTCGCCGCGGCCGTGGCCGCGCTGCTGGTCACCACCTGGTCGGTGCAGACGGCGCCGACGCGGGTGATCCGGCTGGTGGCGCTCACCCTGCTGGTCACCGCGGGCCTGGTGAAGCTGTTCTGACATGCAAGCATGCGTTTTTGACAATCATTATCGTTGTCGCGGAAAGTTCATGGCATGAACATCCGCACCGCCCCGCGCACCCTGGCCGTCGCCACCACCGCCCTGCTCGCCCTGGGTGGTGTCACGGCCTGTTCCGACGACGGCCCGGCCGGCGCCGACCCGCAGCGGGTCGACGTGGTGGCCGCCTTCTACCCGTTGCAGTTCCTCGCGGAGCGCATCGGCGGTGACGCGGTGAAGGTGAGCAACCTGGTCAAGCCCGGGGCGGAGCCGCACGACCTGGAGCTGAATCCGGGCCAGGTCGGCCAGGTCGCCGAGGCGGAGCTGGTCGTGCTCCTCAAGGGCTTCCAGCCGGCACTGGACGAGGCCGTCGAGCAGAACGCCAAGGACCGCGCCTTCGACGTGTCGACCGTGCAGCCGCTGATGGACGCCGCCGCGGGCGGCCACGACCACGACCACGACCACGAGGGCGAGGAGCACGCACACGAGGGCGAGGAGCACGCCCACCCCGAGGAGTCGGGCAAGCCGAAGGAGTCGGGCAAGGCCGAGGAGCCCGGCCACGAGGAGGGCGGCACCAAGGACCCGCACCTCTGGCTGGACCCCACCCGCCTCGCCACGGTCGGCGACAAGCTCGCCGAGCGGCTCGGCCGGGCCGACCCGGGCCGCGCCGCCGACTACACCGCGCGCGCCGGGGCGCTGCGCGCCGAGTTGGAGAAGCTGGACGCCGAGTTCACGGCCGGGCTGAAGACCTGCCAGCGGCGGGAGATCGTGGTCAGCCACACCGCCTTCGGCTACCTGACCGAGCGCTACAAGCTGGAGCAGATCGGCATCAGCGGGCTCAGCCCCGAGAACGAGCCCGCCCCGCAGCGCCTGGCCGAGGTCGCCCGGGAGGCCCGGGAGCACAAGGCCACCACGATCTTCTTCGAGACGCTGGTCAGCCCGAAGGTGGCCGAGACCATCGCCGCCGAGGTCGGCGCGAAGACCGCGGTGCTGGACCCCCTGGAGGGGCTGTCGACCGACGGCGGCGACTACCTTTCGGTGATGCGTGCCAACCTTGCGACCCTGAGGACGGCGTTGAGCTGCTCGTGACATCCCCAGTCATCACCGTCGCGCACGGGGTGGTCGGCTACGACGGCCGCCCCGTGCTGCGTGACGTCTCGCTGACCGTGACCGCCGGCGAGGTGGTCGCGGTGCTCGGCGCCAACGGCTCCGGCAAGTCCACCCTGGTCCGCGCCGCGCTCGGCCTGGTGCCGCTCAGCTCCGGCTCGGTCACCCTCTTCGACCGTCCGCTGCGCCGTTTCCGGCAGTGGCACCGGATCGGGTACGTCCCGCAGCGCCTCGGCGCCGGCAGCGGCGTACCGGCCACCGTCCGCGAGGTGGTGGCCTCCGGCCGGCTCGCCCGACGCGGGGTGCTGCGCCCGCCCGGCGCGGCGGACCGGGCGGCGGTGACCGCCGCGCTGGAGGCGGTCGGGCTCGCCGACCGGGCCCGCGACCCCGTCGGCACCCTCTCCGGCGGGCAGCAGCAGCGCACCCTGATCGCCCGGGCGCTGGCCGGTCAGCCGGAGCTGCTGGTCCTCGACGAGCCGACCGCCGGGGTCGACGCGGCCAGCCAGGAGGCGTTCGCCGGGGCGCTGCACGACTTCGTCGGCGGTGGCGGCACGGTGCTGCTGGTGGCCCACGAGCTCGGGCCGCTGCGGCCGCTGATCAGCCGGGCGGTCGTCGTACACCAGGGTGGGATCTGCCACGACGGCCCGGTGCCCGAGCCCGCCGGCCACCACGCGGAGCCCGACCACGACCACGTGCACCCGCACGGACCCGACGAGCCCGCCGGGCTGTGGAGCAGCTGAGATGGAACTCTTCCAGTACCCCTACATGCAGCGGGCCCTGATCGGGGCGCTGATCATCGGCCTGGCCGCCCCGGCGCTCGGCATCTACCTGGTGCAGCGGCGGCTCGCCCTGATCGGCGACGGGGTGGGGCACGTGGCGCTCACCGGCGTCGGCGCGGGCCTGCTGCTCAACCGGTCCCCCGTGCTCGTCGCGGTGGCCGTGGCGACCGCCGGCGCGATCACCATCGAGCTGGTCCGCGCCCGGGGTCGCACCTCCGGCGACCTGGCCCTGGCCCTGCTCTTCTACGGCGGCATCGCCGGCGGCGTGACGCTGGTCGGGCTCTCCGACAGCACCAGCGCCAACCTGAACGCCTACCTGTTCGGGTCGCTGACCACGATCTCCCCGCAGGACCTGACGACCATCGCGGTGCTCGGCGTCGCGATCGGGGTGACCATGCTGGCGCTGCGCCCGGCCCTCTTCGCGGTCTGCCACGACGAGGAGTACGCCAAGGTCTCCGGCCTGCCGGTGCGCACGCTCAACCTGCTGCTCGCCGTGGCCACCGCGGTCACCGTGACGATCGCCATGCGCGCCGTCGGGGTGCTGCTGATCAGCGCCCTGATGGTGGTGCCGGTGGCCACCGCGCAGCAGGTGACCCGGGGGTTCCGCAGCACGATGACGGCGGCGATGGCGCTCGGGCTCTTCGCCGCCGGCTCCGGGGTCTACGTGGCGGCGAACGCCGACACCGCCCCCGGCGCCTCGGTGGTGCTGATGGCGATCGCCTCGTTCGGGGTGGTCGCGGTCCTCGGCGCCGTGTGGCGGGTGCTGCGCCGTCGGCGTACCCCCGCCGCCGCGCCCGCGCCCGAACCGCACGAGGTGGTGCTCCACTGATCCTGGCCAGCGGCGTGTCGGTGGGATTGGTTACCGTTACGGGGTGACCGACGGATCAGGCTACGACGCCTTCGAGGGCGCGAGCGAGCTCTTGCGTGCCCTCTCGGCGCCGATCCGGCTGGCCATCGTCAGCGAGCTCGCCGAGGGCGAGCGTTGCGTGCACGAGCTGGTCGACAAGCTCGGCGCCGCGCAGCCGCTGGTCTCCCAGCACCTGCGGGTGCTGCGGGGCGCCGGCGTGGTGCGCGGCTCCCGGCGGGGTCGCGAGATCGCGTACGCGCTGGTCGACGAGCACGTCGCACACATCGTGGCCGACGCGGTGAGCCACGCCGGGGAGGGATCATGATCATGACGGGTGCCACGGTCCGCAACACCCGACAGCGCTCGGCGGTGAGCGCACTGCTCGGCGAGCTGGAGGGCTTCCACAGCGCGCAGGAGCTGCACGCGATGCTGCGCGAGCGCGGCGAGCGGGTCGGGCTGACCACCGTCTACCGCACCCTTCAAGGGCTCGCCGACACGGGCGAGATCGACGTGATGCGCCCGCCGGGCGGCGAGCACCTCTACCGTCGGTGCAGCGAGGGTCACCACCACCACCTGGTCTGCCGGTCCTGCGGCCGCACCGTGGAGGTCGCGGGGCCGACGGTGGAGAGCTGGGCCGAGCGGGTGGCGGCCAAGCACGGCTACGCCGACGTCAGCCACACCCTGGAGATCTTCGGCACCTGCCCGGCCTGCGCGGGCTGACCCCGCCCGTAGCGCCGACCGCCGGGTCCGCCCGTCCGGGCCGACCGCCGGGTCCGCCCGTCGTGCCGTCCACCGTTGTGCCGGGCGCCGGGCGCCGGGTGGTGCGCCGCCGTTCGCGTCGCGTGCCGGGGACGAAGGCGCGTGGCACGCTGTCCGGCGTGAAGATCTACGCCGATCGTTTCCCGACCGCCGTCCGACAGTTGATCACCGACCTGCTCGTCGTCGCCTGGGTGTACGGCGCGATCCGTGGCGCGCTGTGGCTGCACGACCTGGTCCAGAAGCTCGCCGTACCGGGGCAGAAGCTGGAGGGGGCCGGCAGCGGCCTCGCCGACAACCTGGCCGAGGCGGGCGGCAAGGTCGACCGGGTGCCACTGGTCGGCGACGAGCTGACCGCGCCGTTCGAGCGGGCCGCCACCGCCGCCCGCTCGCTCGCCGAGGCGGGCCGCGACCAGCAGGAGCTGGTCGACCAGCTCGCCCTCGCGCTGGCCGTCGCCGTGCTGGTCTTCCCGCTCGGCCTGGTGCTCTTCGGCTGGCTGCCGCTGCGGGTGCGTTGGATGCGCCGGGCCGGCTCGGCGGCGAAGCTGGCCGCCGCCCCCGCCGGCCGTGACCTGCTGGCGCTGCGCGCGCTGGCCACCCAGCCGCTGGGTCGGCTGACCAGGATCGCGCCCGACGTGGCTGAGTCGTGGCGCCGCGGCGACGACGCCACCGTCGACGCGCTGGCCGCCCTGGAACTACGCCACCTCGGCCTCCGCAGCACCCGCTAACCCCACCCCCGCTCCCCACCCCCACCCCCGCCCCCGCCCCCGCCCCCGCGATCATGCAGTTGTGGTGCCCGGAGCACCCGCACTCGCCCCTTTTGCGGGGCACCACAACTGCATGATCGACGCAGGGCCGGGGGGCCGGGGGGCGGGGGGCGGGGCAGGTCAGCGGGGAGGGGTGGGTGGGAGGCGGCGGCGGGCGTCGTCCGTCGTGGAGGGGCCGGGGGACCAGGGGGCCACCCAGGGCAGGTCGTCGGCGGGGGTGATCACGCCGTCCTCCAGGGCGGCGTAGCGCCCGGCCAGGATCCGCTTCGCGGCGACCGTGTCGACGGAGTCGGTGTTGTCCCACAGGGCGGTGAAGAGCGCGTCGATGCGGACCCGGGCCTGCCGGCAGAACAGGTCGGCCAGCTCCACGTTCTCGGGCCGGGTCTCCCGCTCGGCGTGGGCGCGTACGCAGACCGCGGACATGGCGAACAGCTCCGCGCCGATGTCCACCACCCGGCCGAGGAACGCCTGCTTGCGCTCCATCTTCCCCTGCCAGCGGGACATCGCGTAGAACGTCGAGCGGGCCAGCTTGCGCGAGGCGCGCTCCACCTGCCGCAGGTGGCCGGCGAGCGGGCCGAACTCGGCGTACGCCGACGGGCGCTGTCCCCTGCCGACGGCGAGGGTGGGCAGCCACCTCGCGTAGAACGCGCCGGCCTTCGCCCCGGCCCTGGCCTTGCGGCCGAGCCCCGCGTCCGGGTCGATGATGTCGCCGGCGACCGACAGGTGCGCGTCGACCGCCTCGCGGGCGATGAGCAGGTGCATGATCTCGGTGGAGCCCTCGAAGATGCGGTTGATCCGCAGGTCGCGCAGCATCTGCTCGACGGCGGCGGGTCGCTCGCCCCGGGCGGCGAGCGAGTCGGCCGTCTCGTAGCCGCGACCGCCCCGGATCTGCACCAGCTCGTCGGCGATCTTCCAGGCCATCTCGCTGGCGTAGAGCTTGACCAGCGCCGCCTCGATCCGGATGTCGTTGCGGTCGTCGTCGGCGAGCAGGCAGCAGAGGTCCAGCATGGTCTCCATGCCGTACGTCGTCGCGGCGATGAAGGAGAGCTTCTGGGCCACCGCCTCGTGCTCGCCGACGGGCCGCCCCCACTGCACCCGGTCGACGGCCCACTCCCGGGCCACGTTCAGCGCCCACTTGCCGGCGCCGACACACATCGCCGGCAGCGACAGCCGCCCGGTGTTCAGGGTGGTCAGCGCGATCTTCAGGCCCTTGCCCTCGCCGCCGATGACGTTCTCCTTCGGCACGAAGACGTCGTGGAAGCGGGTCAGGCTGTTCTCCAGGCCGCGCAGGCCGATGAAGGCGTTGCGCCGCTCGACCGTGATGCCCTCGGTGTCGCCCTCGACGACGAAGGCGGTGATCCCGCCGCGCCGCCCCTCGGCGGCGGGCACCCGGGCCATCACCACGAGCAGGCTGGCGACGCTGCCGTTGGTGGCCCACAGCTTCACGCCGTTGAGCCGGTAGCCGGTGCCGTCGGGCGTGGGCTCGGCGGTGGTGCCCAGCCGGGCCGGGTCGGAGCCGACGTCCGGTTCGGTGAGCAGGAACGCGGAGACCTCGCCGGCGGCGAGCCGGGGCAGGAAGCGCTGCTTCTGCTCGGCGGTGCCGAACATCTTCAACGGCTGCGGCACCCCGATCGACTGGTGCGCCGAGAGCAGCGCGCCGATCGCCGGGCTGACCGAGCCGGCCAGCATGAGCGCCCGGCAGTAGTGCAGGTTGCTGAGCCCGAGCCCGCCGTACGACCGGTCGATCTTCATGCCGAAGGCGCCGAGGCGGGCCAGGCCCTGGAACACCTCGTCCGGGATGGACGCGTCCCGCTCGATCGCGGCGCCGTCCACCTCGGAGACCAGGAACTCGCGGAACCGGCCGAGGAACTCGTCGGCGCGGGCGACGTCCTCCGGGTCGGAGCGCGGCCAGGGGTCGATCAGGTCGAGCCGGAACCGGCCGAGGAAGAGTTCCTTGCCGAAGCTGGGACGGTCCCAGGAGGACTCCCGGGCCGCCTCGGCGACCTGTCGGGCCTCCTTCTCGGAGACCCGGCCGGCCTCCGTCGGCAGGGGCCCGGCCGCGCCGGCCGCCGGCGGGTCGTCGGCGGTGGCCGGCGTCGACCGGTCGGCGCCTGATCCGTCGGGCGCGGGTCGGCTGTTCTCTGTCGTGGTCACGGCGGCCCCCTCGAACCTCGGTCCGGATGCGTCAACGTGCTCGACGAACAGCACGCTACCCCCGGGTGTTACCCAGGGGTAGCGATCGGTAAATATCGAGCTGCGTCGACCTCGGTCAGTCGCTGAGGGACCGCGGCTCGTCCTCGTCGTCGTCGGTGTCGTCCTCGCCCCAGTTCCGCCGGGAGAACGGCAGGAACACCCAGAAGGTGAGGAACCAGAGGCCGATGAGGCCGCTGAGCACCAGGGCGATGCTCCGGTCCAGCACGAAGTCGGTGATCAGCAGCACCGCGCTGACCATCGAGATCAGCATGAAGGCGAGCCCGCCGCTGGCCATCCGGTGGGCGAACCGGACCAGCTCCGGCTTGCGACCCTGCCGGAACAGCGCGCGGTGGAACGCCACCGGAGAGATGATCATCGCGGTGGCCGCGGCCGCCGACAGCAGCGCGACGATGTAGACGTCCTTCTGGAAGCCACTCGTACGGGTGAAGCCGTTGCTGAACGGCAGGGTGAGCAGGAAGGCGAAGAGGATCTGCACGCCGGTCTGGGCGACCCGGAGCTCCTGGAGCAGGTCGGCGAAGTTGCGCTGCCAGCGCTGCTTCTCGGTTTCCTTGGACACGCGCTACCTCCGGTCAGACGGTACTGCCGGCGGGGGTGGCCGGCGGCAGCATCGCTGATGCCCCACCGGCCGACGCGCGAAACCGACTCACGTCACTGCCCGGGGCGCCGGTCCCGTCCGGTCAGGAGCCGCGCCGGATCCGGCCGGCGTACCGGGCCTCCAGGGCGTTGTTGTGCTCGTCGCCCCCGGCGATGTTGGCCGACAGGTAGACCGGGGGACGCTCCCCCGCCGCCAGCAGCCGGGCCACCACCTCGATCGTGATCTGCTGCGCCAGCAGCGCCGCGGTGATCGACGAGACCGCGCCGACCGCCCCGCCGCCGGGCAGCGGCAGCGTCGCGTCGCCGTACGGGGCGCCGTTGTCGAGCACCACGTCGGCGAAGTCGGCGAGCTTGCGCCCCGACGGGTGGCGCGAGGTCATCTGCCCGGAGTGCTGCGCCGAGGTGACCGCGATCAGCCCGTGACCCTTCTCCCTGACCAGCGACGCGAACTCCACCATCGCGCCGTTCACGCCCGAGTTGGAGGCGAGCACGAAGACGTCCCGGGGGCCGATCGGGGCCAGCTCGTAGAGGCGGTGCGCCACCGCCGGGTCGCGCTCCAGCAGCGGCCCGAGCACGTCCGCCGGGGCGCCGCCACGGAGCACCACGTCCCGCAGGGCGATCCGGTTCGTGGGGACCAGCCCGCCGGCCCGCCCGGCGATCTCCATGGCCAGCGCCTCGGAGTGGCCGGTGCCGAACGCGTGGACCACGCCGTCGGCGCGTACCGCCTCGGCGATCAGGTCGGCGGCCCGCCCCACCGCCTCGCGCTGGCTCTCGGCCACCCGGTTCATCGTGTCGGTCACCACGGCCAGGAAGTCCTCGGCCTTCACGGTCGTGTCTGCTCGGTCCATGTCGTACCTCCGTCAGGGGTGGGCCGGCGTCCGCCGGCCGGCGTCGCGGGGAAGGTCAGACCGGGTCGTGCACCCGGGCCAGGATCGCCTCGACCAGCGGGGCGGGCGCCTCGTCGGGGATCCAGTGGCTCACCCGGGGCAGCTCGACGAAGCGGTAGTCCCCGGTCACGTGCTCGGCGCACGCCTCGGCGGCGGTCCGGCCGATCGCGATGTCGCGACCGCTCCACACGAACGTGGTCGGCACCGTCACCGGCCCGGTGGCGGCCAGGTCCCGGCGGGACATCGCGCGGTACCAGTTCAGGGCGGCGGTCAGCGCGCCCGGCTCGCGCATCGGGTCCGCGTACGCGGCCACCCGCGCGTCGCCGCCGACCCCGTGCAGCATCCGGCGCAGCCCGGTCGCGTTCAGCGCCAGCAGCGCCTTCTCCGCCGTGCCCGGCTTGCGGAACACCGTCATGTACGCCGAGCGCGCCTTCTGCCCCGCGTCCTCGGCCAGCGCCCACGCCATGGCGCCGGGGTGCGGCACGGAGACCGCGATCAGCGTACGCACCCGGCCGGGGTGGTGGGCCGCGACGGCCCAGGCCACGATCGCGCCCCAGTCGTGCCCCACCAGGTGCGCCGCGTCGACGCCCAGCGCGTCGAGCAGGCCCACCGCGTCGGCGACCAGTTCCGGCAGCCGGTACGCCTCGACCGCCTCGGGCCGCGCGCCCGGCGAGTAGCCGCGCTGGTCCGGCGCGTACGTGCGCAGGCCGGCGGCGTGCAGCGCGGGCACCACGTCGTCGAACTCCCCGCCGTGCTGGGGGAAGCCGTGCAGCAGCAGGACGGGCGTGCCGCCCTCCGGTCCGCCGACGCGGACGTCGAACGTGAACCCCCGGGCCTCGATCCGCATGATCGTGAGCCTACCCAGCGCCGCACCCGGCCGCCCGGGACTGCCGGGCCCCGGGTCACTCGTACTGTTGCCGGGGGACGGGCACCTGCCGCCAGGACTCCACGTCCAGGTAGGGAATCTCGGCGTCGTTGACCGGGTCGCGGGCGATGCGGTCGCTGTAGCGGCCGGTCACCTCGATCCAGGTGTCGTCGGCGAGCCCGTCGGGGGCCGCGCCGGTCAGCCCCAGCTTGACCGGCCGCCCGTCGGCGGCACAGCAGGAGAGCACCATCCGGGCCAGCAGCGGCCGGCCGTCGGGGCCGGTGGTGACGAAGCCGGTCAGCTGGACCCGGCGCCCGCCGATCGAGGCGCCCCGGTCGAACAGGGCCCGGGAGGCGTAGTCGAGCACGGCCACCCGCACGGGGTCGCCGTCGGGCAGCGGCGGGTAGTCGGACGGCTGCTGCCGGGTGGTGACGGCGGTGCCGGCCTGCCCGGCCGCGTACGAGCCCAGGGCCGGCGGGGCGACCAGGAGCAGGCCCAGCACGGGCAGGATCAGCAGCCAGCCGACCCGCGGCTCGTGGTGGCCGTGCCCGTCGTGCCCGCCGTCGCCGTCGTGCCCGCCGTGGTCGCCCGGCGCGTCGTGGCCGCCGTGGCGGGCGGCGGGCGTGCGCCGCAGGAGCGGGCGCAGCTCGTAGAAGAGGGTCATGACCGCGGCGGCCACCAGCAGCAGGCCGGCGGCGATCAGGAAGGGCCGCAGCCCCTCCTTGACGTAGCGCAGGTGCAGGTCGGTGAGGCTGGCCCGGACCACCGCGCCCCCGAGCAGCAGCAGGACGACCGCCTGCGCCTGCCGGTTCACAGCAGCACCGCCCCGGTCGCGACGGCCACCGCCACGGCCACCGCGAAGGTGGTCGGGGCGAACCGCAGCGCGAACCGCCGGCCGAAGACCCCGGCCTGCATCGAGATGAGCTTGAGGTCGACCATCGGCCCCACCACCAGGAAGACCAGTCGGGAGGTCAGCGAGAACTGTGACAGCGAGGCGGCGACGAAGGCGTCCGCCTCGGAGCAGAGGGAGAGCAGCACCGCGAGTGCGGCCAGAGCGAGCACCGAGAGCACCGGCTCGTCGGCGAGGGTCTGCAACCAGCGCTCCGGCACCACGACGTTGATCGTGGCGGCGGCCGCCGCGCCGATCACCAGGAACCCGCCGGCGTGCGTGACGTCGTGCCGGACCGCCCCCCAGAACGCCCGCCCGCGCGGGCCGTCGTCCAGCTCCGGCCGGCGCGGCAGCCGGATCCAGTCGGCCCGGCCGAGGCGCAGCCACAGCCAGCCCATGACCATCGCGACGACCAGGCTCGCGACGGCCCGGCCGAGGACCATCGCCGGGTCGTCGGGGAAGGCCACCGCGGTGGCGGTGAGCACGATCGGGTTGATCGCCGGGGCGGCGAGCAGGAACGCCAGTGCGGCCGCCGGGGTGACCCCACGCCGGATCAGCGACCCGGCGATCGGCACCGCCCCGCACTCGCAGCCGGGCAGCACCACGCCGGCCGCGCTGGCCACCGGCACCGCGAGCGCGGGATGACGCGGCAGCGCCCGGGCCCAGAACGACCGGGGCACGAAGACGGCGATCACCGCGGAGAGCAGCACCCCGAAGACCAGGAACGGCACCGCCTGCACCATGACCGAGACGAAGACGGTGGTCCAGGTCTGCAACCGGGGCGCGGAGAGGGCGCGGGCGAGCGGCTCGCGGAAGACGACCAGCAGGATCAGCAGGCCGGCGAGGACCTCCACCGACCCGACCCGCCGGTCCGGGTCGCGAGGGGCCGCCGGCGTCTCCTCGCGTACGCCCGGGGCGGCCCCGTCCACCGCGCCGGGGTGCGGCCCGTCCGGCGCGCGGCGGTCAGCCTCGGATGTCACGTACGTGTCTCTCTGCCGGATTCCCAGTGGCCGCCCGAGAGTACCGGGCCGGGATCGGGGCGTCGATCGAACGCGCTGGTGAGCTGCGCAGAGATCACTTTGCCCGATGATCTTCAAAGGTGTTAGCGTCGGGCCACAACTTCACATCCGACAGGGGAGCGCACAGCGCTGAGAGTGCGGGCACCGCCCGCAGACCCTCGAACCTGATCTGGGTAATGCCAGCGCAGGGAGTTCGGTCGACCTCCAGCCGCGTCGACGTCCGGCACGTTCCGGGCGCGGCGTGCGTCTTCTCCTGGTTCTCGTTCGGGACTGGGAGCAATCATGCGAGACAACAACACCGCCACCCGGTGGCGTACCGTCGACGTCGTCGTCGCCGCCGTGATCGCGGTGGCCTTCGGCGTCATCTTCTGGGCCTGGGGCCTGCTGTGGCGGGCCGTCGACCCGGCGTTCGCGTTCTTCCCCGCCGGCCAGGCGATCATGTACGGCGTCTGGCTGGTCCCGGCCGTCCTCGGCGGCCTGGTGATCCGCAAGCCCGGCGCGGCGCTCTTCTGCGAGGCGGTGGCGGCGACGGTCTCCGCGCTGCTCGGCTCGGAGTGGGGCGGTGTCACCATCGTGCAGGGCCTGATCCAGGGGCTCGGCGCCGAGCTGGCCTTCGCCGCGTTCCGGTACCGCTCGTTCCGGCTGCCCACCGCGCTGATCGCCGGCGCGCTGACCGGCCTCGGCGCCGCCCTGTTCGACTTCTTCGTCTGGAACAGCGAGTACGCCCTGGGCAGCTACCGGATCCCGTACGCCCTGCTCACCATCGTCAGCGCCACCGTCGTCGCCGGCGCCGGCGGCTGGGCCCTCACCCGCGCCCTGGCCACCACGGGCGCCCTGGACCGCTTCCCCGCCGCCCGCGACCGCACCCCCGTCTGACCCCGCTCCCCCTCCCACCACCGAGATCGAGGTTGATCATGAGGTTGACGGTGATGTGGATCTCCGTGGCTGCCGCCAACCTCATGATCGACGCCCGCGGGCGGGCCGGGAGGGAGGGGTTGCGGTGGGGGCGGTGACGCTGCGGGGGTTCGGGTGGCGGCACGCCGGGCGGCGGGCGTGGGCCGTGCGGGGGGTCGACCTGCGCGTCGAGGTCGGCGAGCGGGTGCTGCTGCTGGGCCCCTCGGGGGCCGGCAAGAGCACCCTGCTCGCCGCGCTGGCCGGGCTGCTGCCCGAGGACTCGGGTGAGCAGGAGGGCACCGTCGAGATCGACGGGCTCGACCCCCGCAAGGGCCGGGAGCGGGTGGGCATCGTCTTCCAGGACCCGCAGACCCAGCTCGTGATGGCCCGCAGCGGTGACGACGTGGCGTTCGGGCTGGAGAACCGCGGCACCCCGGCCGGGGAGATCTGGCCCCGCGTCGACGAGGCGCTGACCCGGGTCGGCTTCCCGTACCCCCGGGACCGCCCCACCGCCGCGCTCTCCGGCGGCGAGCAGCAGCGGCTCGCCCTGGCCGGGGTGCTGGCCCTGCGCCCCGGGTTGCTGCTGCTCGACGAGCCGACCGCCAACCTCGACCCGACCGGCGCGGCGCTGATCCGGGCGGCGGTGGCCGGCGCGCTGGACGCCGACACCACACTGATCCTGGTCGAGCACCGGGTCGCCGAGGCACTGCCCCTGGTCGACCGGGTGGTCGTGCTCGAACCCGGCGGCGGCGTCCGCGCCGACGGCACGCCCGAGGCCGTCTTCGGTACGCACGGCGACGCGCTCGCCGACGAGGGCGTCTGGGTGCCCGGGCGCCCGGTACCGCCCCGCCACGCGACCACGCCGGCCGGCGACGTGCTGCTCACCGCCGACCGGCTCGCCCTGCCGCCCCGGCTGGCCGCCGTCGACCTGGCGGTACACGCCGGCGAGGCGCTCGCCGTCCTCGGGCCCAACGGGGCCGGCAAGTCGACCCTCGCGCTGCTGCTCGGGGGCCTGCTCAAGCCCGGGGTCGGCCGGGTCGCGGCGACCACGGCACTGGCCGGTGGCGACGCCCACACGCCCCCGCACCGCTGGCGCGCCCCGGCACTGGCCCGCCGGATCGGCTCGGTCTTCCAGGACCCGGAGCACCAGTTCGTCACCAACACCGTGTTCGACGAGCTGGCGCTCGGCCCGCGCCGCACCGGCCAGCCCGAGGCGACGGTCCGGTCCACGGTCGACGGCCTGCTGTCCCGGCTGCGGTTGACGAAGCTCGCGGCGGCCAACCCGTACACCCTCTCCGGCGGGGAGGCACGGCGGCTGAGCGTGGCGACCGCCCTGGCCACCGCGCCCCGCCTGCTCGTCTGCGACGAACCGACCTTCGGCCAGGACCGGCGCACCTGGCTGGAGCTGGTGGACCTCCTCGCCGAGCTGCGCGACGCCGGTCACGGCCTGGTCGCCGTCACCCACGACTCGGAGTTCGTCGCCGCCCTGGCAGATCGCCGCCTCACCCTGGAACGCCCGTGACCAGCAACGGGACCGCCGCACCGGTCACCCACCCAGACCGCCACCTCACCCAGGAGCGGGCGTGATCAGTTTCGAGCCGGTCGCCGCGCCGGAGGCGTTGCTGGCCCGGCGCAACCCGGTGGCCAAGCTCGCCGCGGCGCTGGTGTTCTCGTTCATCCTGATCGCCACCCTGGACCCGGTGGCCCCGGCCATCGCGATCGCCGTCGAGCTGGCCCTGCTGCCGCTGTTCGGGGTCCGCCTGCGGGTGTTGGCGCGACGGGCCTGGCCGCTGCTCGTCGGCGCGGTCGGCGTGGTGGTGACGCTGGTGCTCTTCGCCGCCGAGCGCTCCGGCCGGGTGCTGGTCGAGGCCGGCCCGGCGGTGGTCACCTCCGGGGTGCTGCTCACCGCGCTCGGTCTGGTGCTGCGCATGTTCGCGGTGGCGCTGCCCGGCGTGATCGTCTTCGCCACCACCGACCCGACCGACCTGGCGGACGCGCTGATCCAGAACGCGAAGGCGCCGGCCCGGTTCGCCATCGGGGCGCTGGCCGCGTTCCGGCTCGTGCCGCTGCTGGGGCAGGAGTGGCAGATGATCTCCATGGCCCGTCGCGCCCGAGGGGTCGAGGCCGGCCGCAACCCGCTGGCGAAGCTGCGGCTGTTCGTGTCGACGGCCTTCGCGCTGCTCGTCGGGGCGATCCGCCGGGGCACCCGGCTGGCCGTCGCGATGGACGCCCGGGGCTTCGACGCCGGGGTCCCGCGCACCGTCGCCCGGCGACAGCGCTTCGTCGCCGCCGACGGCCTGCTGATCGCCGGCGCGGCGGTGCTCGCCGGGGCCGCGCTGACCGTCAGCGTGCTGCTCGGCACCTTCCGCCCGTTGATCGGCTGACGGCGTCCGTTGATCGGCGGACGGACCGGGTGGAGTCGGCGGCCGGGCTGGTCGGGCCACGGACGGACCGGGTGGAGTCGCCGGCCCGGGTGGCCGAGCGACGGACGGGCCGGGTGGAGTCGCCGGTGACGACGGCTCCACCCGGCCGGCACCGTCAGCTGCGCCGGAAGGCGTACCGGCGGGCCTGCCCGGCCTTCTGGCCACGCAGCGGGCCGGAACGGCCGGCGCCGGAGACCGGCGGACCGGCCTTCGGCGCGGCGGGCCGGTCGACCGGCAGTGCCGGCACGACCGGCGGGACCGGCGCGACCGCCACCTCGTCGAGGTTGACGGGCGTCAGGTCCGCGACGGACGGCGTGGGGACGGTGGTACGGGACTTCTTCGGGTTGCGCCTGGCTGGCATCCGGTGCCTCCTCGGTCTGCGGGCCCTGCCGCACCGGAGCGACGTCCGGTAACGGGGCCCGCCTCGTTCGGCGACCGTCGCGCGACGGTCGGGCGGGATCGGGACTGCTGCCCGGGATCGACCACGAGGAACACCGCCGCCTCGACGGCAGGTGCGGAATGCGGACGCCCGGGAGCACGCGGACCCGCGGCGAGACAGCGGCGGGTCGGCTCGGAAGTGGGGCGTCAGTTGCGCATGCCCACACGCTAACCGCCCGGCCGTTCGCGCGCACCCGAATTACCGGCCGGGCCCCCGGCCGGCCGGTCACGACCCGCGGCGACCGCCCGGCGGCGGCTCGTCGGCCAGCCCCGCACGCCCCTCGGCGCGGCCGCCACGTGGCGGTGACGGGCTGCCCGACACGACCTCCGGGCCGCCCCGCCCGCGGTACGGTCGCACCGGCGGGTGTCGACGGCGGAGGGCGGACGGATGGCCGGGCGGGCGACGGCACGGATCGGCGTGACGGGGCTGGCGGTGATGGGCCGGAACCTGGCCCGCAACCTGGCCCGCAACGGCTTCGCCGTGGCGGTGCACAACCGCTCGCCCGAGCGCACCCGCAGCCTCGTGGCGGAGCACGGGGACGAGGGGACGTTCCTGCCCGCCGAGTCGATGGCCGACTTCGTCGCGTCGCTGGAGCGGCCCCGGGCGGTCATCGTGATGGTCAAGGCGGGCGGGCCCACCGACGCCGTGGTCGACGAGCTGGTCCCGCTGCTCGACGCCGGCGACATCGTCGTGGACTGCGGCAACGCGCACTTCGCCGACACCCGCCGGAGGGAGGAGGCGCTACGGGCCCACGGCCTGCACTTCGTCGGCACCGGGGTCTCCGGTGGCGAGGAGGGCGCCCTGCGCGGCCCGAGCATCATGCCGGGCGGATCCGCGGAGTCGTACCGCACGCTCGGGCCGATCTTCGAGCGGATCGCCGCCCAGGTGGACGGGGTGCCGTGCTGCCGGCACATCGGGCCGGACGGCGCCGGGCACTTCGTCAAGATGGTGCACAACGGCATCGAGTACGCCGACATGCAGCTCATCGCCGAGGCGTACGACCTGCTGCGGGCCGGGCTGGGCGCGGAGCCGGCGGAGATCGCGGAGATCTTCCGCGGGTGGAACGCCGGCGAGCTGGAGTCCTTCCTGATCGAGATCACCGCGGACGTGCTGGCGCACACCGACGCGGCCACCGGGCGGGCGTTCGTGGACGTAGTGCTGGATCGCGCCGAGCAGAAGGGCACCGGCCGCTGGACCGTGCAGAGCGCGCTCGACCTGGGCATCCCCATCACCGGCATCGCCGAGGCGACCTTCGCCCGGTCGCTCTCCGGGCACGCCGACCAGCGCGAGGCGGCCCGCCGGGCGTTCGCGGACGCGGGCGCGACGTGGCGGGTCGAGGACTCCGACGCCTTCGTCGAGGACGTCCGCCGCGCCCTGCTCGCCTCGAAGATCGTCGCGTACGCGCAGGGCTTCGACCACATCCGCGCCGGCTCCCGGGAGTACGACTGGGGTATCGACCTGGGCGGCACCGCGACGATCTGGCGGGGCGGCTGCATCATCCGCGCCCGCTTCCTCGACCGCATCCGTCAGGCGTACGACGAGCGGCCCGACCTGCCGACGCTGCTGGTGGCGCCGTGGTTCGCGGACACCGTGAACGACGGCGTGCCGAGCTGGCGGCGGGTGGTGGCCGAGGCCGCCCGGGCCGGGGTGCCCGTCCCCGCGTTCGCCTCGTCGCTGGCGTACTTCGACGCGCTGCGCGCCCAGCGACTGCCCGCCGCCCTGATCCAGGCGCTGCGGGACAACTTCGGGGCGCACACCTACCAGCGTGTGGACCGCGAGGGCACGTTCCACACCCGCTGGCCCACCGACCGCGCCGAGATCGAGGCCTGACCCCGCCCGCTCCCGTGGGCGTCAGGCGACGGCGGCGCGCGTCTCCCGGGCGCCGGCTCGCGCACCTGCACGGCCAGCGCGTCCCGCTCCGTGGCCCTGCGGGCTCTGGACCGGCGAGGGGGCGGTCACCACACCACAGGCCGTCGTTCGGATCCGGCCGTCGCTTTCTCGGGCCGGGCCGGCGCGGGGGCCGTCACCAGGCCCGCTGCCCGGTCTCGGTGGGCGCCCAGGTGAGCGCCGGATCGCCGCTGGCCAGCTCGCCGATCTCCCCGGAGCGCGGCTGCGCCGCGTGGCCGAGTTCCCGGCAGTGCTGCTCGGCGACCCCGGCACAGATCTCGGCCACCCGCGCGCGGACCGGGTCACCGAGGTCGGCGGCGTCCAACGCCACGATCATCTTGTCCCGAAGATCCCGCATCCCCACCCCCGCGACTCACCGCGACCACCCGGCCCCACCCCGACCCTAACCACCCACCCCTGCCACACCCCCCAAAACCCCGAAACCCGACCCGCGGGTCGATCATGCACTTTCGGTGGGCGAAACGGCCCCGGTGCGGGGCTTTCGCGGGGCACCACAACTGCATGATCGGCGAGCGGGTCGGGGGCGGGTCGGGGCGGTGGATCGGTCAGAAGAAGCGGCGACGCTTGGCCTTCTGCGGGCGGAGCATGTCGGCGCCCTTGGTGAGCAGGCGGCTCA
The DNA here is from genome assembly GCF_048060285.1 of Micromonospora sp. LOL_025. Taxonomy (NCBI): domain Bacteria; kingdom Bacillati; phylum Actinomycetota; class Actinomycetes; order Micromonosporales; family Micromonosporaceae; genus Micromonospora; species Micromonospora sp. LOL_025. The sequence continues at coordinate 76,915 of NZ_JBHMIR010000024.1, read as the reverse complement.
CCCCGGTCGGGCCGCGGCGGGCCTCCAGCGTGTGGCTGAGCCGGCGCGCGCCCGCCGCCGCCAACGGCACGGCGACGGCCATCATCGCCCACTGGGCAATACGCTTCTGGATCATGTGGGTTCACCTCCGTCGGTGGCTGCTGACCACCGTGGTACCCCGTACGAGCGGGCGGTAAGCCTCAGGCGGGCGGCGGGGCGACCGGGTTGGGCAGCGCGCCGCCGAAGCGGCGGTCCCGCTGCGCGTACAGCTCGCAGGCGTACCAGAGGTGGCGGCGGTCGAAGTCGGGCCAGAGCGTGTCGAGGAAGATCAGCTCGGCGTACGCGGTCTGCCAGAGCAGGAAGTTCGAGATCCGCTCCTCGCCCGAGGGACGCAGGAACAGGTCCACCTCGGGGATCTCCGGGTGGTAGAGGTACTTCGCGACGGTCTTCTCGTTGACCTTCTCCGGGTCCAGCCGGCCCGCCGCCACGTCGCGGGCGATGGCGGCGGCGGCGTCGGCGATCTCGGCCTGACCGCCGTAGTTGACGCAGAACTGGAGGGTCAGCGTCGAGTTCCCCCGGGACATCTCCTCCGCCGTCTGCAACTCGGAGATGACGCTCTTCCAGAGCCGGCCGGCCCGACCGGACCAGACCACCCGCACCCCCAGGTCGACCAGTTGGTCGCGGCGGCGGCGGATGACATCCCGGTTGAAGCCCATCAGGAACCGGACCTCGTCCGGCGAGCGCCGCCAGTTCTCGGTGGAGAAGGCGTACGCCGACAGGTAGGGGATGCCCAGCTCGATGGCGCCCTCGACCGTGTCGAAGAGGGAGAACTCCCCCGCCTCGTGGCCCTTGGTGCGGGGCAGCCCGCGATCCTTGGCCCACCGGCCGTTGCCGTCCATCACCACGGCGACGTGCTTGGGCACCGCGTCGGCGGGCAGCGCCGGCGGGCGGGCGCCCGACGGGTGCGGTGTCGGCGGCACCGGCTCGCGACGCCCGGCCCTCATCGATCGGATCACTCGGTCTTCCCCCTGTTCACGCCGTCCACACCGGCCCCGCTGCCACGCGGCGGCGGGACCGGGCCGGTCGCCGGGGCGCCCCGGTCGACCAGCGGCAGCGAGCGTAGCGCGCGCTCCAGGTGCCACTGCAGGTGTGCCGCGACCAGGCCGCTGCACTCCCGGCGTACGCCGGTCTCGGTGGCGTCGGCGACCCGCCAGTCGCCGCTGGTCAGCGCGGACATCAGGTCGATGGTGGCCGGGGCGGGATGGGCCGCGCCGGGCGGCCGGCAGTCCGGGCAGACCGCGCCCCCGGCCGGTACGGAGAACGCCCGGTGCCGCCCCGGCGTGCCGCAGACGGCGCAGGCGGTCAGCGCCGGCGCCCAACCGGCGAGCGTCATGCCCCGCAGCAGGTACGCGTCGAGCACCAGGGTGGTGGCGTGGCTGCCCTCGGCGAGCGCCCGCAGCGCGCCCAGGGTGAGCTGGAACAGCCGCAGCGACGGCTCCCGTTCGACGGGGGTGAGCCGCTCGGCGGTCTCGGCGATCGCGCTGGCGGCCGTGTAGCGGGAATAGTCGCCGAGGAACCGCTTGCCGTAGAGGTCGATGCCCTCGACCTGGCTGACCGTGTGCAGCGAGCTGCCGAGGTTGCCCTTCGGGTCGCCGGCGAGCTGGAGGTCGACGTGGCCGAACGGCTCCAGCCGGGCACCGAACTTGCTCGTGGTGCGGCGGACTCCCCGGGCCACCGCGCGCAGCCGGCCGTGCCGGCGGGTGAGCAGGGTGATGATCCGGTCGGACTCGCCGAGCTTCTGCACGCGCAGGACCACCGCGTCGTCGCGGTAGAGCTGTCGGCGGTACCCGGCCATCGGACCATTCTCTCTCGGGGTGCGGAATCAGGGTCAGCTCGGGGTGTCGGCACGCGGAACCCCGATGCGTGGGGCGGGCCCCGCCTCGTAGCGTGCTCGCATGGCTCTGCACCGCACCGCCGCCGCGCTCGCTGCGGCCACCACCCTGATCGTCGCCGCCGGGTGCGACAACCTGTCCTTCCGCCGGCTCGACTACGACAACACCGAGGCGGTCCGGATCAACAGCATCCGGGTGCTGCCGGGGGCCGGCGACGTGACCGTCCGCGCCATCGGCGCGCAGGACGAGGTGCGGATCAAGCGGGTGGTGCGCTACCAGGGCGGTCAACCCGACGCGACGTACGAGATCAAGGGCACCGAACTGGTGCTGGACACCGACTGCGGCTCCCGGTGCAGCGTCTCCTACGAGGTCACCGCCCCGGACGGGGTGAGCGTGAAGGGCGAGACCGGCTCCGGTGACGTCGACCTGAGCAGGGTGGGCCCGGTGGAGATGCGGCTCGGCTCGGGCAACATCCGGGTGACCGCCTCCAGCGGCCCCGTCCGCGCGGAGACCGGCTCCGGCAACATCGAGGTGGCCGGTGCCGGCGGTCCCGTCCGCGCCCAGACCGGCTCCGGCAACGTCGAGGTCGACGAGGTCGCCGCCGCGGTCACGCTGCGCACCTCCTCCGGCGACATCACCGGGCACCGCCTCGGCGGCGGGGTGGACGCCGAGGCCGGCTCCGGCGACATCACCGTCGACCTGACGACGCCCGCCTCGGCGCGGGTGCACGCCTCCAGCGGGAACGTCGAGCTGGTCGTGCCGGCGGGCCGCTACCGGGTCCGCTCCAGCACCGACAGCGGCGACGCCGAACTGGGCGTGACCGACGACCCGTCCGCCACGCTGGTGCTCGACCTCTCCACGGGCAGCGGCAACGTGACGGTCACCCAGCGCTGATCTCGACGGTCTCCGGCTCCCGCGCGGCCCGGGGCGCCGGCACCGCCGCCCGCCCACTGACCGGCCCGGCTGCGGCCGGGTGACCGGTGGCCGGTCCGCCGGCCCTGCCGGCGGCGGGCGCGTGGACGGTGGCCGGGGCGGGGCGGGCACGGCCGGGGACCAACTCCGGCGGCCTGCGGGCCGCCACGTCCTCCACCCAGCCGACCAGGGCGGTCACCACCGCGACCAGCGCGAAGACCAACGCCACCCGGATCGCCAGGCCGAGCGGGTCCTGGTGCGACCAGCCCACCACGTCGACCAGCGGGGTGAGCGCCACCACGAAGGGCATGTGCCACAGGTAGACGGTGAGCGCCCGCCGGTTGAACACGGTCACCACCCGGCCGAACGCGGCGCTGCGGTCCACCCAGGGCGCGCTCGCCGGCCCCCGACCGAGCAGCACGAGGACGAAGGCCGCCGACCAGAGGGCGTTGCCCAGGGGGTTGTCGTTCAGGTCGTACCCGCGCGGTCCGGGATGGGTGACGATCCAGGCCGCGCCGGCCGCGGCGAGGGCCAGCGCCACCGGCACCAGCACCCGGTTGGTCAGGCGGCGCAGCATGCCGGCTTGGTGGGCGAAGCCGAGCAGCCAGGCCCCGAAGTAGAGCCCGAACTGGTGCAGCGCCACCGGCAGTGCCGGGAGCAGGCCCAGTTCGGCCGCCGCGAGCAGGGCGTACGGGGCGATCAGGGTGGGCACCGGGGCGCGCCGGAACAGCCAGAGGGCCACCGGCGAGGCGAGCACGAACCAGAGGTAGTCGCGCAGGTACCAGATCACGCTGAGCGCGATCGCGCCCCAGCCGTTGGCCGGCGGGTCGGCGATGGGAAAGAGCCAGAGCAGCACCTTCGGGCTCAGCGGCAACCCGGTGAGCAGCATGGCGGGCACGAAGACGGCGGCGAGCACCCACAGCGACGGCAGCAGGCGCCGCAACCGGCGTACGACCGCCCCCGGTCCCCACCGGTGCAGTGAGGCCGCCATCAGCGAGCCGGCGAGCGCGAACATCACCGACATCGCCGGGAAGACGAGGGTCAGCGTGGCCCAACCGGTGACGTGGTAGACGACGACTCGAACGATGGCCAGGAAGCGGAGCAGGTCCAGGTATCGGTTTCGCATCAGCCTGCATCTATGTCCGGGGATACGGGGGCTGTCCTATCCCCTACCCTCCGGGCCGAGCGCGGCAAACAGAAGGGAACCCACCAGAAGGTGACATCTTCCATACGTCCGACCGATACCGACCATGCGTCGGACGGGCTCGGGGGCCGGGACGCGCCGCGTCCCGGCCCCCGGCGTCAGAAGCCCAGCTTGCGCAGCTGCTTCGGATCCCGCTGCCAGTCCTTCGCCACCCGGACGTGCAGGTCGAGGTAGACCCGGGTGCCGAGCAGCTCCTCGATCTGCCGGCGGGCGGTGGTGCCGACGTGCTTGAGCCGGCTCGCCCGGTGCCCAATCACGATCGCCTTCTGGCTGGGCCGCTCGACGTACACGTCGGCGTAGATCTTCATGAGCTGCCCCTCGGGGACCATCTCCTCGACGACCACCGCGATGGAGTGCGGCAGCTCGTCGCGGACGCCCTCCAGGGCGGCCTCGCGGATCAGCTCGGCGACCAGCACCTGCTCCGGGTCGTCGGTGAGCATGTCGTCCGGGTAGAGCTGCGGCGACTCGGGCAGGTAGCCGGTCATCACGTCGACCAGGACGTCGACCTGGTGCCCGGAGACGGCGCTGACCGGCACCACCTCGGCGAACTCGCCCAGCTCGCTGACCGCGAGCAGCTGCTCGGCCAGCCGCTTGCGGTCCACCAGGTCGGTCTTCGTGACCACCGCCAGCACGGTGGCCTTCAGCTCGGCCAGCTCGCCGGTGATGAACCGGTCGCCCCGCCCGATGGGCTCGTCCGCCGGGATGCAGAGGCCGATGACGTCGACCTCGCTCCAGGTCTGCCGGACCAGGTCGTTGAGGCGCTCGCCGAGCAGCGTACGGGGGCGGTGCAGGCCCGGGGTGTCGACCAGCACGAGCTGGGACTCCGGGCGGTGCAGGACGGCCCGGATGATGTGCCTGGTCGTCTGCGGCTTGTTCGAGGTGATGGCGATCTTCTGCCCGACGATCGCGTTGGTCAGCGTCGACTTGCCGGCGTTCGGCCGGCCGACGAAACAGGCGAATCCGGCCCGGTAGGGGCGCGGCTGGAGATCACTCACTCGACCACCGTGCCCAGGACGGACCCGTCCGGGGCGGCCACGTGGATCGGCGCGTCCGCGGCGAGGTCGCGTACCGCCGCGTGCCCCGCACCGTCCAGCGTCGACGCCTCGGTGACCACCACGGCGGCCTCCAGCCGGGTCGCGCCGGCCGCCACCGCGGACGCCACCGCGAGCTGGAGCGCGGTGATCGTCAACGAGGGCAGCGAGACGCTGGCCGCGGCGTACGTCCGACCGTCCTGGTCGCGGACCGCCGCGCCCTCCACGGCGCCCACCCGGCCACGCGCGCCCCGCGCCAGGACGACCAGCTTGCCGTCCTCGGCGCTCAGCTCGACCGGGTCGGACGGGGTGGGCCGGGCGGCCGGTACGGCGGGTGACTCAGGCATCGGCGGGTTGCCTCTCCTCGGATCGGTTCGTGTCGTCCCGGGGCTCGGCGTGCTCGCCACGACCCGGGCCGTTCTGTGTGTCGGTCGACTCCGCACGGCTCACCAGCACGGTGTCGATCCGGTTGCGCCGGCCGGTGGTGCCCTCGGCGATCAGCTGGAGTCCGGCGACCTCGACCTGCGCCCCGGGGATCGGGACCCGGCCCAGGGACTGGGCGAGCAGGCCGCCGACGGTCTCCACCTCGTCGGTGGGCAGGTCGGTGTCGAACAGCTCGCCCAGGTCCTCCACCGGGAGCCGCGCGGTGACCCGCACCGCCCCGTCGTCGAGGTGCTCGACCGGCGGGCGCTCGACATCGTACTCGTCGGTGATCTCACCGACGATCTCCTCCAGGATGTCCTCGATGGTTACCAGCCCGCCGGTGCCGCCGTACTCGTCGACGACGATGACCAGGTGGTTGCGGGCGGCCTGCATCTCCGAGAGCAGGTCGTCGACCGGCTTGGACTCGGGCACGAAGGTGGCGGGGCGCATCAGCTCGGCGACCGGGAGCTGCCGGTCCTCCGGGGCGCCGCCCTGGGTGCGCCGGATCAGGTCCTTGAGGTAGAGCACGCCGAGCACGTCGTCGACGCTCTCGCCGATGACCGGGATCCGGGAGAAGCCGGAGCGCAGGAAGAGCGCCAACGCCTGGGAGAGCGTCTTGCGCTCCTCGATCCACACCATCTCGGTACGCGGCACCATCACCTCCCGGGCGATGGTGTCGCCGAGCGCGAAGACCGAGTGGATCATCTGCCGCTCGCCGTGCTCCACGACGCCGCGCTGCTCGGCCAGGTCGACCAGCTCGCGCAGCTCCACCTGGGTGGCGAACGGACCCTCCCGGAAGCCCCGCCCCGGGGTGACCGCGTTGCCGATCAGGATCAGCAGCGAGGCGAGCGGGTTGAGCGCCCGGCCCAGCCAGCGGACCAGCGGGGCGACGGAGCGCCCGACCACGTACGCGTGCTGCCGGCCGATGGTCCGGGGGCCGACCCCGACCACCACGAAGCTGATCACGGTCATCGCGCCGGCGGTGACCAGTGCCGCGCGCCAGCCCGCGCCGAAGGTGTCGACCGCGACCAGCGCCACCAGGGTGGTGGCGGTCAGCTCGGCGAGCAGCCGCAGCAGGAGCAGGAGGTTGAGGTGGCGGACCACGTCCCCGGCGACGGCCTGGAGCGTCCGCGCGCCCCGCGCGCCGTCGCGGGCCAGCTCGGCGGCGCGGGCGGGCGAGACCGCGGCGAGGGCCGCCTCGGTCATGGCGATGAGGCCGGCAAGCACCACGAGGCCGGCTGCGAAGACCAGCAGTTGCAGGTCGGGCAGGCCGGTGGCGCCGGCCGCCAGTGTCGGGGTGGTCATCACCGGGACCGGGTCGACCGCCAGCTCGCCAGCAGCCGGGCCTGGAGGGCGAACATCTCCCGCTCCTCCTCCGGCTCGGCGTGGTCGTAGCCGAGCAGGTGCAGCACGCCGTGCACGGTGAGCAGGTGCAGCTCGTCGGCGGGGGCGTGCCCGGCGGTGGCCGCCTGCTTGGCCGCCACCTCCGGGCAGAGCACGATGTCGCCGAGCAGCGCGGGCTCGCCACCGGCGGCGGACGTCTCGCCGGGCCCGTGGTCGACGCTGCCCTCGTCCATGGGGAAGGCGAGCACGTCGGTCGGGCCGTCGCCGCCCATCCACCGGTGGTTGAGCTCGGTCATGTAGTCGATGTCGACCAGCAGCACGGAGAGCTCGGCGAGGGGGTTGACCCCCATCTCGTCGAGGGCGTGCCGGGCCACGGCGAGCACGGCGTCGGTGTCGACGTCGACACCCGACTCGTTGGCGATCTCGATGGACAACAGTCTTCCCTCGGTCTAGCGGCGCCGGCCGGCCCGGCCGCCCTGGGCGGACCGCCCCGGCACGGCGTGCACGCTCTGCGCCTGCTGGTTCTCCCGCTCGTCCCAGCGGGCGTACGCGTCGACGATCTCCCCGACCAGCCGGTGGCGGACCACGTCGGAGCTGGAGAGCTCGGCGAAGTGCACGTCCTCGACGTTTTCCAGGATCTCCCGGACCACCCGCAGGCCGCTGGTCGTGCCGCCGGGGAGGTCCACCTGGGTGACGTCACCGGTGACGACGATCTTGGAATTGAAGCCGAGCCGGGTGAGGAACATCTTCATCTGCTCGGGCGTGGTGTTCTGCGCCTCGTCGAGGATGATGAACGCGTCGTTGAGGGTACGCCCCCGCATGTACGCCAGCGGCGCGACCTCGATCGTGCCCGCCGCCATCAGCTTGGGGATGGAATCCGGGTCGAGCATGTCGTGCAGCGCGTCGTAGAGCGGGCGCAGGTAGGGGTCGATCTTCTCGTTGAGCGTGCCGGGCAGGAAGCCGAGCCGCTCCCCCGCCTCGACCGCCGGCCGGGTCAGGATGATCCGGTTGACCTGCTTGGCCTGCAACGCCTGGACGGCCTTCGCCATCGCCAGGTAGGTCTTGCCGGTGCCGGCGGGGCCGATGCCGAAGACGATGGTGTGCGCGTCGATCGCGTCGACGTAGCGCTTCTGCCCCAGCGTCTTGGGACGGATGGTGCGACCGCGTCGGGAGAGGATGTTGAGCGTCAGGACCTCGGCGGGCCGCTCGGCGCCGCCCTGCTCGAGCATGCCGACGGTACGCCGGACGGCGTCAGTGGTCAGGGTCTCGCCTTTCTCGATGAGTTCCAGCAGCTCGCTGAAGATCCGCTCGGCGAGGGCGTTGTCCGCGGGGGCGCCGGTGATGGTGATCTCGTTGCCCCGGACGTGCACGTCGCTGTCGACCGAGCGCTCGACCAGTCGCAGGATCTCGTCACCCGCGCCGAGCAGGTTGACCATGATCTTGGAATCCGGGACGGTGATCCTGGTCTGCACCCGGGGCGGGCCGGGAGGTGGGGTGCCGGTCATAGGTCGGGCCGAGGGGCCCTGCGCCACCTGCTCTCGATCTCGGCGCCGGCCTGCTGGCGCGACGCGCTGACGTTCCTGCCATCTTATCTTTCCAACAGCGGTGGCACCCTGCCCATTTCCGCGCGTGGGGCACGAGCGGACCGGTCACCCCGTCCCCGGCAGGGGCGGACCGGACGGGGCGGCTCCCCGGCCCCGCCCCGTCCGGTCGCGCGCCCGTCAGGAGCCGGCGCGGAAGTCGTACCGCTCGAAGGTCTCCTGGTGCCGGGTGAACCGGTAGGTCGCCCAGTGCATCAGGACCACCGTGCCGCGCTCGTCCCGGGTCAGCCGGAGCAGCTCCCCCGCCTCCCGGCCGGAGACCGTGCGGAACACGTCCGGTCGCTCCGGCAACGGGACGAAGACCGACGGCGGCTTGCCGGCCGGATCGTCGGCGCCCCGGGCCCGCAGCTCGCCGTCGTGCCAGGAGAAGACGTACTCGAAACCCTCCCCCCACCAGCGGCCGAGCAGCCCGCGTACGCCCTCCGGGGCGGGCGGGCCCGGCTGCCACGGCGTGACGTCGGCGGGATCGTGCTCGACCGCGGCGGCCAGCAGCCGGTGCGGCAGGTCGAGCACCTCGCCGGCGGTGCCGGAGGAGCCGAGCACCGCGACCCCCATGGCGCCGGGGGTGCCCTCCCCGCCCCGCCGGCCGTAGACGCCGGCGAGGAATCCGGGCATCGCGCCGTCATGGCCGACGTGCATGATCCGCTTGCCCTGCGGCACCAGGATCAGCCCCAGCCCGAAGCCGCCGGCCCAGAGCGTCTCGTCGGTGACCGTCGCCGGCCAGCGCATCTCGTCGAGCGTGGCCGGGGCGAGCACGGCGCCGGCCGGGTCCAGCGCCGCCGGATCGGCGAGGAAGGCCGCCCAGCGGGCCATGTCGGAGGCGGTGCTCCAGAGCTGCGCCGCCGGACCGAGCGCCCCGAAGTCGGTCGGCGGCTCGGGGTGCGCCTCGTCCGAGTAGGCGTCGACCAGGAACCCCGTCGCGGCGTGCGGCCCGGGCGTCGTCGAGGTCCCGGCCAGCCCCAGCGGGGTCAGCACCCGCTCGCCGAGCACCTCCGCCCAGGTGCCGCCCCGCAGGTGGCCGACGAGCCGGCCGAGCAGCGCCATGCCCAGGTTCGAGTAGTGGTAGCGGCGGGCCGGGGGCAGCACCCGCTCGGCCCGGGCCAGGTCGGCGACCAGCCCGTCGACGTCCGGCGCGCGCAGGGTGTCCCAGACGTCGCCGTACGGCTCGCGTTGCAGGCCGGCGGTGTGCGACAGCAGCCGGCGCACCGTCAGCTCGCCGTGGGCCGGCAGGTCCAGGTGCCGGCCCAACGGGTCGTCCAGGTCCAGCAGGCCGTCGTCGCGGCACTGGAGCGTCAGCACGGCGGTGAACGTCTTCGTGACCGACCCGATCCGGAACCGGGTGCCCGGCCCCAGCTCGGTGTCGTTGCCGGTCCCACCGACGGCGCACGTCCAGATGGGGCGGTCCGCGCGGTGCAGGGCCGCCGACACCGCCGGCACCCGGGCCTGCGCCTGGACCGTGCGCACCAGCCGGGACAGGCGGTCCTCGATCACCGTCACGCGAGGTTCCGGGCCAGCATCGGGCCCAGTGGCGCCCCGCCGAGCACGTGCGCGTGCACGTGGAAGACCTCTTGGCCGCCGTACGCGCCGGTGTTGAACATCAGCCGGAAGCCGTCGCCGAGCAGTCCCTCGTCCTCGGCCACCGCGGCGGCCGTGGCGAGCACCTCCCCGGCCAGCGCGGGATCGCCCTGGGCGAGCGTCGCCACGTCGGCGTAGTGCTCCTTCGGGATGACCAGCACGTGCACCGGCGCCTTCGGGTCGATGTCGCGGAAGGCGAGCGTGGTGGCGGTTTCCCGGACGATCGTGGCCGGGATCTCCCCGGCGACGATCCGGCAGAACAGGCAGTCGGTTCCCATCGGGGCAGTGTAAGGAAGGGCGCCTCGTCGACGCCCGCGCCGCGGGAGGGGACCCTTCCCGACGGCGGACGGATTGGCCGGGCATGATGGCCGGCGTGACTTCACGGGCGGTACTGGTGACGGGGGCCTCGCGCGGCATCGGGCGGGCGGTGGCGACCGCGTTCGCGGCAGGCGGCGACCGGGTGGCGATCCACCACCGGGACTCGGCGGAGCTGGCCGAGCGGCTACGCGCCGAACTGCCCGGTGAGGGGCACGTGGTGGTCCGCGCCGACCTCACCGACCCGGATGCCGTACGGGCCATGGTCGACGAGGCCGCCGACCTGCTCGGCGGGCTCGACGTGCTGGTCAACAACGCCGGGGTGTACGGCGAGCGGGACGCCCCGCACCCGGTCTTCGGCGCCTCCTACGAGCAGTGGCGCGCGCGGTGGCGGCAGGTGCTGGAGACCAACCTGACCGGGGCGGGCAACGTCATCTGGTGCGCCGCGCAGCACATGCGCGACCGGGGCGGCCGGATCGTCAACGTCTCCTCCCGGGGAGCGTTCCGCGGCGAGCCGGAGCAGCCGGCGTACGGGGCGAGCAAGGCGGGGCTGAACGCGCTGGGGCAGTCGCTGGCGGTGGCCCTCGCCCCGTACGGCATCACGATCGCGACGGTCGCCCCGGGCTTCGTGGAGACCGACATGACCACCGGACACCTGAGCGGGGAGCGGGGCGCCGCCATCCGGGCGCAGAGCCCGTTCAACCGGGTGGCCCGCCCCGAGGAGATCGCCGCCGCCGTGCACTGGCTCGCCTCCCCCCAGGCGGAGTGGGCCTCCGGCACCATCGTCGACCTCAACGGCGCGTCCTACCTCCGCACCTGACCCCCGTCAGGTCCCGGCGATCATGCAGTTGTGGTGCCTGACCGAGGGTGCGAAGACGCACATCTTGCCCACCACAACTGCATGATCGACGCGGGCTGGGGTGCGGACACGGCGCGACGCGGCGGTCACCAGTGGTTGAGGCGGGTGGCCAGGACCGCCAGGGCGGCCACGCCGGCGGTGGAGGTACGCAGCACCGAGGGGCCCAGGCGCACGGGGCGGGCGCCGGCCTCGGTGAAGGCGGTCAGCTCGGCCGGGGCGATGCCGCCCTCCGGGCCGACGACCAGCACGAGCTCACCGGCGGCGGGCAGCTCGACGGTGGTCAGCCGCTCACCCGCCTCCTCGTGCAGGACGAACGCCGCGGCGGCGCCGGCGATCCGCTGGGCCACCCGGGTCGTCGACTCGTCGGGGGCGCCGGCCACCACCGGCAGCCACGACCGACGGGCCTGCTTCGCCGCCTCCCGGGCCGTGGCAACCCACTTCTCCCGCGCCCGTACGCCCCGGTCGCCGCGCCACTGGGTCACCGAGCGGGACGCCGCCCAGGGCACGATCTCGTCCACCCCGACCTCGGTCATCGCCTGCACGGCCAGCTCGCCCCGGTCTCCCTTGGCGATGCCCTGCACCACCACGAGACGGGGGACGGACGCGTCGACGTACCCCCGGGAGGTGACCTCGAGGTCGAGGGTGCCCCGGCCGACGGCCGTGATCACCGCGGACGCGGTGCCGCCCCGGCCGTCGGCGAGCAGCAACTCCTCGCCGACGCGCAGCCGCTGCACGGTGGCGGCGTGGTGCCCCTCGGGGCCGCCCAGGGTGAGCTGGTCGGCGGTGGGCAGCGACTCGACCAGGAACAGCGGCGCGGACACGACGATCAGGCTAGCCGCCCCGGCGGGCGCCGGGGCGGTCAGGCCCGGTCAGGCGTGGCCGTTGAAGGCGTCGCGCATCCGGGAGAAGAAGCCGCCCTGCTTGGTGAGCTCGGCGACCTCCTCGCCCCGGGTCTTGGCGAAGTCGCGCAGCATCTTCTCCTGGTCGGCGTCGAGCTTGGTGGGGGTGCGCACGTCGAGGTGGACGTAGAGGTCACCCCGGCCGGTGCCGCGCAGGTGCGGCACGCCCCGGGCGCGCAGCCGCAGCGTGCTGCCCGGCTGGGTGCCGGCCTTGACGTCGACCGTCTCCTCGCTGTCCAGCGTCTTGATGGTCAGCCGGGTGCCGAGGGCCGCCGCGGTCATCGGCACCGTGACCCGGCAGTGCAGGTCGTCGCCCTTGCGGGAGTAGACGTCGTGCGGCCGCTCGTGGATCTCCACGTAGAGGTCGCCGGCCGTGCCGCCGCCCGGGCCGACCTCGCCCTGCTGGGCGAGGCGGATGCGCATGCCGTCCTCGACACCGGCCGGGATCTTGACGGTCAGCGAGCGTCGGGTGCGGACGCGGCCGTCGCCGGCGCAGGTCGGGCACGGGTGCGGGATGGTGGTGCCGTAGCCCTGGCAGACCGTGCACGGCCGGGCGGAGACCACCTGACCGAGGAAGGTGCGCTGCACGGACTGCACCTCGCCCCGGCCGGCGCACGCCTCGCAGGTGGCCAGGTGGGTGCCGGCCGCCGTGCCGGCGCCGGAGCAGGTGGTGCAGAGCACGGCGGTGTCGACGGTGATCGGCGCCTCGACGCCGAACGCGGTCTCGTGCAGGTCCAGCTCCAGCCGCAGGATCGCGTCGGCGCCGGGCCGGGTCCGCGGTCGCGGACCCCGCGAACCGCCGGCCGCGCCGCCGAAGAAGGCGTCCATGATGTCCTGGAAGCCGACGAACGGTCCGGCGCCGCCGGGGCCGCCCGGGCCACCCGCGCCCCCGCCGCCGGGGGCGAGCGGGTCGCCGCCCAGGTCGACGATCTGCCGTTTCCGGTCGTCCGAGAGGACCTCGTACGCGGCGTTGATGTCCTTGAACTTCTCCTGTGCCTCCGGATCCGGATTCACGTCCGGGTGGAACTGCCGCGCCAACTTGCGGTAGGCGCGCTTGATCTCGTCGTCGGAGGCTTCCCGGCTCACCCCGAGAATGCCGTAGTAGTCCCTGGCCACTGCGTTCCGTGTCCTCATGTTCGTCTCGCGTTGCGCCGGTCGGCGGCCGGAGCCGGCCGTCGGCCCTGACTGGTCAGTTCTGGGCCAGCAGCTCGCCCACGTAGCGTGCCACGGCCCGCACCGTGGCGATGGTGCCGGGGTAGTCCATCCGGGTCGGCCCCAGCACGCCGAGGCCGCCGACGCTGGTCGCGCCCGGCCCGTAGCCGGTGCTGACCACCGAGGCGGCGCGCAGGTTGTCGATCTCGTTCTCGTCGCCGATCAGCACCCGCGTCGTGCTCGGCTCCGCCTCGCCGATGAGCTTGAGCATGACGACCTCCTCCTCCAGCGCCTCCAGGATCGGACGCAGGGAGCCCTGGAAGTCGAGCAGGCCGCCCCGGGTGAGGTTGGCCGTGCCGGCCAGCGCGATCCGCTCCTCGTGCCGCTCGATCAGCGTCTCCAGCAGCACGGTGGAGAGGGTGGTCATCGCCGGCCGCAGGTGCGGCAGCGACTCCTCGACCAGCGCCTGCACCAGCGGCGGGGTCTCCGACAGCCGGGTGCCGACCAGCTTCTCGTTGACCAGCCGGCGCAGGTCCGTGACGTCGTCGGCGGGGATCGGCACGGGCAGCTCGACCAGCCGCTGCTCGACCCGGCCGGTGTCGGCGATCATGACCAGCATCAGCCGGGTGGTGGAGATCGGCACCAGCTCCAGGTGACGCACCGAGGAGCGGGCCAGGCTCGGGTACTGCACCACGGCGACCTGCCGGGTGAGTTGCGCCAGCAGCCGGACGGTGCGGTGCACCACGTCGTCGAGGTCGACGGCGCCGACCAGGAAACGCTCGATCGCCCGGCGCTCGGCCGGGCTGAGCGGCTTCACCCGGGACAGCCGGTCCACGAAGAGCCGGTAGCCCCGGTCGGTGGGCACCCGGCCGGCGCTGGTGTGCGGCTGGCGGATGTAGCCCTCCTCCTCCAGCACGGCCATGTCGTTGCGGACGGTCGCCGGTGAGACTCCCAGCTGGTGCCGCTCGACCAGCGCCTTGCTGCCGACGGGCTCCTGCGTGGCGACGTAGTCCTCGACGATCGCGCGCAGTACGGCGAGCTTGCGGTCGTCGAGACCCATTCTCCCCACCTCCTGTCGCACGTCGGCCCCGGCACGCGGGGGCCGGGGCGGGCTGCTGGCACTCGACTGTAGCGAGTGCCAGTCTACGTCGGCGGGGCCGCCGGCGCGATGATCGACCTGGGGCGATCAGTCCGATCGGCGACCGCGCGAGGCCGCCCGACGGCCCCGGGGACCGGTCTTCCCGGCGTCCCGGCCGGTGTCACGCTGGTGCCGCCTTGCCGGCTGCCCCTACCGTGACCTCCATGACTGAACCACCTCGCCCTCCCGGAGCGGGGGACCCGGGCTTCCCGCCGGATCCGACCGCTCCGTCGGGGGTTCCCGGCCACGCCGGCTCCGGCGACCCCACCGCACCACTGTCCGGGGCGCCGGGCCCGGGCAGCCATCCTCCACCCGGTGACTATCCACCGCCCACCGGCGACCAGCCGCCGTCGGGCGGCTACCCCCCGCCCGGTGACTATCCCCCGCCCGGCGGCTTCCCTCCGCCCGGCGGCTACGGCCCGCCGGGGGCCGGCTATCCGGCCGGTGGCGGCTACGGACCGCCGACGGGCGGCTACGCCAGCAACGACGACAAGAACTGGGCCCTGATCGCCCACTTCGGCGGCGCGGTCGGCGTGATCGTCGGCGGCGGCCTGCTCGGCTGGCTGGCGCCGCTCATCGCGCTGATGGCCCGGGGGCAGCAGTCGCCGACCGCCCGGGCGCACGCCGTCGCGGCGCTGAACTTCCAGCTGACCTGGACGATCGTCGGGGTGCTGAGCTGGGTGGTCACGCTGATCACCTGCGGGGTGCTGTTCTTCGTCCCGATGCTCGTCTGGCTGGTGCCGCTGATCTTCGGCATCATCGGCGGGGTCAAGGCCAACGAGGGCGTGCTCTACCGCTACCCGATGACCTACGGCTTCACCAGGTGACCCGGGTCGGCCGCTCCCCCGGCCGGCCCCGGCACGCGGTTCAGGGCAGCAGGTCACGGACGACCGCGTCGGCGAGCAGCCGGCCCCGCAGCGTCAGCACGGCCCGACCGGCCGCGTGCTCGTCGGCGGCCAGCAGCCCGCTGGCGAGGGCCCGCGCGGCGCCGGCCCGACCGGCGTCGTCGAGGGCGGCCAGGGGCAGCCCGGAGGCGAGGCGCAGCCGGAGCATGACGTCCTCCATGTGCGCCTCGTCGGCGGTGAGCACCTCGCGGGCCAGGCCGGGCGAACCGCCCGCGGCCAGCCGCTTCGCGTACGTCGTGGGGTGCTTGACGTTCCACCAGCGCACGCCGCCGACGTGGCTGTGCGCCCCCGGGCCGAGGCCCCACCAGTCGGCGCCGGTCCAGTAGAGCAGGTTGTGCCGGCACCGGGCCGCCTCGTCGCGGGCCCAGTTCGACACCTCGTACCAGGACAGACCGGCCGCGCCGAGGGCGGCCTCCGCGGCGAGGTAGCGGTCCGCGGCGACGTCGTCGGAGGGGTACGGCAGCTCGCCGCGCCGCATCCGGGCGGCCAGCCGCGTGCCGTCCTCCACGATCAGGGCGTACGCGCTGACGTGGTCCACCCCGGCGGCGACGACCTGGTCGAGGGAGGCGGCGAAGTCCGCCTCGGTCTCCCCGGGCGTGCCGTAGATCAGGTCCAGGTTGACGTGGTCGAACCCGGCGTCGCGCGCCTCGCGGGCGGCGGCGACGGCCCGGCCGGCGCTGTGCGTACGGTCGAGGATCGCCAGCACCCCCGGCGCGGCGGACTGCATGCCCAGCGAGATCCGGGTGTAGCCGGCGGCCCGCAGCGCCTTCAGCGACTCCGGCGTGACCGACTCCGGGTTGGCCTCGGTCGTGACCTCGGCGCCGGGCGCGAGCCCCCAGGTGCGGTCGATGCCGTCGAGGATCCGGGCCAGGTCGTCGGCGGGGAGCAGGGTCGGGGTGCCGCCGCCGACGAAGACCGTGTCGACCCGGGGCGGCGGGGCGTCGCCCAGCACCCGGCGGGCGAGGGCCAGCTCGGCCAGCACGGTGTCGGCGTAGTCCTCCCGGCCCGCCCCGCCGCCCAGTTCGGCGGCCGTGTACGTGTTGAAGTCGCAGTAGCCGCAGCGGCTGGCGCAGAACGGCACGTGCACGTACACGCCGAAGCCGCGCGCGCCGACGGCTCGGGTGGCGGTGGCGGGCAGCGAGCCGTCGACGGGGACGGTTTCGCCTTCTGGAAGGACGCCGGGCATGGCCACTAGTGTGCCCTTCCATGACCTCTCCCGACGTGCTCGTGCGGGCCGCCACGGCCCGTGGGGTGACCACCCTCACCCTGGACAGCCCGCACAACCGCAACGCGCTCTCCACACCGCTGATGACCCAGCTGCTGGCCGGCCTCGCTGAGGCGGTCGCCGACGACGCCGTACGCGTGATCGTGCTCGACCACACGGGCCCGGTCTTCTGTTCCGGGGCGGACCTGAAGGAGACGGCCGCCGCGTACGCCAGCGGGACCGTGCCGGCCGGGATGCTCGGCGACGTGCTCGCGGCCGTCTGGGAGTGCCCGAAGCCGGTGGTGGCGAAGGTGGCCGGCCCGGCCCGGGCGGGCGGCCTCGGTCTCATCGCGGCGGCGGACCTGGCGGTGTGCGCGCGGGAGGCGACGTTCGCCTTCACCGAGGTGCGGATCGGCGTGGTGCCGGCGGTGATCTCCGCGACCGTGCTGCCCCGCCTGCACCCCCGCGCGGCGGCCGAGCTCTACCTGACCGGCGACACCTTCGACGGCCGGCGGGCGGCCGAGATCGGCCTCGTCACCGCCGCCGTGCCGGCGGACGGACTGGACGCGGCGGTTGCGGGGTACTGCGACTCTCTGGTGCGGGGGGCACCGGGGGCGCTGGCCGGGGCGAAGCAGTTGCTGCGCCGGCCGCCCGCCGCGGACCTGCGGACGGAGATCGCCGGCCTGTCCACCCTCTCGACCGGGTACTTCCTGTCGGAGGAGGGACGCGAGGGCGTCCTGGCGTTCCGGGAGAAGCGGCCGGCGAGCTGGCTGCCCGCCGCCGAGGGCGCCGACCGGTAACGCCGGGCGCGCGTCGCGTCGGACGGTCGTGGAGAACCGGTCGGACGACCCGGGAGGCACCACGAGGGACGTACGCTTGTCGGACTGTCGATCAGGGGGTGTGGGTGCGTACTCGGGCAGTCGTGGCGGGCGGCGTCGTCCTCGTCGTCCTCGCCGCGGTCGGGATCTGGATCGTCATCCGGCAGATGGGCGGGCAGTTGCGCCTCCCCCTGGCCAGCCGGACCTGCACCGTGCAGGCGGACGGGCGGGTGGCCCTGGACCCTGACCAGATGGCCAACGCGGCGACGATCGCCGCCATCGGCATCCAGCGGAAGATGCCCGAGCGGGCCGTCGTCGTGGCGCTGGCCACCGCCTACCAGGAATCCGGCCTGCGCAACCTCGCCGGCGGCGACCGCGACTCGATCGGGCTGTTCCAGCAGCGCCCGAGCCAGGGTTGGGGCACCCCGGAGCAGATCCGCGACCCCCGCTACGCGGCCGGGAAGTTCTACGCCGGGCTGAAGAAGGTGCGCGGCTGGGAGCAGATGCGGGTCACCGACGCGGCGCAGAAGGTGCAGCGCTCGGCCTTCCCGGAGGCGTACCAGAAGTGGGCGGACGAGTCCGAGGTGCTGACCCGGGCCCTGGTCGGGCACGCCACCGGCGCGGTCGCCTGCACGGTGGGGCGCGACCCGGCGATGCGCGGCGAGGCCGCGGCGAGCGCGCTGACCCGCGGCCTCCTGCTGGACTGGGGCCTGGCCGACGCGAGCACCGCGGCGGACCTGACGGGCCTGACGGTCCCGGCCGCCGACGAGCGCCGGGGCTGGCGGTACGCACACTGGCTGGTCTCCCACGCCCAGGACCACGGCGTGAAGCGGGTGCGCTTCGGCGACCTGGAGTGGACGGCCCGCGACGGCACCTGGAACCGGACCGACGACACGCCGGCCAGCGGGCGGGTCGTCGCGGAGGTCTTCGCCGAGGCGTAGTGGCCCCCGATCTCCTTACCGGCAGTCACCGCGCAAACCGGCATTCCCGGCGATAACCTCCGGCACGCTCCACAGCTGTGACCAATCGTCACCGCGCCGCTCCCCAGAGTCCGGACAACGGTCGCATATCGTGCTGGGCAGTGTCCCGCCCCGGAACCAGCGGGTTACGATCGGCGGCCTGTGCCAGCAATGGTTTCGCCTCATGGGGAGGGGTACGTCGAGGTGTTCGACTACGGCGACCGGACCGGTTACGAACCGATCAGTGACACCGACCGCAAGGAGTTCCACGAGCAGGGCTTCCTCCTGCTGCGCAACGTGCTGACGGAGGACCACCGGGCGGCGCTGGAGGCGGCGGTGGACCGCGTCTACGCCGAGGAGAAGGCGAAGGGCACCACCACCAAGGACGGCACCCTGCACCTGCTGGGCTTCCTGGAGCGTGACGAGCTCTTCGGCGACCTGCTGACCCACCCGATCGCCTTCCCGTACATGTGGGGCCTGGCCGGCTGGAACATCTACACCCACCACAACCACCTGGACGTCACCCCGCCGGCGGCGGAGCCGGAGAAGCCCTACTGGGGGTGGCACCAGGACGGGTACCGGCAGAACTCCGACCCGGAGACGATGGACCCGAACCTGCCCCGGCCGATGTTCTCGCTCAAGGTGGCCTACGTCCTGTCCGACCTGTCGGAGAAGGGCCGGGGCGCCACCAAGGTGATCCCGGGCAGCCACCTGTGGAACTCGCTGCCCCGCCCGGAGGACACCTCCGTGCACAACCCGGACCCGGAGGGCACGGTGGAGATCACCGCCAACCCCGGTGACGCCTTCATCTTCGACCGCCGCCAGTGGCACTCGCGGTCGACCAACCTGTCGACCATCACCCGCAAGATGCTCTTCGTCGGCTACACCTACCGGTGGATCCGGCCGCTGGACGAGCTGCACATCGACAAGGACGGCGAGTGGTGGGCCAACCGCACGCCGGTGCAGCGCCAGCTCTGCGGTGAGGGCACCCACACCGCCAACTACTGGGGCATCAACTGGGACGGCTACATCGACGACGAGATCCCGCTGCGCAAGGAGCTCAAGCAGCGCGGTCTGCTCGACCGCAGCGTGCCCTGGCTGCGCTGAGCCGGTCACCCGGCGCGCGCCGGGCCGACGTCGGACGGGCCCCCTCCCCCACGGGACGGGGCCCGTTCCCGTTCACCCGCCCGCCGTCAGCTCCCGGCCGGCGAGCCGGCGGCGCGCCTTCTCCCGGAGCCCGTCCGGCAGGCCGGGCGCGTCGAGCAGCCGGGGCAGCAGCTCCGGCTCCAGTCTCAGGGCCCGGAACACCTCGCCGATCGTCACCCCGTGCGCGGGCCGGTCCACCACCTCGACCGGGTCCCCCGCGCCCACCTCCCCCTCGCGCAGCACCCGCAGGTACGCCCCGGGCGTCGCCCGCGCCGTGAACCGCTTGATCAGATCGGGCGCGCCCCAGAAGCCGGCGAAGGTGGTGCACGGCGTGCGCGGCTTGGTGACCTGGAGCAGCGCCGACCCGATCGCCCACTGCTCGCCGATCACGGCGCCCGTCACGTCCACCGCGTACGTGGTCAGGTTCTCCCCGAAGCCGCCGGGGCGGATGCTGCCGCCCATCTCCCCCGCCCACCAGGACGCGTCCTCCTCGGCGTACGCGTAGACCGCCTGGTCCGGGCCGCCGTGACGGGCACGTTCGCCGATGAAGTCGCCAACCACCCCGTCCGCGCGCAGCAGCACCGGGCCGTCGGCCGGCCGCTTGTCGATGCCGCTGCGACCGCTCGCGTCGCCCGCCCAATCCGCCTCGGTCACGCCCCCGAGGTTCACCGAAGCCAGCCTGCCCGTCATGGCGGTCAGCCTAGCCCGCGGCCGGGACGCCCTCCGACACGCGAGGGAAGGGCCCTCGTCGACGAGAGCCCTTCCTCGCATGGTCCTGGTGCGGGCGTCAGCCCTTGACGGCTCCGGCCACCAGCCCGGAGACCATCCGTCGCTGCACCAGCAGGAAGAAGACGATCACCGGCAGGGTGAACAGCGTGGAGGCGGCCATCACCGGACCCCAGGCGGTGTCGTCGCGGCCGAAGAAGAACGTCATCGCGACCGGCAGGGTGTAGCTCTCCTGGTCGTTGATGAAGGTCAGCGCGAAGATCAGCTCGTTCCAGGCGGTGATGAACGAGAAGATGCTCGTGGCCACCAGCCCGGGCGCCACCAGCGGGAAGAGGACCTTGCGGAAGGTCTGCGCCCGGCTGGCCCCGTCGATGGCGGCGGCCTCCTCCAACTCCTTGGGCACCGCGGCGACGAAGCCGCGCAGCATCCAGACCGCGAACGGCAGCGAGAAGCCGAGGTAGGTGAGGATCAGGCTGGGCAGGGTGTTGTAGAGCCCGAGCCGCTGGATCATCAGGAACAGCGGGATGACCAGCGCCTCCAGCGGGATCATCTGCACCACCAGCAGCATGATCAGGAAGGTGGTCCGCAGCTTGAACCGGAACCGGGCCACCGCGGTGGCGGCCAGCAGCGCCACCAGGCCGCTGAGCACCACGGTGGAGACCGCGACCAGCACGCTGTTGAGGAAGAAGTCGGCGAAGGTGACGCCCGGGATCAGGTTCCCGGTGAGGATCTGCCGGTAGTGCTCCAGGGTCGGCTCGGTGGGCACCGGCCGGGGGGTGGACGAGAAGATCTCCGAACTCGGCTTCAGCGAGGTCGCGATCATCCAGTAGACCGGGAACGCGGCGAAGAGCGCCACCAGCAGCCCCGCGCCGTTGAGCGCGAGCCGCTTCGCGCCCCCGCCGCCTCCGCGTCGCGTCACGCGTCCTCCTCCTGCTTGAGCACCATGCGGACGTAGAGGCCGGTCACCACCAGCAGGATCAGGGTGAGGATCACCGCGATCGCGGCGCCGAGACCGTACTTCGGCGGGGGCGAGAACGCCTCCGCGTACGAGTAGATGGAGAGCATGAACGTCGGCCGGTCCTGCGTGCCGCCGGCCAGCACGAACTGCTGGGTGAAGACCTTGAAGTCCCAGATCGTGGAGAGCACGACCAGGATCCCGAAGACCGGCCGCAGCAGCGGGAAGGTGATCTTCCAGAACACCTTCCACGGTCCGGCCCCGTCGACCCGGGCCGCCTCGTGCAGCTCGCTCGGCACGCTCTTCAGGCCCGCCAGCACGCTGACGGCGATGAACGGGAACGAGTGCCAGACCACCACCAGGGTCAGGATCGAGAAGAACAGCAGGGGCGAGTTGAACCAGCCGTAGCCGGTCCAGTCGCTGCGCCCGAAGATGCTCTGCGACAGCCCGTCGGGCAGCGCGTTGAACAGCCAGGTGACCAGGCCGCTGGTGTCGTCGAAGATCCACTTCCAGACGATCGTGCCGGTCAGCGCCGGGGTGGCCCAGGCGAGCATCACGCAGCTGGCCACGAAGGCGGCCATCCGTTTGCCGAGCCGGTTGAGCAGCAGCCCGACCAGGGTGCCCAGGACCATCGTGAGCGCGACGTTGGCCACGGCGAAGAGGACCGTGTTGCGCAGCACCGTCAGGAAGAACGGATCGCTGAGGATCTCGGCGTAGTTGCCGAGGCCCACCCACGGCCACTCGCGGTCGCCGCGCAGCTGTCGGACGTTGTTGAGCTGGTGGAAGGACATCACCACCACCTGGCCGAGCGGCCAGAGCAGCAGCACGCCGATGATCACCAGGCAGGGCAGGAGCAGCAGGTAGGGCAGGCGGTCCACCCGGCGACGCCGCCGCGCGGGGGTCTCCCGCGCGGCGGCCGTCTCCGGCGCCTCGGTCAGCGTGGTCACTTGGCGTTGAGGATGCTTTCCATCTCCGCGGCCGCGTCGGCGGTAGCCTTCTCGACCGTCTTCTGACCCTTCATGACCGAGCTGTTCATCGCCTGGGTCACCGTCTTGGTCCGGCTGACCTCGACCCACTTGGGGGTGAGCGGCGTGAGCTTGGTGTTCTGCATCGTGGTGGCGAACGCCGACATGATCTTGTCGTTGGCGTACTTGTCGCCGCCGACCAGGTCCTTGTAGACCGGGAAGAAGCCGAGGCTGTCGGCGAAGGCCTGGTCGTTCTTCTTGTTCAGCAGCACGGTCAGGTAGTCCCAGGCGAGGTCCTGCCGCTCGCTGTCCTTCCAGATCGCGACGTCGGAGCCGCCGGCGAAGCCGGGTGCCGCCTTGCCGTCGGGGCCGGGGATCGGGAACGTACCCCAGACCTTCTCGATTTCCGGGTTGTCCTTCTTGATCGCGCCCTGCTGCCAACTGCCGGCGAAGGCCATCGCCGCCTTGCCGGTGGCGAACTGCGTCCGGGCGTCGATCTCGTTCCAGCCCGCGGCGGCCGGCGGGGCCACCTTGTGCACGGTCACCAGGTCGGTCCAGAACTTGACGGCCTTCTGCGCCTCGGGTGTGTTGTAGCCGGACTTCCAGGAGCCGCCCTGCTGCGTCGCGATCTCCGCGCCGGCGCCCCACAGGAACGAGTAGAAGGGCAGCTCGGAGTTGCCCGGCAGCGCGATGCCGTAGGTGCCCGGCTTCTTGGCCTGCACGGTCTTGGCGGCGGAGACCAGTTCGTCCCAGTTGGTCGGCGGCTTCACGCCCGCCTCGGCGAACCAGTCGGTGCGGTAGTACATGCCCCGGACGCCGGCGTACCACGGGACGCCGTACTGCTTGCCGTCGAGCTGGGCGTTCTTGACCAGGTCGGGGAGGATGTCCTTGCCCTCGGTCCAGCCGTTCATCCGGTCGGTCACGTCGGCCAGCGCCTCCTGCGCCGCCCAGCCCTGGGTCTCGGTGTTGCCGAGCTCGGTGACGTCCGGCCCCTCGCCGCCGGCGAGCGCGGCCTGGAACTTCTTCGGCGCCTCGAGCCAGGGGATGTACTGGACCACCACGTCCGTGTCCGGGTGCTTCTGCCGGAACTCGGTCTCGACGCCGTCGAGGAACTTGGTCTGCGCCTCGCTGCCCTCGCCCATCATCCAGACCGTCAGCTTGCTGTTGTCGGCGGCCTTGTCGTCATCGGAGCCACCGCAACCGGCCAGGACCATCGCGGCCGAGGCCACGACGGCGGTGACCGGGGCCAGCCGCTTCCACCTGTTCACGCCACATCTCCCTCGCGCCGCTTGGCACTAACCTTCTCCGCCGCACCTTAGTAGGAAAAATTCCTTTACGACAGTGGGCGGTCGGCGAAAGAGAGGCGACGGTACCGCAGCGGATCGATCATGCACGGCCGGGCGCGGGGACGAACCCGGGCGCACCGAGACGATCGGGGCGCACGCGAACGGGCGCCCGACCTGTTCGGTCGGGCGCCCGTCGAGCGGTACGGGGATTACCGGTGGGTGACGCTGCGGCGACGACCCACACCGGCGACCAGCGCCACGGCGATCGCGGCCAGCACGACCTGGACCAGCAGCTCGCCCCAGTCGATGCCGGAAGTCTCGGTGGCGATACCCATCGCCCGCGCCAGCACGGTGCCCAGCAGCGCGGCGCCGACACCGATCAGCATGTGCAGCCACATCGGCATGTTCTGGCGGCCCGGCACGAGCAGGCGACCCAGAGCGCCGACAATGAGACCAACGATGAGCGCGGTGACGATGCCCCAAACGGTGAGCTCCATGTCGCCCTCCTCCTTGAGAAAGAATCAGTTCCACTGTCTGTGGTGTTCCTGTCGTGACCGCTAAGTTCCCGACCCGCCGAAAATCCAAACCGACTTTCCGGGGCACCGGTTCGACACATGTCCAGACCGGACTTCCGGCGCCGCCGCAGCACTGCCACGTCCGCCCGGGACCGGGCGGACGGACGCCCGGGCGTGGCCGCGAGGGGCCCCGGGCGGACGCGAAACGGGCGCCCGACCTGTTCGGTCGGACGCCCGTCGAGCGGTAGGGGATTACCGGTGGGTGACGCTGCGGCGACGACCCACACCGGCCACCAGGGCCACGGCGATCGCGGCCAGCACGACCTGGACCAGCAGCTCGCCCCAGTCGATGCCGGAAGTCTCGGTGGCGATACCCATCGCCCGCGCCAGCACGGTGCCCAGCAGCGCGGCGCCGACACCGATCAGCATGTGCAGCCACATCGGCATGTTCTGGCGGCCCGGCACGAGCAGGCGACCCAGAGCGCCGACGATAAGACCAACGATGAGCGCGGTGACGATGCCCCAAACGGTGAGCTCCACGTCGCCCTCCTCCTTCTAAAAGAATCAGTTCCCACTGTCCGTGGTGTTCCTGTCGTGACCGCTAAGTTCCCGACCCGCCGAAAACCCAAACCGGTCCGACCGGCGAGGACGACGTCGTACGTCAATGGCACATCGCGCGGCGATTGCCCCCGCGCGACCATCCGCGCAGGTGGCGCCCTTCCGTCCGGCGGTCGGAGCGCGGGGGCTGCGGGGCCGAAAAATTCCTTCGACGCGAACGGCCGACGCCCCGGCCGGGCGGGACCACCGAGGGTCCGCAGCCCGGCCGGGGCGCCGGCCGTCGTACGTCGTCATCCGCCGGACGCACCGGCGGCGGGTCACTTCTTGCCGGGGGCCTTGGCGTCGCCGGAGTCGGAGGAGAGCGCGGCGATGAAGGCCTCCTGGGGGACCTCCACCCGGCCCACCATCTTCATCCGCTTCTTGCCCTCCTTCTGCTTCTCCAGCAGCTTGCGCTTGCGGCTGATGTCACCGCCGTAGCACTTGGCGAGCACGTCCTTGCGGATCGCCCGGATGGTCTCCCGGGCGATCACCCGGCTGCCGATCGCCGCCTGGATCGGCACCTCGAACTGCTGGCGCGGGATCAGGTTGCGCAGCTTCGCCGCGATCGTGACGCCGTAGTTGTACGCCTTGTCCTTGTGCACGATCGCGCTGAACGCGTCGACCGGCTCGCCGTGCAGCAGGATGTCGACCTTCACCAGGTCGGACGCCTGCTCGCCGGAGGGCTCGTAGTCCAGCGAGGCGTAGCCCTTGGTGCGGCTCTTCAACTGGTCGAAGAAGTCGAAGATGATCTCCGCGAGGGGCAGCGTGTAGCGCAGTTCCACCCGGTCGGCGGAGAGGTAGTCCATGCCGAGCAGGCTGCCCCGGCGGCCCTGGCAGAGCTCCATCACCGCGCCGACGTAGTCGTTCGGGGTGAGCACCGTGGCGCGCACGACCGGCTCGTACACCTCGGCGATCTTGCCCGTGGGGTACTCGCTCGGGTTCGTCACGACGATCTCCTGGCCGTCCTCGGTGATGGCCCGGTAGACCACGTTCGGCGCGGTGGAGATGAGGTCGAGGTTGTACTCGCGTTCCAGCCGCTCCCGGATGATCTCCAGGTGCAGCAGGCCGAGGAAGCCGCAGCGGAAGCCGAAGCCGAGCGCGCCCGAGGTCTCCGGCTCGTAGTCGAGCGCGGCGTCGTTGAGCTTGAGCTTGTCCAGCGCCTCGCGCAGGTTGGGATAGTCGGAGCCGTCGATCGGGTAGAGGCCCGAGTAGACCATCGGCTTCGGGTCCTTGTAGCCGCCCAGGGCCTCCGTCGCCGGCCGGGAGTTGATGGTGATCGTGTCACCGACCCGGGACTGGCGGACGTCCTTCACGCCGGTGATCAGGTAACCCACCTCGCCGACGCCGAGGGCGTCGGCCTTCACCATCTCGGGCGAGATGACACCGATCTCCAGCAGCTCGTGCACGGCGGCCGTGGACATCATCTTGATCCGGTCGCGGGCGCTGATCCGCCCGTCGATGACCCGGACGTAGGTGACCACGCCCCGGTAGACGTCGTAGACCGAGTCGAAGATCATGGCGCGGGCGGGCGCCGCCGCGTCGCCGACCGGGGGCTTGAACTGCCGGACGATCTCGTCGAGCAGGTACGGCACGCCGTCGCCGGTCTTGCCGGAGACCCTGATGCAGTCCGCCGGGTCGCCACCGATGAGGTGCGCCAGCTCCTCGGCGTACTTCTCCGGCTGGGCGGCCGGCAGGTCGATCTTGTTGAGCACCGGGATGACGTGCAGGTCGTTCTCGAGCGCCAGGTAGAGGTTCGCCAGGGTCTGCGCCTCGATGCCCTGCGCGGCGTCGACCAGCAGGATCGCGCCCTCGCAGGCGGCCAGCGACCGGGACACCTCGTAGGTGAAGTCGACGTGGCCCGGGGTGTCGATCATGTTGAGCACGGCGGTCTCGCCGGCCCGGTCGCCCTCCCGGATGGTCCAGGGCATCCGGACGGCCTGGCTCTTGATCGTGATGCCGCGCTCGCGCTCGATGTCCATGCGGTCGAGGTACTGCGCACGCATCTGCCGGGGGTCGACCACGCCGGTGAGCTGCAACATCCGGTCGGCCAGGGTCGACTTCCCGTGGTCGATGTGGGCGATGATGCAGAAGTTCCGGATGCGCGCCGGGTCGGTGGAACCAGGAGCGTTCGCGCCGGAATCGAGCGTCGGTGGCACAGCGGTCCGTTCTGGTCGGCTGACGTGAGCGGGCCGGCACGACGCCGACCCCCTCTATGCTCCCACGTCGCCGCCGCGCGTCCGCTGTGCGGGCGATCCCCACCGCCGGGACCACCCCGCGAGGGCCGCCCCATCCCACCCCGCGCCCGGCGGCGGAGGGGCGAGCGGGGTCACTCGGCGGGCGGCTCGACGAAGAGGGCGGCGAGCTTCGGCAGCCGCCGCTTCGCCTCCTCCTCGTCGTCGAAGTCCCAGAAGTCGTTGAGGTCGGGCACCGGCGCCGGCTCCGGGTCCGCCGGCAGCTCGGCGGCGGTGACCCGGCGGTACGCGTCCCACGGGGCGGCCAGCATCTCGGCGGCCGAGAACTCCTCGCCGCTGAGCGAGGCCGCCCTGACCTGCGGCAGCCCGGCCAGCGAGTCCGGGTCGGCGACGGCGCGTGCGAACACCTCGCGGCCCTGGGTCATCAGCCAGCCCCGGAAGTGGTGGAAGCCCTCGTCGGACACGCCACCGTTGATCAGGTAGGCGGCGCCCCAGAGGTCGACCCTGTGCGAGGCGGACAGCACCCGTGCCTGGTGGCGGGCGTACCCGACGATGTCCTCCGGGTCGCGCTCGGCGAGCAGGGCGACGGCCCGCGCGGCGACCGCGTGCGGCTCTCCCCCGCC
Source organism: Micromonospora sp. LOL_025 (assembly GCF_048060285.1). Classification (NCBI taxonomy): domain Bacteria; kingdom Bacillati; phylum Actinomycetota; class Actinomycetes; order Micromonosporales; family Micromonosporaceae; genus Micromonospora; species Micromonospora sp. LOL_025. The sequence continues at coordinate 49,700 of NZ_JBHMIR010000024.1, read as the reverse complement.
GCCGGCCCGGGCCCGGTCGATCAACTGCCAGAAGTCGTCGGTCCTCATGGCCTGGCAGTCTGGCAGACCGCGCCCCCGCCCCCGCCCCGCCACGGCAGGCCCGGCGGGTCGCGGCCCTCGGAGGCGGTGGCGGTGCGGCCCGACCCGCCGCCCGGCAGCATGGTGGCGTGACCCCGACGTCCCCGCCGCCCGTGCCCTACCACGCGACCGCCCGCCGGCCGGAGTGGGCGACGCTGCCGGCGGCGCTGCGTGCCGCCGTCGGCGACCGGCTCGGCGCGCCCGTGGTCGCGGCCCGGGTCGCCGGCGCCGGCTTCACCCGCGGCTTCGCCGCCGTGCTCCGCACCGCCGCCGGGGGCCGGGCCTTCGTCAAGGCCGCCGCCACCGCCGAGCAACCGCGACTGGTCGACTGGTACGCCCGGGAGGCCGCCATCCTCGACCGGCTGCCGGACGGGCTGCCGGCGCCCCGCCCCCGGTGGACGCTGTACGAGGCCGGCTGGTTCGCGCTCTGCCTGGACGCCGTCGACGGGCACACCCCCCGGCTGCCCTGGGATCCCGCCGAGCTGACCGCGACCCTGACCGGGTACGCCGACGTCGTCGCCGCGCTGGCCGACGCCCCGGCCGGGCTGTGCGAACTCGGGCTGCCCCACCTCGCCGACCTGGCCCGGGACGACATCCTCTGGTGGGGCGAGGTGGCCGCCGGCCGGGAGCCGGCACCGCCGCTGCCCGCGCCGGTCCGGGACCGCCTGCCCGACCTCGTCGCGCTGGAGTCCCTTCTCCCGGCGTACGCCGCCGGCGCGACCGGTCTGATCCACGGCGACCTGCGGCTGGACAACGTGCTGATCGACGGGGCGGGGCGGGCCTGGTTCTGCGACTGGACGTGGCTCTGCCAGGGCCCGGCCTGGTTCGACCTGGTGACCCTGCTGCTCACCGCGTACGCCGACGGCCTGGACGCCGACGCGCTCTTCGCCCGGCACCCGGCATCGGCGGGCGCGCCTCCCGACGCGCTGGACGCCGCCCTCGCCGCCCTGTCCGGCTACTTCCTCACCACCGCCGCCGCGACGCCCGGGACCGCGTCGCCGCACCTCCCGGCGCACCAGCGGTGGAGCGGCGAGCAGGCACTCGGCTGGCTCGCCCGCCGGCAGGGCTGGACCTGACCGGACCGGGGCGGGGACCGAGCCGTTTTGGCTCGTCCCGGGCGACCTGGTAACCTGGCTCTTCGCGCAGCGATGACGCATGCTCGTCGCGCGCGGAAGCAGACCAACCCGAGCTATCAAGACGAGGCTGTCGCGTGGCGAACATCAAGTCCCAGATCAAGCGCAACCGGCAGAACGAGAAGCGCCGGCTGCGTAACAAGTCGGTCAAGTCGTCGCTGAAGACCGCCGTCCGGAAGTTCAACGAGGCTGCTGAGGCCGGTGACGTCGAGAAGGCCACCATCCTCATGCGTGACGCCTCGCGCAAGCTGGACAAGGCGGTCAGCAAGGGCGTGATCCACTCGAACCAGGCCGCGAACCGCAAGTCCGCGATCGCCAAGCGCGTGGTGTCGCTCTCCGCCTGACGAGGCGACCTCAGACCTGACCGGAAGCCCCGGGGCACGTCCCGGGGCTTCCGGCTGTCTGCCGTACCACGTTCCGCACCACCACCCGGCCGGGGCCCCCTCCGCCGGGTTCTCGTCGTCGCCGGCTCCCAGGGGCACGAGCAACGCCTGCCGTTTCCCCTTTCAACGGCTGAACCGGGCGACCCGCAGAAAGCGGCTGGCGGTTGGCGACTGATCGTCAGCCCAGCGGATCGGGGTGGGCACGCTGCGGGCCGAACTCGGTGTCGGCGCGAGCGGCGCCCCGTTCCCCCGTGCCGTGCTGCGGGTCCAGGTGCGCCTGCCGGTCGCGTACGACCCGCGCGGCGCGCGGCATCGGCGACGCCGTGACGACGACGCCCGGCACGGTGGGCGCTACCCAGTCGACCCTGGCCCGCCCGACCACCGGCTCCATCTGTCGGCGGAAGCGGTCCCGTTCCTGCTCGGGCACGAGGGCGGCGGACCGGACCACCATCGCGGCGACCATGTCGTTGAGCTTCACCATCGCGGCCACCGTGGCGGGCAGGATGAGCACCGCCCACCAGGTGACCAGCTCGGCGAGGGCGAGCAGCGCGGCGAGCGCGACGGCGCCCTCGAAGAAGAGGAAGCAGAGCACCCCGCCCGGGTTGACGAAGCGCAGCCGGAGCAGGCGCGCGTAGAGCGGCCGGTACCGCTCCTCGTCGGCGGGGATCGTGGCCCACGAGCCGCGGGGTGCTCCGCTCACCGGGCGCCACCCTGCCGGGCGGCGGCGACCGAGAACACGGCCCGCTCCAGCGCGTACGCGCGGTCGTCCGAGCCGCCCTTGACGGCCGCGTTGCACTCGGCCGCGGCCCGCATCGCCCGGACCAGCCCCTCCGGCGTCCAGCCACGGGCCCGCTGCTGAGCGGACCTGATCTTCCACGCCGGCATGCCGAGGGTGCTCGCCAACTGGAAGGGGTCGCCCCGACCGGCGGCGGCGACCCGGGCCACGGTGCGGACGCCGTCGGCGATCGCGTCGGCGATCGGTACCGGGTCGACCCCCACGTGCAGCGCCCAGCGCAGCGCCTCCAGCGCCCCCGGCACGTCGCCCACCATGGCGGCGTCGGCCACGGTGAAGCCGGTCACCTCGACCCGGCCCCGGTAGTAGCGGGAGACCGTGTCGGCGTCGATGCGCCCGTCGGTGTCGGCCATCAGCTGGGAGCACGCGGCGGCCAGCTCGCGCAGGTCGTTGCCGACCGCCGCGATGAGCGCCTCGGCCGCGTCGTCGGTGCACTTCCCGCCGGCCCGGCGGATCTCGTCGCGGACGAAGGCCACCCGGTCGCGGTGCCCCTTGAGCTTGGCCGCCGGCACCACCGTCGCGCCGGCCGCCTTCAGCCCGTCGGCGAACGCCTTGCCCTTGGTCCCGCCGAGGTGCAGCACGATCAGCTGCACGTCCGGGTCGGGGTTCTTCGCGTACGCCAGCAGGGCCGCCACCAGGTCCTTGCGGGCGTCCTGGCCGGCGCGCAGCACCAGCACCCGGCGCCCGCCGAAGAGGGACGGGCTGAGCATCTCGGCGATCTCGCCGACGACGAGGGCACCGGCCTGGTATTCGCGGACGTCCACGTCGGGGTCGACGCTGCGGGCCTTCGCCACGGCTTCGGTGACCGCGCGCGTGGCGAGCAGCTCCTCGTCGCCGAGGACGAGCAGAATAGGAGCGAGGCTGGCGGCGGTCACGCCGCCCATATTCGCACGGCCGGCGGCCGGATCCAGTCTGCTCGTCGGCACTGCGGGTGCGGAGCCCGCACTCAGCGCAAATCCAGACATTTATCTCAGTCCACCGCTAAAGCCGATAATCGGCGTCGATTCCTACCGTTGTCGGCCCGGCGGCGTGCCGCGCGTCACCACTCCGAGACCGGCCCGGCCGAGCACCGCCGCCACGTCCCCGTCCGTGTCGGTACGCAGCACCCGCGCCCCGCCCCGGGCCAGCCGCCCGAGCACCGCCGGATTGGGATGCCCGTAGGTGTTGCCCGTCCCCACCGGCACCAGAGCGACCACGGGACGCACCGCGTCCAGGAAGGCCGGGTCCTGGTAGGCCGACCCGTGGTGCGCGACCTTCAGCACCTCGGCCCGCACGCCGCCCGGCCCCGTGTCGTCCAGCAGGGCCCGCTGCTCCTCGGTCTCGGCGTCCCCGGCGAGCAGGATCCGTACGCCGGAGACGGTGGCGAGCAGCATCAGCGAGTTGTTGTTGGGATCCGACCTGGTGCCGCGCAGCGGACGGGGCGGGCCGATGACGGTGAACTCGACGCCACCCTCCCGGTACCGCCAGCCGGCCGCGCCCGCCACCACCTCGACGGAGTGCGCCGCGGCCTCGGCGAGGACCAGCTCCCGCCCGGCGGCGGGCTCCGGCCACTGCGGGGTGAGCACCGCGCCCACCGGTCGGCCCCGGAACACGCCCGCCACGCCGCCCGTGTGGTCGACGTGGAAGTGGCTGACCACCAGCAGCGCGACCTCCCGTACGCCCAGCCGGCGCAGGCAGCCGTCCGCCGCCCCCGGGTCCGGCCCGGCGTCGACCACCACCGCCCGGCCGGCCGCCACCGGCAGCACGACGGTGTCGCCCTGGCCGACCGCGCAGGCGGCGACCACCCAGCCCGCCGGGGGCCAGCCGGGGGCGGCCAGCCGCACCGGCAGCGTGCCGGCCACCACGGCGACGACGACCACCGCCACCAGCCGGCGGACCACCGGGTGCCGGGTGGCCACCAGCAGCGCGACGGTCAGACCGGCCAGCAGCAGGGCCCCCGTCACCCCGCCCGGCCACGGCAGCGTGCCCGCCGGCAGCCGCGCGCCCTGCCGCGCCACCACGACCAGCCACCAGGCCGGCCAGCTGGCCAACCACGCGACGAACTCCGCCCCGGCCGGCCAGACGGGCGACACCGCCGCCGCCAGCACCCCGAGCACCGTGGCGGGCGCGATGGCCGGCACCGCGAGCAGGTTCGCCGGCACGGCGACCAGGCTCACCGTGCCCGAGATCCCGGCCACCACCGGGGCGCAGGCGAGCTGCGCGGCCGCCGGCACGGCCAGCGCCTCGGCGAGCCCGGCCGGCACCCCTCGACGACGCAGCCCGTCGCGCCACCTCGGGGCGAGCAGCAGCAGACCGCCGGTGGCCAGCACGGAGAGCGCGAAGCCGGCGTCGCCGGCCAGCTCCGGGTCGACCAGCACCAGCACGGCCACCCCGGCGGAGAGGGCGGGCAGCGCCGCGCGGGGACGCCCGGCAGCCAACGCCGCCAGCCCGATGGCGCCCATGGTGGCGGCGCGTACCACGCTCGGCGAGGGACGGACCAGGATGACGAAGCCGACCAGGGCCAGCCCGCAGATCCCGGCGGCCAGCCAGGGCCCGGCCCGCGCCCAGCGGGCCAGCAGCAGCACGGCGCCGACGACGATGGCCACGTTGGAGCCGGAGACGGCGTTCAGGTGGGTCATGCCGGTGGCGAGGAAGTCCTCCTCCACGGCGGACGGCAGCCGGCTCGTGTCCCCGACCACCAGACCGGGCAGCAGCCCACCCTGCTCGTCGGGAAGCGGCGCACAGGCGCGTTGCAGACCGGCACGCAGCGACCCGGCGGCCCGCTGCGACGACGGGGCCGCCCCCTGCGGCGCCGGCGGTCCGGCCGCGCTCAGTACCGCCGCGGTCAGGTCGCCGCCGCGCGGGGCGGCGAGCCGCCCTTCGGCGGTCAGCCGCTGCCCGGGCAGCAGCCCCCGCCAGCCGGGATCGGTGGCCAGGACCAGCACGCGGGCCGGCGCCGCGATCCGCCGCCCGTCCGGGCCGGTGAACCGGGTCAGCTCGGCCGGCACGAGCAGGGTGGCCGGGCGCCCGGCGGCGCCGCGTACGGGGCGGGGATCGTCGCGGACGACCAGTTCGGCGGTGACGAGGGCCCGTTCCTCGACCAGGGCGCGCACCGGTCCGGCGTCGCGGACGGACAGCCGCGCGGCCGTGGCCGTCGCACCGCAGACCACGCCCAGCAGCACGGCGACGGCGATCCAGCCGTACCGCCGGGTCGGGGCGGCCGGCCGCCCGAGGACGCCGGCCAGGTGCAGCCCGCCCAGCCCTGCCGCCCCGGCGGCCACCGCCGCCAGCAGCAGGGTCCCGCCGACGGTCAGGTGCAGCCCGGCCAGCGCGGCGAGCCAGGTCGCCACCGCCAGGCCGGCCAGCCGCAGGTCGACGGCCGCCGCGACCCGCTCGCCCCCGGCGTCGACGCCGGCGGTCCCGGGGCCGGACGGGCCGGGCACGACGCGCGCCGTCACACCGTCACCAGGTCCTTGAGCTGCTCGTAGCGGGCGTCGCCGATGCCGTCGACCTGGCGCAGGTCTCCGACCGAGCGGAACCCGCCCTGCTGGTCGCGGTGGGCGAGGATGCGCTGGGCGAGCACCGGGCCGACGCCCGGCAGCGCGTCGAGCTGCGCGAGGGTCGCGGTGTTGAGGTTGAGTCGGCCACCCGAGCCGGGTGCCCCCGGCGCGCCGCCGGCAGCCGCCCCGGGCGGGGGTGCCGCGCCCGGTGGGGCCGCGACGCCGACCAGGATCAGCTCCCCGTCGGTGACCTTCCGGGCCGGGTTGAGCAGGGCCACGTCCACCCCCGGCAGCGCTCCGCCGGCAGCCTCCACGGCGTCGGCGACCCGCGCGCCGGCCGGCACCCGGACCAGCCCGGGGCGGCGTACCTTGCCGGCGACCGCGACGACCAGCTCGCCGGCAGGCGTGGCGGCCGGTTCCGCGAGGCCGGTCACCGCCGCATCGGACGCCCCGGCGGTGGCCACCGGGCGGACCGGCTCGGCCTGCGGCCGGGACCGCCAGGCCCAGAAGCCGGCCCCGAGCACCACCACGACGGCGACGACGGCCAGCGCGCGCACCCCTCGCCGCCCGGGGTCGAACGCCCCGGGCCCCGGCAACCGGGACGCCACACCGGCCTCGGGGGCGCGGGCCGGCGGGTCGGGTTCCGGCGGCCCCGCCGCGCCGACGGGGGACGACGCCGGTGTGCGGGGTGGCGACGGGACCGGCTCCGACACCCCGGTCAGGCCCGGATGGTCGACGGACAGCCCGACGGGTTCGCCGGACCATCCCACGGGATCGGCCGACCTTCCCGGGTGCGCCCGCGGAGCGGTCGACGGCCGGCCCGCCACCAGCCGGCGCAGTCGTTCCCGGACCACCGTCTCCTCGTCGTCTGACACGAGGCGAGGCTAGGTCCGCGACGACGGGACGCGGGGCCGGTCGGCGCCCGGCTGTGGACGGCGGGGCTGCCTGTGGACAACCGCCTGATCAAGGGGCCGATGTGCTAGAGCGCCGAACAGCCGCAGGTCAGCGCGCCTCCGGGTCCGGCCCGTTCCCTGGCGGCAGGACCGCCCCTGCCCGCCGGTCCGACGCCGCTTCGCTACCGCCCCGCCCGGCGGGGCAGCTCGACAGGCCTCCGTCGGCGCGGGATCGTCGCAGGCGGCCCCGGCGTACCCGGACGGGCGCGGGGCCTGCCGGGTCGACGCTAGCCGTTGCTCGGGGACCGGCGGTGCACGACGACGCAGGCCAGGCCGGGCCCGGCGTGCGCGGCGACCACCGCGCCGGCCTCCGAGACGTACGAGTCGTGCAGGCGGTCACCCAGCCGGACCCTCAGCGCCTCCAGCAGCGCGTCGGCCCGCTGCGGCGCGGCGAGGTGGTGCACGGCCAGGTCGACCTCGGCGTCGCCGGCGGCCTCGACGGCCAGGTCGACCAGCCGCGCCACGCCCCGGCTGGCCGTACGCACCTTGTCCCTGAGAACGATCGCGCCGTCCGGCATGTGCATGATCGGCTTGACCGACAGGGCGGTGCCGAGCAGCGCCTCGGCGGCGCCGATCCGGCCGCCCCGGCGGAGGAACTCCAGCGTGTCGACGTAGAACCAGATGCTGGTACGGGCGATGGCCGCGACCGCGGCGTCGCGTACCGCCGACAGGTCCCCGCCCCGCTCGGCGGCCGTGGCGGCGGCGACGGCGGGGAAGCCGAGGCCCATGCCGGTCGAACGGCTGTCGACCACGGCGACCCGGTCGTCGAACCCGGCGGCGGCCAGCCGGGCGGCCTCCACCGTGCCGGAGAGCTCGGCCGACAGGTGCGCCGAGACGATCCCGTCGGCGCCCGCGTCGAACAGCTCCCGGTACGTCCGGGCGAACTGCTCCGGCGCGGGGCGGGAGGTGCTCACCGAGACGCGCCGGCCGCCGAGCGCCCGGGTGGCGTCGGCGGGGGTGGTCTCCACCCCCTCCAGCCCCTCGGCGCCGTTGAGCACGACGGCCAGCGGCACCACCGTCAGCCGGTGGACGCGCAGCAGCTCGGGCGGGAGATAGGCGGTGGAGTCGGTGACGACCGCGACGGGCATGCCCGGCACGCTAGCCGATGTCGCCGGGGAGCGCCCGGGTCAGACGGCCTCGGTGGCCGGGACGGTGATCAGGCCGACGTTGTGGGCGCGCAGGTGCCAGCCCCGGGCGGCGTCGTGGCGCAGCTCGGTCCAGTGGCAGTTCTGCAGCGAGCCGATGGCGCGCAGGACGGCGTGCTCCCAGCCGAGCAGGTGGCCGCAGCCCTGCCGGGCCGCGCCGCCGTGGGTGGCCACCACCACGGTGCCGCCGGGCACGGCGTCGGCGGCGTCGGACAGCGCCGCGCCGACCCGCTTGCCGAGGTCGTCGAGGGTCTCGATGCCGGCGCCGGGGTCCGGGTCGCCGGCCCGCCAGCGGGCGAACTCGGCGGGGTGGCGCTCGGCGGCCTCGGTGAGGGCCAGCCCCTGCCAGGACCCGAAGTGCCGCTCGCGCAGCCGCGGGTCGGTGCGCACCGGCAGCCCGGTCAGCGCGGCCAGCGCGCCGGCGGTGTCCGCCGCGCGGCTCAGGTCGCTGGCCACGATGGCGTCCGGACTCAGCCCGGCCAGCAGGGGCGCCGCGGTGCGGGCCTGCTCGCGGCCGAGGTCGTTCAGCGGTACGTCGGTCTGCCCCTGGACCCGGCTGGCGGCGTTCCAGTCGGTGTTGCCGTGCCGCCAGATGATCAGGCGGGTCATTCCGCGGTGGTGGAGCCGGTGCCGGACTCCGCGTCGACGAGGTCGCGGTCGACGAACGGGATCGTCGGGCAGTCCTTCCAGAGCCGGTCGAGGGCGTAGAACTCGCGCTCCTCGGTGTGCTGGACGTGCACCACGATGTCGACGTAGTCGAGCAGCACCCACCGGCCGCCCCGCTCGCCCTCGCGCCGGACCGGCTTGGCCTTCTCCGGCAGCTCGAGCAGCCGCTCCTCGATGGCATCGACGATGGCGAGCACCTGACGCTCGTTGGGAGCCGCGGCGAGCAGGAACGCGTCGGTGATGGCGAGTTGGTCGCCCACGTCGATGATGACGATGTCCTGCGCCTTCTTGTCGGCCGCGGCCTGGGCGGCGGCGATGGCCAACTCGTGGGCGCGTTCGGAAATTGTCACCGTTCTCCTTCGATCAACCGTGCGATCCTCCAAGCGTCTCACACCCGACGGAATCCCGACTCGTCAGTTCTGGCCCGTTACCCGCCCGAACCACCCCATAGCGGGCCTAATCACGGCTGGTAGAGGCGTCGCTTGCCGATGTACTGCACCACACCGTCCGGCACCAGATACCAGACCGGCTCCCCCCGGGCGACCCGCGCCCGGCAGTCCGTGGACGAGATGGCCATGGCCGGGACCTGTACCAGGCTCACCGTGTCGGCCGGCAGGTGCGCGGCGGTCAGCTCGAAGCCCGGCCGGGTCACGCCGATGAAGTGGGCCAGCTCGAAGATCTCGTCCAGGTCCTTCCAGGAGAGGATCCGCTCCAGCGCGTCCGCCCCCGTGATGAAGAACAGCTGCACCTTCGGGCCGTACTCCGCGTGCAGGTCGCGCAGGGTGTCGACGGTGTAGGTGGGCCCGCCCCGGTCGATGTCCACCCGGCTGACCTGGAAGCGCGGGTTGGAGGCGGTGGCGATGACCGTCATCAGGTAGCGGTCCTCCGCCGGGCTGACCGGCTCGTCCGCCTTCTGCCACGGCTGGCCGGTGGGGACGAAGACCACCTCGTCCAGCCCGAACCGGTCCGCCACCTCGCTTGCCGCGACGAGGTGCCCGTGGTGGATCGGGTCGAAGGTGCCGCCCATGATGCCGACCCGCCGGATGTCTTCCTCCACCCCGCGATCCTAGGCCGGGCGCAACCGGCGGCCCCGGGGGGCCGCCGGACCGTCCCGCCCGGCGGGCGGCGTCAGGCCGCCGCCGCGGCGACCGCCGTCCGGGCGACCAGGGCGCGGCGCAGGTCGTCGTCGGCGTCGGTGACCACCCGGCGCAGGCCGGGGGTGATGTCGTCGCGGGCCAGCAGCGCCGCGGCCGCCTCCCGGGTGGGCTGCGCCACGGCGTAACCGGGGAAGGCCAGTTTCGCGACCTGTTCCCCCACCCAGGGCGTACGCGACCGCGCGGCGGCCGGCATGTCGGCGAAGTAGCGCGCCACGTAGCCGGCGGTCAGCTCGGCCTGCTCGGGCTGCCAGAACCCCTCCGCGGTCGCCTCGACGAGCCGGTTCGACAGCTCGGTGTTCGACACGACGATCTCCCACGCGGCCCGCTTGGCCTCCGCGTCGGGCAGCGCCGCGCGGCAGCGGGCGGCCCGCTCGGCGCCGGCGGCGCTCGGGTCGGCCGTGGCCTCGGCGGCGATCTCCGCCGCGCCTGCCGCCCCGAGCACCACCAGTCGGAGCAGCAACGCCCAGCGCAGCTCGGCGTCGACCGCCAGCCCCGGCGGGACGTCCCGGCCGGCGAGCCAGCCGGCCAGCCGGTCGGCGTCGGTGCTGGCGGCGATCCAGCCCCGGGCCGCCGCGAGCTGCACCGAACCGCCGGCCGGGGCGCCGTCGAGCAGTTTCCCGCAGGCGCCGGCGACCTGCGCCAGGGCGGCCTCACGGGCGAGCGGGTCGAGGTAGCGGTCGACCAGCGAGCGGCTGAGCGCGAGCACGTCCTCGACGATGATCACCTCGGTCTCGACGGGGAGGGCGGCGGCGATCAGGGCCACCAGGCCGGCGACCGGCCGCTCCCCGTCGGTGGCGGCGTCCAGCGCCTCGCCCCAGAGCAGCGCCCGGGCCAGCGGGTCGGCCAGGCCGGGCAGCACCAGCGGCACGGCGTCCGCCGACGCGGGGTCGAGCCGGATCTTGGCGAACGTCAGGTCGCCGTCGTTGGGCAGCAGCAGCCGGGCCGCCGGCTCGCCCGCCAACCCGGTGAGCACCGTACGGCCACCGTCGGCGTCCGGGTCGAGGTCGACCTCCGTACGGACGACCGTCCCGTCGGCGGCGTACCGGCCGACGCCGATGCGGTGCGGGCGCAGCACCGGGTGCGACTCGGGCGCGGTCTGCCCGATGGCCACCTCGGTGTAGCGGCCGTCGGCGTCGACGGTGGCCTCGGCGCGCAGCGTGTTGACCTGCGCCGAGCGCAGCCAGCGCTCCGCCCAGCCGGACAGGTCCCGCCCGGCGGCTGCGGCGAGGCTGCCGAGCAGGTCGGTCAGGGTGGCGTTGCCGAACCGGTGCTTCGCGAAGTGGGCGTTGAGGCCGGCGAGGAAGGCGTCGTCGCCGAGCCAGGCGACGAGTTGCCGCAGCACGCTGGCGCCCTTGGCGTACGAGATGCCGTCGAAGTTGAGCAGGCCCTCGGCGGCGTCGGCGACCTCCTCGGGCGCCACGGGGTGGGTGGAGGGACGCTGGTCGGCCGCGTAGCCCCAGGCCTTGCGTCGCAGGGCGAAGGTCGTCCATGCCTGGTCGAAGCGGGTCGCCTCGGCGGTCACCCTGGTGCCGAGGTACTCCGCGAAGGACTCGTTCAGCCACAGGTCGTCCCACCAGCGCATGGTGACCAGGTCGCCGAACCACATGTGCGCCATCTCGTGGGCGATGGTGGTGGCGCGCTGCTCCCGCTCGGTGTCCGTGACCGCGGAACGGAAGACGTAGTCGTCGCGGAAGGTGACGAGGCCCGGGTTCTCCATCGCGCCGGCGTTGAACTCCGGTACGAACGCCTGGTCGTACTTGCCGAACGGGTAGCGCTCCGCGAAGAGCTGGTGGAACCGGTCGAGGCACTGCTTCGTGACGGTGAGGATCTCCTCGGCGTCGGCGTCCAGGTGCGCCGCGAGGGAGCGCCGGCAGTAGACGCCGAGCGGGATGCCGTCGTGCTCGTCGCGCCGGACGTGCCAGGGGCCGGCGATCAGCGAGACGAAGTACGTGGCCAGCGGTGCCGTCGGGGCGAACTCCCAGCGCCCGGGGCGCGGCGTGGCGGCGAGCTGACCGTTGGCCGCGACGACCCAGTGCGGCGGGGCGGTGACCGACATGGCGACCGGGGCCTTCAGATCGGGCTGGTCGAAGGCGGCGAAGATGCGCTGCGCGTTGTCCAGGAACGACATCGCGTAGAGGTAGGTCTCGCCGTCGGCGGGGTCGACGAAGCGGTGCATCCCCTCGCCGGTGTTCGAGTACGCCATCTCGGCGGCGACGGTGAGCGTGTTGGTCTCGGCCAGCCCGGTCAGCGGCAGCCGGTTGTCGTCCAGCGTGGACGCGTCGACGTCGCGGTCGTTGAGGCGTACCGCCAGCAGTTTCGCGGGTTGGACCTCGACGAAGGTCTCCGCGCCGGGGGTCGCCCGGAAGCGGATGGTGACGTCGGAGCGGAACCGCTCGCCGTCGCCGCTCAGGTCGAGGTCCACCTGATAGGACTCGACGGTGATCGCCGCGCCACGCGCGGTCGCCTCTACACGGGTCAGGCTCGGCATCCGCTTATCCTGCCCGATGGGGAACCGTACGTGTCTCCCCCATGACCCGTGGCACTGGAGGACTGAACGATGGCTTCGCACCCCAAGGGCGACTTCGACCTCTCCCGGGCGGTCTGGCAGCGGGCCGAGGGCGACACCTCCGAGAGCGCCGTCGAGGTCGCCTTCGTCGACGACCTGATCGGCATGCGCAACTCCGCCGAGCCGGACGGCCCCGTCCTGGTCTTCACCCAGGCCGAGTGGGACGCCTTCGTCGCCGGCGCCCAGGACGGCGAGTTCGACCTGGACTGAGGCCGGGCTGGCCGCTGCCTGCCCGACGGTGCGGGCCGGGCTGACCACGCCCGGCCCGCACCGTCGGCCGTCAGGTGGCGGTGCAGGTCAGAGGCGGAACGGGGTTGGTGCCGCTCCACGAGCCGAGGAAGCCGATGACCGTGTCGGCACCCGGGCCGAGGCTGCCGTTGTAGCTCACGTTGCGTGCGGCGACGGCGGATCCGCTGGTGGTGACCGTCGCGTTCCAGGCCTGGTTGACGGCCTGGCCGGAGGCGAGGGCCCACGTCACGGTCCACCCGCTGATCGCCGCGCTCCCGGCGGTGATCCGGATCTCCCCCTGGAAGCCGCCCGGCCACTGGCCCACGATCCGGTAGGCGGCGGTGCAGGACTTGACGCCGCTGGTCGGGGTGGGGGTGGGCGGGTCCGTCGGGGTCGGCGAGACCGTCGGGCTGACCGTGGGCGTCACCGTCGCGGTGGGGCTCGGCCCACCGCCGAAGATCGTGGCCTCCCTGGCGGTGGCCCGGATGCCGTTGGCGCCGTTGAAGATCCGCTCGCCCCAGGTGGTGAGCCGCGCGGGGTCGAAGCTGGTGGCCATGTCCAGGATCGGGTCGGTGTTTCCGCTCCAGGACCAGCCGAGGTAGCCCAGACCACGGGCCTGCGACTCGGCCAGGATCGTCTCGTGGTCGACCTCGTTGGCGTTGAACCGCCAGCCGAACTCGCCGATGACCAGTGGCCACCCGTTGTCCTCGAACCGGTCCAGGTAGTCGGTGATGGCCGTGGCCGTGTTGAACACCGCGTACATGTGGATGGACAGCACGGTGTTCTGCCGGCTGTCGGCGTCCAGGACCGTCTGCGCGTTGTCCCGCATGACGTACTGCCAGTCCTGACCCCAGTTGGGCGCGTCGACCATGAGCAGGTGCTCGAAGCCGCTGGCGCGCATCTTCGTGATCGCGGCGGTGGTCGCGGCGGTCCACTGGCCGGCGTCGACGTTGCCGATCGGCTCGTTGCCGATGTTGATGACGACGTAGTTCTCCTGGCCGACGAGCGCGCTCTTCTGGCTGATCCAGTAGTCGACGGCCTCGTCGAGCGACGCGGCGGCGCCCTCCTCGCCGTAGCCGGTGGTGTCGTGGACCTCCAGCACGCAGATCAGCCGGTTCTGCTTGCACAGGGAGATCACGTCGGCGACGTCGGTGGACGGACCCCAGCGCTTGCCGCTGCCCAGCACCACCCGGACGGTGTTGGCGCCGAGCGCCTTGATGTCGGCGAACGAGTCGGTCTCGCCCGTGTACCAGACGTGGGGGTGGTTGACACCTCGCATGACGAACGGCTGGCCGTTCGCCTCGACGATGTTGCGTCCGTCGACGTGCAGTCCCACGGCCGCGTCCGCCGGCTTGACGAACACCAGGACGGACGCGGCGACGGCGAGCAACGCGGCGCCGACGGAGAGCAGTCTTCTCTTCATGGCCTACCTCAGGGTGAGGCCCCGACAGGTCGGGGCACAGGCACGCCTGCCCAGGCGCACGCGGAAGGCGGTGCGCGGCGCGCTCGTGACGAGTGCGACGTACGGGTGCGAGGCCGGCTCGGGCTCTGCAACGGTGCCAAGCTACTCGTGGTCACGCAGGCTTCGCAATAGGACACCGTCGATGGGCCGGCTCACCGGCCCGGTCGCCGTGGACGTACCCGCCTGGCCACCGCCGACCAGAGCCGGTCACCGAGCGGGGCCCGTTTGATCCAGCGCAGTCGGGCGACCACGCCGCCGGCCGGCTGGCGTTGCTGCGGGGGCGCGGTGATCCGGGCGTACGCGGCACCGGTGGCGGGGCGGGTGGTGCCCGGTTCGAGCTGCTCGGAGGCGAGCGCCAGCCAGGTGAACTGTTGCAGCGTCCGCTGGTCGGGCCGGCCGCCGCGGGCCGCGGTGCGGAGCGCCTTCTCCACGGCGGGCCGGCGGACGAGCCGGGTCAGCGGGCCGTGCGCGGTGTCCAGCAGCTCCGCCATGGCCTGGAGGCCGTCGCCCTCCCACACCCGGGTGGCGGTGGACGGGCCGGTGGAGACGCTGACGAACGGGACCTGCGCCCACTCGGGCACCAGGCGGGCGATCAGCCCGGTGTGCATCAGCCGCTCGCGCTTCTGCCGCGGAGTCAACGCGAAGGTGGCCGCGACGAAGCCGGGCGACAGGAACGGCGTGACCATCCCGATCGCGTAGGCGGAGGTGTACCAGCGGCGGACCCGCTCCACCAGGTAGATGTAGTCGACCAGGCGCAGGTCGTGCAGGCCGAGCCCGCTGCCGTGGTCGAGCAGGCCGCCGATCCTCTCCCGCTCCGCGGTGACCACGGCCGCGTCGGCGACGCCCGTCGGCACGGCGTTCAGCAGCCGGGCCAGGGCGGTCTCCTGCGGGGAGGGGTCGCCGTCGTCGCCCTCCGGGGGATACCAGTACTCGGTGGCGAGTTCGCCGGCGGCACCGGTGAAGGTGGCCGGGCCGGCCTGGTCGACCAGGCGCCCGGGGCCGGCGGGGCGCACCAGGTAGCTGGAGGGGAACTGGTGATCGGTCAGCCGTTGCAGTCGCCGGGCCCGCTCGTGCAGGCCGGTCCCGAGCACGTTGGCCCGCGCCCCGGCGAGCCGGAGCGTGTGCTCGGGATGCAGTCCCCGCTTGTCGCGCAGGATCCGCACCAGCTCGCGGGCGACCTCGCCCTCGGCGCGGGTGTCCTCGTTGGTCAGGAACCTCGGGGTCCGGCCGGCCGCGATCAGCGACGCGGCGATGAGCCGGGAGTCCTTCCCGCCCGACAGCCCGAGGGTGATGTCCTCGTCGTACAGGCCGTGGATGCTGGCGGCGGTGGTCGTGATGGCGTCGGCGGCGCGGTCCAGCAGCTCGGTCACCGGTCGACCCTGCGCCGCCAGTCCGTCCCGCACCACGTCGTCGGTGGCGTACCTCGTGGTGGTGTTGAGCTGCCATCCGCCGCCGTCGCGCCGGCGGCCGGTCACCCGCTCGCCGGGGCGGAGCAGTCGGGCGCCCCGCACCGGGGAACTGTCGCCGCCGAAGTGCCCGCAGAGGGTGTACGACATCCAGCCGTCCAGGTCGGGCCGCAGGTCGCCGTGCAGGAACGCGGCCAGCAGGCTGGGCCGGGTGCAGAAGGCGGTCAGGCCGCCCGACCCGCCCGTGAAGACCCGGCACATGCCGATCCAGTCCTGTTGCAGGGCGAAGTTCCCGCCCGCGTCGAGGGCCAGCAGGCCGAACGGCGGCACCACCTCGCGGTGCACCTCCTCGCCGGCCAGCAGGCGTCCGGCCAGCGCCGCCGGGCCGCCGGTCACGTCGACACCCACGGGCAGCCCGAGCGACACGGCGGTGACCGGCCCGGCGGTGTCGACCACCGGCCATCGGTAGGGGCCCTGGTCGCTGCGGTGCAGGACCGTCACGCCCCAGTCGTCGGCCCCGAATTCGTGTCGTACGAAACTGTCGGGCACCACGTCGGCGACGGCCGTTTCAAAGCGATGTCTCGCGGCGCGCCGGGCGCTCTCCGACAGATTGTCGTCGGCGAACCAGGCCAGCATCACGTGCATGTGCGATTCCCCCGAACTCGCAGGAGCGGTCGTTTCCGCCTGGTGGGGAGTTAACCCCCCGTTCACCTGGCGCGGTTGCCTCGGTGAACAAACGAAGCACTCCCGGCATTGGTGATCGGGTCTGACCTTTCGGCACTGGAGGCGGCGCGAATTGGGCCCTTGAATGACAACAAAACGGACGAACGACGAACGGGTTGCTCCCGCGCGGGATTGAGATCAATTCCTCAGCAGGGGATCTTGTTGTCCGAACTAGCCGCACGCGGGATTCCCAGCACAGCGCTTTTTCGGTGACGGCAAATGCGATGGCCGGTCCCGGATCCAGATTCCCGACGCATATCCGACAGCCGCGCGTACGGGTGAGGTGGCCCGGTCGCCCGTACGCGCGGCTGCCGCATCAATGATCGCGAATGGCGGGCTGATCGCCGTCGCCCCAGCCCAGCCCGCCCGGCCCGGGGGCGTGATGGAAGCCGGGATGGCCGGCGACGTCGGCGCAGCGCTCGCCGTCCGGGCCGGACGCGCCGCAGAACAACCGCTCGGCCTGCTGCCACGCCTCGGCCGGCGACAGCGCCGACGCGCCCAGGGCCACCTCGGGCCGCAACAGACTCAGCGCCTCCGCGTACCCGACGGCCAACTCCCGGGCCGACGCCAGGTCGGCGGCGGTGAAGCCGAGATGCACCGTGAAGAACCGGTCCGGCCGGGCCGAGCGGCGGGGCGGCGCGATCAACGACGCGCCGGCGACCTCCCCGGCCGCGCCGAGCGCCTCCCGCGCCTGCCGTTGCCGCCAGTACGCCGGCCTGTTGTCACGCATGTGTCCTCCCCGTGGCGATCGTGGGCGGCCGCGTCCTCGGGTGGACCGCCCGCGTTCCGTCCCGGCCGCCGCCGGTGTCCTGCCGGCGGCGGACCGGCGGACCGCTCCCCCGAGAAAACCAGCTCTCCGCGTCCCTGGGAGGGGCCAGCGGACGCGTCGTCCGCTGGCCCCTCCCCGCACCCCTCGGCGCCGCCCGCCCGACGCGGGCACGGGGTTCAGCCACGCCGGCCTGGGTAGACGCAGAGGTACGGACAGGACCCGGCCGGCAAACGGCCGCCACCCCGGTCAGGAGGCCCGATGGCGACCATCCCGACGGAGCGCAGCCCGGACAGCTCCGTGGCGTTCCTGCGCGACGGCTACCGCTTCGTCGGCCGACGCTGCGACCGCCACGGCACCGACATCTTCCAGGCCCGACTGCTGCTGGAGCCCACCATCTGCCTGCGCGGCCGGCCGGCGGCGGAGCTCTTCTACGACACCGAGCGCTTCGTCCGGGCGGGCGCCATGCCGAAGCGGGCGCAGCGCACCCTCACCGGCCGCGGTGGCGTGCAGGGCCTCGACGGGGCGGAGCACGCCGACCGCAAGGCCATGTTCATGTCGATCATGACGCCGACCGCGGTCCGGCAGCTCGCGCAGCACTTCGACGACGAGTGGCGGGCCCGCGTCCCGTCCTGGGAGTCGGGCGGGCCGGTGGTGCTCTACGACGAGGTCGGCCGGATGCTGACCCGCGCGGTCTGCGCCTGGGCCGGCGTACCGCTCGCGGACTCCGAGGTGGACCGGCGTACCGCCGAACTGCACGCCATGATCGAGGGGCCGGCGGCCCTCGGCCCTCAGCACTGGCGTGGCCTGTGGGGCCGCCGCCGGGGCGAACGCTGGATCGGCCAGATCGTCGACCGGGAGCGCGCCGGCAGCCTCCCCGCCCCCGAGGGCAGCGCCCTGCGGGTGATCGCCGAGCACCGCGACGCCCACGGTCGGCTGCTCCCCCGGCGGATCGCGGCCGTCGAGCTGCTCAACGTGCTGCGTCCCACGGTCGCCGTCGACCGCTTCGTCGTCTTCGCCGCGCTGGCCCTGCACGACCACCCGGCCTGGCGGGAACGGGTCCGGGAGAGCGACGAGGCCACCGAGAACTTCGTGCAGGAGGTACGCCGCTACTACCCCTTCTTCCCGGTGGCCGCCGCCCGGGTCCGGCGCGCGTTCGACTGGCAGGGCTACCACTTCCCGCGCGGCCGGCGGGTGCTGCTCGACCTGTACGGCACCAACCACCACCCGGCGCTCTGGCCGGAGCCGGAGCGGTTCCGGCCGGAGCGCTTCACCGGTTGGCGGGGCGACCCGTTCGCCCTCGTGCCGCAGGGCGGCGGCGAGCACCTGACCGGTCACCGCTGCGCCGGCGAGTGGATCACGATCGAGCTGATGAAGCGGGCGGTCACGAACCTGACCACGACGATGCGGTACGACGTGCCGCCGCAGGACCTGGCGGTGAGCCTGCACCGGATGCCGGCGCTGCCGCCGAGCCGGTTCCTGATCACCAACGTCCGCCGCACGGCCTGAACACGGCACCGCCCCGGGGACCTCGCCGGCTCCCGGGGCGGTGCGGTCGTGGCGCGCTCAGGCCGGGTGCAGGACGCTGCGCAGGCAGCCGTCCTCCTTCTTCTCGAACATCTCGTAGCCCCGCGCGCCCTGCTCCAGCGGCATCGGGTGGGTGGCCAGGTAGCCGGGATCGATCTCGCCGGCCGCGATCCGGTCCAGCAGCATCGGGATGTAGCGCTGGGCGTGCATCTGCCCCATCCGCAGCACCAGCGCCTTGTTCATCGCCGCGCCGAGCGGGAACTTGTCCACCAGGCCGGCGTAGACGCCGACGATGCTCACCGTGCCGCCCTTGCGGCAGGCCATGATCGCCTGCCGGACCGACGTGGGGCGGTCGGTCTGCATCCGGGCGGTCTGCTTCGCCTTGTCGTACGCGTACACCGGCCCGACGTCGTGCGACTCCATGCCGACGGCCTCGATGCACGCGTCCGGGCCCCGGCCGGCGGTCATCTCCCGCAGCGCCTCCAGCACGTCGGTCTCGGCGTAGTTGACCGTCTCCACGCCGAGCCGGTCGGCGGCGGTGGCGAGCCGCTCCGGCAGCCGGTCGATCACGATCACCCGCTCGGCGCCGAGGAGCTGCGCGGACCGGGCCGCCATCTGGCCGACCCCGCCGGCGCCCCAGACGGCGACCACCTCGCCGCCCTTCAGCGCGCAGAAGTCGGCGGCCATCCAGCCGGTGGGCATCGCGTCGGAGGCGAACACCACCGAGTCGTCGGGCACCCCGTCGGGAACCGTGAACGCCCCGATGTCGCCGAAGGGCACCCGCACGTACTCGGCGTGGCTGCCGGAGTAGCCCCCGGCGGCGTGCGAGTAGCCGAGGATGCCGGCCGGCGAGTGCCCCCAGAGCTTCTCGGTGAAGACCGGCTGCGGGTTGGAGTTGTCGCAGAGCGAGTACTGCTCGGTGCGGCAGTACCAGCAGCCGCCGCACGCCACCACCGAGCCGACCACGACGCGGTCGCCGACGCGCAGCCGCCGTACGCCGGGGCCGGTCTCCACGACCTCGCCCATGAACTCGTGGCCGAGGACGTCGCCCTCCCGCATCGCCGGCAGGAAGCCGTTGATCAGGTGCAGGTCGGAGCCGCAGACGCTGCTGGCGCCGACCTTGACGATGACGTCGCCCTCGGCGCGGATCCGCGGCTCCGGCACGTCGCGTACGGCCAGCTTGCCGACGCCTTCCCAGCAGAGCGCCCTCACGCCCGTCCTCCCGTCCTCAGCTTCTCCCGCACCTTGTCGGTCGCCTTCTCCTGGGCCGGCCCGCGCCCGGACGGGTCCCGCCGGGTGTCGATGACCTGGCCGCACTCCACCAGCGCCTTCACCCGACGCAGCGCGTCCCGCAGAGCCAGGTCCGGGTCGTCGCCGCCGAGGAGTCCGAACGCCCGGCGCAGCGGCCCGGAGCGCCACCGCAGCTCGGCGCGGACCTCGGTGCCCCGGTCCTGCGGCGCCGGTGTCAGGTGGACCGTGCCCTCCTGCTCGGGCCCGTCGGTGACCCGCCAGCGCAGCCGCCCGGGGCCCTCGACGGTGATCTCGGCCCGCCACTCGGTGCCCCCACCGGCCGGATCCCGCGCCACGCAGCGCCACCGGTCGTCGCCGAGCTGCTCCAGCGTCGCCCACTCGGCCAACGCCCGGTCCATCCGCTCCCGGTCGGTCCAGAAGCCGATCACCGCCTCCGCCGGCCGGTCGATCGTCACCCCGCGCCGCACCACGTACCAGCCGTCGCGGCGTTCGGGCTGGCGCCGGCGTCGTCGACGGGCCACCGCCCGGCCGACGCCGACCACGGTCACGGTGGTGGCACCGAGCAGCGCCCACCTCGTTCCGTTGCTGGTCATCACGTCTCCTCCACCCGGGTGCCCGGGGATGGACCACCCGCACCAGTTGCGCTACCCGGGACCGCCCGACCGAAACGACGTACCGGTTTGCCCGGCCGATAACCGGGCACCTGCTGCGGGCACCCACCACCACCGGGAGGCACCGTGTCCTTCGACGCCAGCGAGTACGGCCGGCACGCCGCGGACGTCTACGACGAGACGTACGCGCACCTGACACCGGACGCGGCGGTGCACCGCCTCGCCGCGCTCGCCGACGGCGGCCCGGTGTGCGAGTTCGGCATCGGCACCGGCCGGCTCGCCCTGCCGCTGGTCGCGCGGGGACTGACCGTCGCCGGCATCGAGGGCTCCCCGGAGATGGCCGCCGGGCTGCGCGCCAAGCCCGGCGGGGACGCCGTCGAGGTGGCCGTCGGCGACTTCGCCGAGACCCGGGTGCCCGGCGAGTTCGCCCTGGTGGTGCTCGCGTTCAACACGATCTTCGCGCTGCCGGACCAGGCCGCCCAGGTGGCCGTCTTCCGCAACGCCGCCGCCCACCTGCGCCCCGGCGGCCGGTTCGTCGTCGAGGCGTGGGTGCCCGACCCGGGTGCCTTCCGCGCGGGCGGCGCGCTGCGGCCGGTGCGCGTCGCGGAGGACGTGGTGCTGCTGGAGGCGGCCCTGCTGCACCCCGCCGAGCAGCGGATGACCACCACGAAGGTCCGCTTCACCAACGGCGGGGTGCACCTGCTGCCCGCCAACCACCGCTACGCCTGGCCGGCGGAGCTGGATCTGATGGCCGAGCTGGCCGGGCTGCGCCGCGAGCACCGGTGGGAGGACTGGGGCGGCCGGCCGTTCACCGACCACAGCCGCGAGCACGTGTCCGTCTACCGCCGCCCGGAGCAGGCGTGAGCGCCCCGGCCCGCCCGGCCGGTGCCGCTCCCGGCGGCGAGGAGCGCGGCACCGGCGCGCCGACGGCCGGGAACGCCGACGACCGCCGGCTTCCCGTCGCGTACGTGCTGCCGCTGCGCTGGACCGACGACGCCGGCCTGGCCGAGCTGACCGGGTACCTGCGCCGGCTGAGCACCCGGGTCGACGTGACCGTGGTCGACGGGTCGCCCCCGGAGGTGTTCGCCCGGCACGCGCGGGTCTGGCGCGGCCTGGTCCGGCACCTGCGGCCGGATCCCGCCCTGCGCGGCGTCAACGGCAAGGTGACCGGGGTGCTCACCGGCGTCGGCGCGGCCCGGCACGAGCACGTGGTGATCGCCGACGACGACGTCCGCTACGACGGCGCGGCGCTGCTCGCCGTGCACCGGCTGCTCGACCGGGTGGACCTGGTCCGGCCGCAGAACTACTTCGACCCGTTGCCCTGGCACGCGTGGTGGGACACCGGGCGCACCCTGCTCAACCGGGCGCTCGGCGCCGACTACCCCGGCACCCTGGCGGTACGCCGGAGCACCTTCCTCGCCATGGGCGGGTACGACCCGGACGTGCTCTTCGAGAACCTGGAGCTGATCCGCACCGTGCGCGCGTACGGCGGGACCGAGGCGGCACCCCCCTGGCTGCACGTACGCCGGCTGCCGCCGGACACCGCCCACTTCCTGGGCCAGCGGGTCCGCCAGGCGTACGACGACCTGGCCCAGCCGGCCCGCCTGGTGGCCTCGCTCGCGGTCCTGCCGGCGCTGGCGGCGGCGGTCGCGGCCCGGCGACCGGGGCTGCTGCTCGGGGCGGCCGTGACCACGGTGACGCTGGCCGAGGTGGGCCGGCGCCGGGGCGGGGGCACCGCGGTCTTCCCGCCGGGCACCGCCCTGGCGGCCCCGTTCTGGGTGCTGGAGCGCGGCGTGTGCGGTTGGCTCGCCGTCGGCCGGCGCCTGCTCTTCGGCGGGGTCCGCTACGCCGGCGGCCGGGTGCGGCGCGCCGCCCACTTCGAACGCACCCTCCGCCGCCACCTGCGCTGACGACCCGCCCCCGCGCCCACGACGGGACGCGCCCGGGACGCACACGACAGCTCGCGGCCACTGACCGGAGGATGCTCCGGGAGTGGCCACGAGCTGCGGCGTACGGTGATCGGGCTGGTCAGTACCGCACCTGTTCGCGGGACTGCTGCGCGTGGTCCTTCACGTCGTGCGCGGCCGACCGGCTGTCGTCCTTGACGGCGTGCACCGCGTCCTGGGCGGTGGAGCGCACCGACTGGGTGGCGTGCTGCGCCGGCTCGCGCAGCTCCTCCTTCAGCTCGCTGGCGACCTCGCCCAGCTTCTCCTTCACCACCCCGGCGTGCTCGCCGGCCTTCTCCTTGACCTGCGACGCCACCTGCTGCTCGCGGCGGGTCGCCGGGATCAGCGAGGAGGCGAGCCAGCCGACACCGAAGGCGATCAGGCCGGCGGCCAGGGGGTTGCCCTCGGACTTCTGCCGGATCACGTGCGGCGCCCGCTGGGCGGCGTCGCTGACCGTCGAGGCCGCCGAGTGGGCCTTGTCGCTCACGGTCGATGCCGCCGAGGAGGCGTGGTCGCCCACCGCGTGGGCGCCGTGCTTGGTGCTGTGACCCAGGTCGGAAGCGCTTCCCATCACCTTGTCCCTCACATTCTGCAGTGCGTTGCGGGCCCGCTGCTTGCGGTCGTCCACGATGCGGGCGGGGCTGACCTTGTACGCCAGCGCGTCCACGTCGGAACTCAGGTTGTTCCGGGTGGCTTCGATCTCCCGGCGGATCTGGTCCGGGTCGGTGCTCATCGGGTGACCTCCTGCGGGTGGGGCTTGAGCGCGTCGGGGATCCGCTGCACGCTGTCGTTGGTCTGCTTGAGGCCGCGGATGTGCTCCGCGCTCTTCTTGGCCTTCGAGTAGAGGACCGCGGCGATCGCGCCCCAGATGACGGCCACGATCAGCGCCGCCCAGCCGGCGTCCATCACGTTGGACAGCCCGGCCCAGAGGGCCAGCGAGAGGAAGAGGGCCACCATGTAGCCGCCGAAGCCGGCGCCGCCGAAGAAGCCGGCGGTCTTGCCCGCCTTCTTGCCCTCCTGGCGGATCTCGGCCTTGGCCAGCTCGACCTCCTGCCGCATCAGGGTGGACAGGTCGCTGGTGACCTGGCGCATCAGCTCACCGATCGAGCTGCCCCTGACCTCGTCCGCGTCGTGGGGGTGGTAACCGGAGTCGAGCCCCGCCCCCTGCGTCGGCATGCTCATGCCGCCGCCTCCCTTCGGGTGATTCGTGGGCTCACGGACGGGTGGTCCCGGTCGACGGCACGCCCGGCAGCGGGTCGGTCTGGCTCACCGGCGGCAGCGGCTGACCGACGCCACCGGCGGGGTCGGCGTAGCTGGTGGTGGTCTGCGGGTCGGCGTACGCGCCCGGGGTCGGGTCGAGGTAGCCGCCCGGCGGTACGGCGTCCGGCACCGCACGCGGGGCCGGCGGGGTCGGGATGACAGCGGTCCGCTCCGGGTCGTAGCCGGCGCCCGAGTCGTACGCGGGGTAGCCGTTGCCGCCCTGGCCGTCGCCGGCGGCCGAAATGTTCTTGGTCAGCCGGCCGGCGAGCACACCCAGCACGGCGGCGCCGACCAGGAAGGTGCCCGGGTTGCGACGCGCGTAGTCGCGCACCTCGGCGATGAGGTCGCCGGGCTCGCGCTGCTCCAGCCAGCCGGCCACGCCGTGCACCCGGTCGGCGGCCTGGCGGGCGATCTCGCTCACCGGGCCGGCCTGGCCGCCCTGCTCGGCCATCGAGCGCATCTCGTCGGCCAGCGAGCGGAGCCCACCGGCGGCGCGCCGCTGCTGGTCGCCGGCCTGGCTGGCGAGCTGGCTGCGGGCCTCGCCGTAGAGGTTGCGCGCCTGGAGCTTCGCCTCGCCGACGACCTCCCGGCCCTGCTCCTTGGCCGTCTCGGCGACGGCGCCGCCGGCCTGCTTGGCCTCCGAGCCGACCTGACGGGCCTGCTCGCGAACGCCGCCGCCGTTGCTCGACTCCTGCCCGTACGTGGAAGTCGTGGGTGACAGATCGTAGGTCATGATTTCCCTTCCGCTCGGAAAGTCTCCGCGGTTCTGTGCTGGGGGGATGCGTCGGCCGTTCCTGCCATCGCATCTCTTGACCTACCCTGCGTCGCCGGTTCCATACCTCGTTCGTGACTTCTCCTGCGCCCCGCCGCCGCGGGTCTACAAAATGGAGGATCGTCGGGTCAGGGTGACGGCGTCGTCGCACGCAGTGACGCCGGTTCTCCGGGCCGGCGCCGCGGGCAGGGCGTTCCGCGGGTCCACGGAGGTGAATCGATGGCACGGAACGCACGCGGCGGCCCGCCGGGCCCGAAGCCGAAGGTGCAGCTCGCCGCCGTGGCCGCGGCGGGGGTCTTCGCCCTGATCGGGGTGCTCGGATTCATCCCCGGCATCACCACCGGCTACGACGACATGACGTTCGCCGGCCACCACTCCGAGGCCCGGCTGCTCGGCCTGTTCCAGGTGTCGATCCTGCACAACGCGCTGCACCTGGGCTTCGGACTGGCCGGCCTGGTGCTGGCCCGCAGCGTCGCCGGGGCCCGGATCTTCCTCGCCGGCGGCGGCGCCCTCTACCTCGGCCTGTGGCTGTACGGCTTCGCGATCGACCGGGAGAGCGCCGCGAACTTCATCCCGGTCAACGACGCCGACAACTGGCTGCACCTGGTCCTCGGCTTCGGCATGCTCGCCCTCGGGCTGCTGCTCTCCAACCAGGTGGGCACGGGCACCCGGCTGGACGACCCCTTCGACCGCCCCTGACCGGCCCCACGTCGCGGCGTTTGTCCGGCGCGCACTCCGGGCAGGGAGGTCGGAGGTGCGTCGACGAGGAGGTCCTCATGCCGAAGTGGCTGCGCGACAACGCCCTGACCGTGGCGATGTTCGGCGCGTTCCTCGTCTTCCTGGTGCTGCAGAGCGTGTTCGGTTGGCAGACGCGCAACGAGGAGCTGGCCGAGTTCGGGGTCGCCCCGACCAGCTGGCTGGCGTACCTGGGCAGCGGGCACTTCATCGAGTCGGTCTTCGAGAACTGGGAGTCGGAGTTCCTCCAGATGGGCGGCTACGTCCTGCTCACCGCCTACCTGGTGCAGCGCGGCTCGGCGGAGTCGAAGCCGGTGGGGCAGACCGACCGGCCCGAGGACGACGAGCGGCGGGCCACCCCGGACTCCCCCTGGCCGGTACGCGCCGGCGGGCTGCCCCTGGCGGTCTACCGCAACAGCCTCTCCATCGCGCTCCTGCTGATCTTCGCCGGCTCGTTCGTCGGCCACCTGCTCGGCGGGACCGCCGACTACAACGAGCAGCAGGCGTTGCAGAGCGGCGCGCCGCCGATCGGCGTGTGGGCGTTCCTCGGCACGAGCGAGTTCTGGTTCCAGTCGATGCAGAACTGGCAGAGCGAGTTCCTCGCCGTCGGCACGCTGATCGTGCTGAGCATCTTCCTGCGTCAGCACGCGTCGCCGGAGTCGAAGCCGGTCACCGCCGCGCACGCGCACACCGGCGACTGACCGTCCGGCCGCCGTCAGGCCGGCACCCGCAGCCGCTTGGCGAAGCAGACGCTGTACGGGTTGCGGACGTACTCGCCGTAGACCGGGGTCGGCTCGTAGCCGCTGGAGGTGTAGAGCCCGATCGCGGCCGGCAGGTACGTGCCGGTCTCCAGGCGGAGGACCGCGTACCCCTGCTGGAAGGCCAGCTCCTCCAGCGCGGTCAGCAACTGCCGGGCGATGCCCCGCCCCCGGTACGCCGGGCGGACGTACATCCGCTTCACCTCGCCGGTGCCGGCGTCGAGCGCCTGGATCCCGCCGCAGGCGACCGCCCGCCCGTCGGCGACCACCACCAGGTAGCGGATGTCGTCGTGGGTGACGGTCGCCTGGCCGTCCAGCCCGCCGTCTGCCGCCCGCAGCTCGCGCTGCTGGGCGGTGACCAGGACGTCGATCTCCGGATCGGTGGCGGGGCGGGACTCGATCAGCATCAGGCCACGCTAGGCGGCGGGGATTTCGGACAGGTTTCCGGCAGTCGACCCGCTCACGGAGCGCGACCAGCTATTCGGCGTCGTCCTCAGTGGCGGCGCGGGAGACGCCGAGCCCGTGGGACGGGCCCGCCCCGCCGGACGGGCCGGCGTCCCGGGCCGGGCCGGCCTCGTCGAAGCCGCCCCCGGCCGACGGGTCGACGTCGTCCGAGACGTCGGCGTCGGTGCCCTCGACGTCGTCCTCCGGGCGCTGCCGACGGGCCTTGCGGGCCGCCAGCCGCTCCGCGGCGGACGCCCGGGTGGACTTCTCCTCCAGCCGGACGTCGGTGCCCCGGTTGCCGGGGATGAAGTCGGCCCCGGCGTAGAGGGTCGGCTGCCAGTCGAACTCCCGCTCGCCGATCCGGACCAGGTCGCCCGGTTCCGCGCCGGCCTTGCCCAGCTTCTCCTCGACGCCCAGGCGGGCCAGCCGGTCGGCCAGGTAGCCGACGGCCTCGTCGTTGTCGAAGTTCGTCTGCCGCACCCACCGCTCGGGACGGACGCCGCGCACGACCCAGGCGCCGTCCGGGGCGGCCTCGATGGTGAAGCCGGCGTCGTCGACCGCCCGGGGGCGGATCACGATCCGGGTCGCCTCGGCCGGCGGTGCGGCCCTGCGGCCCTGCTCCACCAGCTCCGCCATGGCGTACATGAGCTCCTTGAGCCCCTCCCGGGTCGCCGCGGAGACCTCGAACACCCGGAAACCGCGCTCCTCCAGGTCGGGGCGGACGATCTCGGCAAGGTCCCGGCCATCCGGCACGTCGACCTTGTTGAGCGCCACCAGCCGGGGACGATCGGCCAGGCCGCCGTACTCGGCCAGCTCGGCCTCGATGGTGTCGATGTCGGCGACCGGGTCCCGGCCGGGCTCCAGGGTGGCGGTGTCGATGACGTGCACCAGCACCGCGCAGCGCTCGATGTGCCGCAGGAACTCCAGGCCGAGGCCCTTGCCGGTGGCCGCCCCGGGGATCAGGCCGGGCACGTCGGCGACGGTGAAGGTGTGGTTGTCCAGCCGCACCACGCCCAGGTTGGGCACCAGGGTGGTGAACGGGTAGTCGGCGATCTTCGGCTTGGCGGCGGAGATCACCGAGATCAGCGACGACTTGCCGGCCGACGGGAAGCCCACCAGCCCGACGTCGGCGACGCTCTTCAG
The DNA here is from genome assembly GCF_048060285.1 of Micromonospora sp. LOL_025. Taxonomy (NCBI): domain Bacteria; kingdom Bacillati; phylum Actinomycetota; class Actinomycetes; order Micromonosporales; family Micromonosporaceae; genus Micromonospora; species Micromonospora sp. LOL_025. The sequence continues at coordinate 22,315 of NZ_JBHMIR010000024.1, read as the reverse complement.
CTCCAGCACCACGTCGAGCTGCTCGCCGGGCTCGCCCAGCTCCGCGAAGCCGGGGGCCTTGCGCCGGGCGTTGGCCAGCGACGCGTTGCCCCGGCCGCCGCGCCCGCCCCGGGCCACCTCGAAGGTCGTACCCTCACCGACCATGTCGGCCAGGACCGTGCCGTCGGGGGCCTGCACCACGGTGCCGTTCGGCACCTTGAGCACGAGGTTGCGCCCGTTCGCGCCGTCCCGGTTCGAGCCGGCGCCACCCTTGCCGTTCTCGGCCTTCACGTGCGGGCGGAAGTGGAAGTCGAGCAGCGTCGTCACCTGCGGGTCGACCACCAGGGACACGCTGCCGCCGTGCCCGCCGTTGCCGCCGTCGGGGCCACCGAACGGCTTGAACTTCTCCCGGTGGATCGAGGCACAACCGTGCCCGCCATCGCCGGCCTGCAGGTGCAGGACGACCCGGTCAACGAACGTCGCCACGGGCGTCAATCCTTCCAGCGAGGTCCACGCCCCGCACGAGAAAAGGCGAAGCGGGCCGGGACACGAGGTCCGCGGCCCGCTTCGCCGGAAGACTACTGCTGCGGCACGATGCTGACGGTCTTGCGACCGCGCTTGGTGCCGAACTGGACCGCACCGGCGGCCAGCGCGAAGAGCGTGTCGTCTCCGCCGCGGCCGACCAGGTCACCGGGGTGGAACTTGGTGCCACGCTGACGGATGAGGATCTCACCCGCGCTGACGACCTGACCACCGAAGCGCTTCACGCCGAGCCGCTGGGCCGCGGAGTCACGACCGTTGCGCGAGCTGGACGCACCCTTTTTGTGAGCCATCTGAGGACGACCTACTTCCCGCTGGAGATGCCGGTCACCTTGACCTGGGTCAACGGCTGGCGGTGACCCTGGCGCTTGTGGTAGCCGGTCTTGTTCTTGAACTTGTGGATCCGGATCTTCGGGCCCTTGGTGTGCGCGGCGATCTCGCCGGACACCGCGACCTTGGCAAGCTTCGCCGCGTCGGTCACCAGGTCGTCACCGTCGACGAGGAGCACCGCGGTGAGCTTCACCGCGTCGCCGGGGGCACCGACGAGCTTCTCGACCTCGATCACGTCGCCCTCGGCGACCTTGTACTGCTTGCCGCCGGTCTTGACGATCGCGTACATCGGAGGCGGACTCCCTGTCGTTGAGGCTGCTGGCGGGTGTTCCCGCGGCGGCTCGCCGGGTAGCAGAGGCACGGCGGCGCGGGCACGCGAGAACTCGGTACACCAAAGTGCACCGCAGGCCAGCGTACGCCATCGGAGGGCCGACGCCCAAACCGGGCCCCGCCGGTCAGCGGGCGCAGAGCTGGTCGAGGCGCTGCCGGAGCCGGTCCAGCTCGGTCTCGTCGATCGAGTCGACGTCGGTGCCCAGCGTGCCGACCTCCGCCGCCATGTCCGCGAGAAGGGTCTTGAGCTGCGCGTCCTCGGCCCGGGTCGACTCGCGCCGCAGCGTGCTGCGCCAGTCGGTCAGCGCGGTGGAGATGCGGTCCCGGGCGGTCCGGGCCGCCGTGGCGTCGTCCGCTCCGACCGCCGCGACCATCTTGCCGAGTTCCTCGACGTACGTCCGCACGGCCGTCTCGCCGGCCCGCTGTGCCGCGGCACACACCTCGGGCGCGTTGCCGCCGGCCGCCCCGCTGCCGGCCCCCGGCCCGGCGCCGGTGGGCCCGCCCGGCGTGGCGCCACCGGTCGGCGCGCCGGCGGATGGGCCGGCCCGCTCCGGGCGCTCGGCCGCGCACCCGGCGCCGGCGAGCAGGGCAGCGGTGAGCGCGGTGACGGCGAGCAGACGGCGCATCGTTCTTCTCCTGACCGCAGGCGGCCGATCGTGGCCGGGGATCGACCATACGACAGGGCCCCTCCCGCCGGACATCACCGGGAAGGGGCCCTGTCACACGCCGGGTCGGTCAGCCGCTCACGGCCGGGTACGCCGCCGCGCGCCGCTGCGGCGGGAGCGGCGCCGGCCGGAGCCGCCCTCCGACTCGTCGCCGTCGGCGTCGGAGAGCGCGTCCGGATCGTCCGGGGCGGCCAGCCGGGCCGACTCGCCCGTCTGGCTGTCGGCGACCTCGGGCGCGGCGGCGGTGTCCGCCTCGAAGCGGGACAGGTCGTAGCCCATCGTGTCGTGGTAGTCGGCGTCGGTGTCCGCGGCGGCGTCGGTCTCGGTGACCTCCGCCACGGTGCGCTCGGCCGGCGCGCTCTTGCGCGCCCGCCGCCGGGACGGGCCGGTGCCCTGCTCGGCCACCGCCGGGGCGGCCACGGCCGAGGCGACCGCCTTGACCTTCTCCCCCGCGCCACCGCCGGAGCGCGGCTTCTCCGGCACCGGCTCGGTGTGGATGATCAGGCCCCGGCCCTTGCAGCACTCGCAGGTCTCGCTGAACGCCTCCAGCAGGCCCGCGCCGATCCGCTTGCGGGTCATCTGCACCAGGCCGAGCGAGGTGATCTCGGTGACCTGGTGCTTGGTGCGGTCCCGGCCCAGGCACTCGGTCAACCGGCGCAGCACCAGCTCGCGGTTGGACTCCAGCACCATGTCGATGAAGTCGATGACGACGATGCCGCCGAGGTCGCGCAGCCGGAGCTGGCGGACGATCTCCTCCGCCGCCTCCAGGTTGTTCCGGGTGACCGTCTCCTCCAGGTTGCCCCCGGAGCCGGTGTACTTGCCGGTGTTGACGTCGATGACCGTCATCGCCTCGGTCCGGTCGATCACCAGCGACCCGCCCGAGGGGAGGAAGACCTTGCGGTCCAGCCCCTTGATGATCTGCTCGTCGATCCGGTACTCGGCGAAGACGTCGGCCGCACCGACGTGCCGGCGCAGCCGGGCGACCAGGTCCGGCGAGACGTGCGACAGGTACGACTCGACCATGTCGTACGACTGCTCGCCCTCGATCACGAGCTCGCGGAAGTCCTCGTTGAACAGGTCCCGGACGACCCGGATGACCAGGTCCGGCTCCTCGTAGAGCAGCACCGGGGCGCCGCCCTCGGCCGCCTTGGCCTGGATGTCCTCCCACTGCGCCTGGAGTCGCTTGACGTCGCGCGCCAGCTCGTCCTCGCTGGCGCCCTCGGCGGCGGTCCGGACGATCACGCCCGCGCCGTCCGGCACCAGCTTCTTCAGCACGTCCCGCAGCCGCTTGCGCTCGGTGTCGGGCAGCTTGCGGCTGATGCCGGAGGCGTTGCCGTGGGGCACGTAGACCAGGTGCCGGCCGGAGAGCGCGATGTGGCTGGTCAGCCGGGCGCCCTTGTGGCCGATCGGGTCCTTGGTGACCTGCACCAGCACCGAGTCGCCGGAGCGCAGCGCCTGCTCGATCGAGCGGGCCCGCCCCTCCAGGCCGGTGGTGTCCCAGTTGACCTCGCCGGCGTACAGGACGGCGTTGCGGCCGCGCCCGATGTCGACGAACGCCGCCTCCATGCTGGGCAGGACGTTCTGCACCTTGCCGAGGTAGACGTTGCCGGCCATGGTGCCGGAGGAGTTGCGGGTGACGTAGTGCTCGACGAGCACCCCGTCCTCCAGGACGGCGATCTGGGTCCGGTCGCCGCGCTGGCGTACCGCCATCACCCGGTCGACGGCCTCGCGGCGGGCCAGGAACTCCGACTCGCTGAGGATCGGCGGCCGGGTCCGGCGCTGCTCGCGGCCGTCGCGGCGGCGCTGCCGCTTGGCCTCCAGCCGGGTGGAGCCGGAGACGCCCTGCACCTCGTCCACGGTCTTGCGCGGCTCGCGGATCTTGACGACGGTCGGCACGCCGTCGTCGGCGCCCGCCTCGACGTCGCCGGCGCCCCGGCGGCGGCGACGACGGCGGCGACGGGTCAGGGCATCGCCCTCGGCCTCCTCGTCCTCGTCGCCCTCGGGCTCCTCCGCCTCGGCCTGCGCGGCCTCCTCGGACTCCTCGTCCTCGGCGTCCTCGGCGCCGCCCTTGCCCCGGCCACGGCCGCGGCGACCACGGCGACGCCGGCGGCGGGCCGCGGCGCTCTCGTCCTCGTCCTCGTCCTCGTCCTCGGCGGCCTCCTCGGCCTCCTCGGTCGGCTCCTCGGGCTCGACGGCCTCGACCGCCTCGACGTCACGGCGGCCGCGCCGGCGGCGGCGCGCCGGCTCGGCCGGCTCCTCGGCGGCGGGCTCCTCCGGCTCCGGCTCCGGGGCCGGCGCCACGACCCGGGCGACCGGGACGTCCTCCGGCTGCGGGGCCATGAACAGCACGGTGGGCGCGGAGAGCGCGGCCCGCCGACGGCGGGTGCGCGGTTCGGGCTCGACGGCCGGTTCGGGCTCGGGCTCGACGGCCGGCTCGACCGCCTCGGTCGGCTCCTCCTCGGCGGGCGGGGTGACCGCCACGCCCGGCGGGACCTCGCCGGAACGGCTCTCGGCGCCGCTGACGGCGGCGGGCGGGGCGGCGGCGCCGAACCCGGTGCCGGCCTCCGGCTCGATGCCGGCGGCGGCCGGCGGCTGCTCCGCGGCCCCGACGGTCGGCCCGGCGACGTCGGTCGGGGTCTCCGCGGCCGGCTCGGCCGCGGCGGGGGCGGCCTTCTTCCGGCGGGTACGCGTCGCCTTGGCCGGCGGCGCGGCCGGCTCGGCGGGTGCCTGGTCCGCCGCGACCGGCGCCTGCGCGGCGGGCGGCGCGGTGACCTCGGGGGCCTGCCCGGCGGCCTCGTCGGACGTCGCGGTGGTGTCCTCGGCGGCCTTCGCGGTGGTGGCCTTGCGGCGGCGGCGCGTCGCCTTCGGGGCGGCGTCGAGGTCGCCGGAGACGGGGGCGAACACCTCGGCCTGGGGTGCCTCGCCGCTGCCCGGCACGGGCGCCGTCGACGCCTCGACCGGCACCTCGGTCTGCTCCGGCTGGTTCAGCGGCGTGGCCCGCCGCCGGGTCGTACGCCGTCGGACCGGCGCGGCCGGGGCCTGCTCGGCCCCGCCGTCGGCGGTGCCGGCGGCGTTCTCCGCCCCGGCGGCGTTCTCCGCCCCGGCGGCGTTCTCCGCCCCGGCGGCGTTCTCGACGGTGCTGTTGTCGGCGGTTTCGTCGGCCGGCTGTGAACCGGTCCGTTCGCCGCCCTCGGGCTCGTTCTCGAGCATGGACGTTCTCCAGTTCTGGCTGCCCCGGGCGCGGGTGAGCGCTGCCACGCAGGGTCGCCGCAAAAGTGTTTCCGCCGGGCGCGCAGGGTGCGCGACCGCCGAAGTCTGCCTACCTGAACGTCGACCGACGGTCAGCGTTCACCGATGGTTGCCCCGTCGCGGTCCGCGTCCAACGGATCCGCGATCGCATCCTGCGCGGTCAGCGTGCCCTGTGCCAGCCGGATCACCCTCGGCGAGACCGGCGGCTCCAGGTCGGCCACCACGCGGAGGCCGGAAAGGACGTCATCGGGCCGCACGGAGGGGGTGACCTGCCGCACGACCAGTTCGAGTATCGCACACGGTACGGCCGGCGCCCCGGAAGGCGTCTCCGGCGACGCGATCACATCGATGCGGATCACCGCGGCCCGGGCGTCGAAGGTGCGCCGGCCCTGCTTGGTCATCCGCTCGACCAGCACCTCCTCGGCGGCCGTGAAGGCGGAAACCGCCCGTTGCAGGACGGCCGGGTCGACCTCGGGCAGCTCGATGCGCCAGTGCGACGCCTCGATCCGGTCGGCAAGGCTCCCGCCGGCGGCCACGACGGCGTCGAGCACGTCGAGACCCGGCGAGAGGGCGGCGTCCAGCGCGGCGCGCAGCTCCGCCGGGTCCACCTGCTCGCGGAGGCCGATCTCCAGGTACTCGGCCTCGCTCGCCACGCCCGTCGGGGCCGCGCTGGCGTACGAGATCTTGGGGTGCGGGGTGAAGCCCTGGGAGAAGGCGATCGGCACGCCCGCCCGGCGCAGCGCCCGCTCGAAGGCCCGGGCGAAGTCCCGGTGCGAGGTGAAACGCAGCGGGCCGCGCTTGGCGTACCGGATCCGGACCCGCTGCACGACGGGTGCCTGGCCGCCCTCTGGCTGTGGTTTCCTACTGATCGTCGTGCTCCTCGTGTCGGAACCGGTTGATCGTGACGGCACTGCTCGCGACTCGCGTGCCGCTGACGATGACCACATGATCGACCCGGCGCACGGCGGGCGGCGCCCGCCGTGCGCCGAGGGCTACTGCTCGGCGCCGGTGGGGAGCTTCAGACCGTTGATCGGGGTGAGCGGGAGGAGCTTCTTCCCGGTCGGGCCGATCTGGATCTCGGTGTCCATCGACGGGCAGACGCCGCAGTCGAAGCACGGGGTCCACCGGCAGTCGTCCTGCTCGTACTCGCTGAGCGCGTCCTGCCAGTCCTGCCAGAGCCAGTCCTTGTCCAGGCCCGAGTCCAGGTGGTCCCAGGGCAGGACCTCCAGCTCGTCGCGCTGGCGGGTGGTGTACCAGTCGAGGTCGACCCCGAAGGTCGGCAGCACCTCGGTCGCCGCCTCCACCCAGCGCTGGTAGGAGAAGTGCTCGCTCCAGCCGTCGAACCGGCCGCCGTTCTCCCACACCCGGCGGATCACCGCGCCGACCCGCCGGTCGCCCCGGCTGAGCAGGCCCTCGATCAGCGACGGCTCGCCGTCGTGGTAGCGGAAGCCGATCGCCCGGCCGAGCGACCGGTCCGCGTTGATCGCCTGCTTGAGCATCTTGAGCCGGCCGTCGATGACCTCCGGCCGCTCCATCGGCGCCCACTGGAACGGGGTGTGCGGCTTCGGCACGAACCCGCCGATGGAGACCGTGCAGCGGATGTCCTTCGAGCCGGTGGCGGCCCGGCCGGCCCTGATGACCTCGTGGGCCATGTCCGCGATCTCGAGGACGTCCTCATCGGTCTCGGTGGGCAGGCCGCACATGAAGTACAGCTTCACCTGCCGCCAGCCGTTCGTGTAGGCGGTGACGACGGTGCGGATCAGGTCTTTCTTCGACACCATCTTGTTGATGACCTTGCGGATCCGCTCCGACCCGCCCTCGGGGGCGAAGGTCAGGCCGGTGCGCCGACCGTTGCGGGACAGCTCCTGCGCGAGGTCGATGTTGAACGCGTCGACCCGGGTCGACGGCAGCGAGAGCGAGACGTTGGTGCCCTCGTACTGCTGGGCCAGGCCGGAGCACATGTCGCCGATCTCGGAGTGGTCCGCCGACGACAGCGACAGCAGGCCCACCTCGTGGAAGCCGGAGAACTCCAGCCCCTCCCGCACCATCTGCCCGACGGTGGTGATGGAGCGCTCGCGTACCGGGCGGGTGATCATGCCGGCCTGGCAGAACCGGCAGCCCCGGGTGCAGCCCCGGAAGATCTCCACCGCGTACCGCTCGTGCACGGTCTCCGCGAGCGGCACCAGGGGCTTCTTCGGGTACGGCCAGGCGTCCAGGTCCATGGTCGTGCGCTTGTGCACCCGGAACGGCACGTCCGGCCGGTTCGGCACGACCCGCTGGATGCGGCCGTCGGGCAGGTAGTCGACGTCGTAGAAGCGCGGCACGTAGACGCTCTCGGTGCGGGCCAGGCGCAGCAGCAGCTCGTCGCGCCCGCCCGGGGAGCCCTCGGCCTTCCACTCCCGCACGATCCCGGTGATCTCCAGGACCGCCTCCTCGCCGTCGCCGAGCACGGCGGCGTCGACGAAGTCGGCGATCGGCTCCGGGTTGAACGCGGCGTGGCCGCCGGCCACGATCACCGGGTCGGCGTCGGTGCGGTCGGCGGCGAGCAGCGGGATGCCGGCCAGGTCGATCGCCGTGAGCAGGTTGGTGTAGCCCAGCTCGGTGGAGAAGGAGACGCCGAAGACGTCGAAGTCGCGCACCGAGCGGTGCGCGTCGACGGTGAACTGCGGCACGCCGTGCGCGCGCATCAGCTTCTCCAGGTCCGGCCAGACCGCGTAGGTCCGCTCGGCGAGCACGTCGGGCAGCTCGTTGAGCACCTCGTAGAGGATCTGCACGCCCTGGTTGGGCAGGCCGACCTCGTAGGCGTCGGGGTACATCAGCGCCCAGCGCACGGCCGCCGCGTCCCAGTCCTTGACCACCGCGCCCAGCTCGCCACCGACGTACTGGATGGGCTTGGTCACCTGGGGCAGCAGCGGCTCCAGCCGGGGCCAGACCGAATTGGCCGCGGCGGGGCGCGGCGTGGTGGACGGGACGCTCATGATGCCCAAGGGTACGCGGCCCGGCGGCGGCCACCGCGCGCACGCCGGTCACCGCGCCCCCGGGTCGCCGGTCGCCGCGCCCCGGGCATGCCGGCCACCGCCGTCGCGGGCACGTCGCGGCGCCGCGCGCGAGGCCCGTCCGGCCCCTCCCGGCGCCGGCGACGACGGTGGCCGGAATCGCCCCGCTGGCGCGTCGGTACTAACCTCGGACCGGCGCGAGAGGAGATTGCCGCGATGCCGCAGCCGCAGCCGGGCACGGACCGGCCGGCCGACGGGAGCCCCCCGGGTCAGGACCAGGGTCCGGATCCGGCGGTCACCGAGGAGCCCCCGACCTCCCCCGCAGCACCCGCCCCCGCCGGCGGCACGGGCCCGGAGGGCACCCGTGAGCTGCCCACCGACGATCCCGGGCCGACCGCGACGACCGACGTCGCGCAGGACACCGACGACGCCGGGCCGCACGGCGCCGGTGAGGCCACCGCACGTCCGGACACGGGCGACGCCACCGCGCCGCAGGGCTCGGGCGACGCCCCCGCACAGCCGGCCACGGGCGACTCCGCGCCGCAGGACGCCGGCGACGCCGGGACGGAGAGCACCCGGGGCACCGGGCCCGGGCGGCCGGCCGGCACCGGCCCGGAGGGCACCCGCCTGCTGCCCGACGACGGCCCGCCGGCCGTGGGGCCGCAGGGCACCCGGATGTTCCCCGGCGACGAGCCACCGGCCGTGGGGCCGCAGGGCACGCGAATGTTCCCCGCCGACGAGCGACCGGCCGAGCCGTCCGCGCCCCGGTGGAGCGGCTCGGCGGCGGTTCCCCCGCCGAAGCCGCGCAAGCGGACCTGGGGCGAGTCGGCCGAGATCCCCCCGGTGCCGGCGCCTCCGCCCGAGCAGCCCGAGCACCTCACCCCCGTCGACCCGTGGGCGGACGCGGACACCGGCGGGTGGGACCTGCCGCCGCCCCCGCCGCCCCCGCCGACGCTGCCCTACCCCGCCGCGCCGTCGACCCGGCCGTACTCCGGGCCGCCGGCGCCACCCGTGCACTCCCCCGCGCCGCCGGAGCCACCGCGTCCCACGCCGCCCCGGGTCGCGTACCCGGCCGCCCCGCCGCCGGCGGCGTACCCCGTCTCCCCGCCGCCGGCGTCGTACCCCGTCTCCCCGTCGCCGGCCTCCCGGGCGCCCGCCCCGGCCCGGCCGGCGCCACCCCCGCCTCCGCCGCCCGCGCCGCCGAGGCAGCGTCGGGCGACGGCGCCGCCGGCCGGGCCGCCGCCCGGCCAGCAGGCCCCCAGGGGGTACGCTCCCACGCCCGTCCGCAGGCGTCGCCGCTGGCCGTGGGTCCTGCTGCTCATGCTGGCCTGCTGCTGTGGCTGCCCGGCCTACTACGGGGTGCCGATGGCGTCGCAGTACCCGGCCGAGGCCAGCCTGCCGGCCGAGATGGCCGACCTGCGGCTGCGCGACGACAACTCCAGCAAGGCGACCGCCAAGCAGTTGGAGGCGGACGTACGCAAGGCGCACTGGCTGGCCGAGGACACCTTCGCCGGCGTCTACGCCACGCCCGCCGGCAAGCGGGTGACGATCTTCGGCGGCACCGGCTTCCGGTTCACCCCGGAGTCCGACGCGGAGGACGAGATCACCCGGCTCACCGGGCAGTACTCCCTCGGCGAGGCCCAGGTGGTCGACACCGGCGTACGCGGCCGGCACCAGCGCTGCGCGGTGGGCCGCGCCGACGGCCAGGACGTGGTGGTGTGCACCTCCGTCGACCACGGCAGCATCGCCACCGCGGTCTTCACCCGGCTCTCCCTCGACGACAGCGCCACCCTGCTCGGCACCCTGCGGGAGCAGATGGTCACGACCAACCAGAAGTAGGGACCTCGCGGCCCGGCCGGCTCCACGCCGTCGACACCGGAGCAGCGGCAGCAGGAGATCATTGGCCGGGGCCTCGGGCTGTAGCGTCAACCGCGGCGTGCGCGGCTCCGGCCGGCCCGTGACCGGATCAGGCCGGGGCGTCGCCCGGGGTGGCGGAGTGCGCGCGCGGCGGGGCGTAGCGGGGCACGTACTCCTGGCCGGTGAGCTTCTGGATCTCGGCCATGACCTCGTCGGTCATCTCGCGCAGCGAGGTGCGGTCGTCCGGCCGGCCGGTGAAGTCCAGCGGCTTGCCGAAGCGGATGGTGATCTTGGCGCGGCCGGGACGGGGCACCCGGGTGCCGATGGGCTGGGCCTTGTCGGTGCCGGTCATGCCGACCGGAATGATCGGCACGCCGGCCGCCACGGCCAGCCGGGCCGCGCCGGTGCGCCCCCGGTAGAGCCGGCCGTCCGGCGACCGGGTCCCCTCCGGATAGACCGCGACCAGGTCGCCGGCCTTGAGCACCGGGATGGCGGCGTCGAACGCGGACAGCGCCGCGCGACCGCCGGCCCGCTCGACGGGGATGGCGCCCAGGCCGGTGAGCACGTACTTGGAGAGGGCGCCCTTCGGGCCGGTGCCCTTGAAGTACTCCGACTTGGCCCAGAACGCCAGGTGCCGGGGGACCACCGTGCCGAGGAACAACTCGTCGGCGACCGAGAGGTGGTTGCCCGCGAAGATCGCGCCCCCCGTGTCCGGAATGTGCTCCAGCCCCTCCACGGTCGGACGGAAGGCCAGCCGGAGCGCGGGCGCCACGGTGAGCTTGCCGATGGTGTAGAGCAGGGGCACTGGTCCTCCGCGGAGTGTGTGCGAACAGGCGGTGTCACGGTAACCGACGGGTCCACGGGGCGTTGTCGGGGTGGCGGGTCGACCGCCTGGTGAGCGGGCGTGTCAGGGCCGGCGGGGTGGTCCGGCGGCGCACCGCCGGACCACCCCTGTCTCACTGACTCATACCCTGCGGACGGCCACGGTCACCCGTTCGCCCTCGCCGACCTCCCCGGTGAAGCCGTCCACCCCGTCGGCGAAGTCGACGGAGTCGGCCAGCACCTCCCGGGCCACGAAGTCGGTGTACGCGGCCACCGCCGCGCGCACCTCCTCGGCTGCCGACACCGCCACCACGATCCGGTCCGACACGTCCAGGTCGGCGTCGCGGCGGGCCTGCTGCACCACCCGCACGACGTCCCGGGCCAGCCCTTCGGCGGCCAGCTCGGGGGTGACCTCGGTGTCCAGCACGACCACGCCCTCGCCGCCGGGCAGCGGCGCGGAGTGCTCGGCGTCGGCGGCGACCAGGCGCAGCTCGTACTCGCCCTCGGCGAGGGTGACGCCCGCGGCGACCGGGGCGCCGTCGACCAGCTCCCACTCCCCCGCCTTGACCGCCTTGATGACCTGCTGCACCTGCTTGCCGACCCGGGGGCCGAGCGCGCGCGGCACCACGGTCAGCACCTGCTGGCAGTACGCCGCCACCTCGTCGGTGAACTCCACCGCCTTCACGTTGACCTCGTCGGCGACCAGGTCGCCGAAGGGCCGCAGCTGCGCCGCGACGGGCGAGGCCACGGTGAGCGTCGACAGCGGCAGGCGCACCCGCAGGCCCTTGGCCTTGCGCAGCGACAGCGCCGCCGAGCAGACCTCCCGGGTGGCGTCCATCGCGGCGACCAGGTCGTGGTCGGCCGGGAACTCCCCGGCGGACGGCCAGTCGGTCAGGTGCACGGACCGCTCCCCGGTGAGGCCGCGCCAGATCTCCTCGGCGGTCAGCGGCGCCAGCGGCGCCACCACCCGGCACAGCGTCTCCAGCACCGTCCACAGGGTGTCGAAGGCGTCGGCGTCGCCGGACCAGAACCGGTCCCGGGAGCGGCGCACGTACCAGTTGGTCAGTGCGTCCAGGTAGGACCGCACGGTGGCGCAGGCGCCGGAGATGTCGTACGCGTCCATCTGCTCCTGGACCGTCGACACCAGCTCGTTGGTCTTCGCCAGCACGTACCGGTCCAGCAGGTGGGTGCTGTCGGTCCTTCTCGTCGCGGTGTGCCCGTCGGCGTTGGCGTAGAGCGAGAAGAAGTACCAGACGTTCCACAGGGGCAGCAGCACCTGCCGGACGGCGTCGCGGATGCCCGGCTCGGTAACCGCCATGTCGCCGCCGCGCAGCACCGGCGAGGACATCAGCATCCAGCGCATCGCGTCCGAGCCGTAGGCGTCGAACACGTGGTAGACGTCCGGGTAGTTGCGCAGGCTCTTGGACATCTTGCGCCCGTCGGAGCCGAGCAGGATGCCGTGGCTGAGGCAGTTGCGGAACGCCGGCCGGTCGAACAGCGCGGTGGCCAGCACGTGCATGGTGTAGAACCAGCCGCGGGTCTGGCCGATGTACTCGACGATGAAGTCGCCCGGGTAGTGGTGCTCGAACCAGTCGCGGTTCTCGAACGGGTAGTGCACCTGGGCGAACGGCATCGAGCCCGACTCGAACCAGCAGTCCAGCACCTCCGGCACCCGGCGCATCATGGATTTGCCCGTCGGGTCGTCCGGGTTGGGGCGGACCAGGTCGTCCACCGCCGGCCGGTGCAGGTCGCCCAGGCGTACGCCGAAGTCGCGCTCGATCTCCTCGAGCGAGCCGTAGACGTCGACCCGGGGGTGGTTCGGGTCGTCGGACTTCCACACCGGGATCGGCGAGCCCCAGAACCGGTTCCGGCTGATCGACCAGTCCCGGGCGTTCGCCAGCCACTTGCCGAACGAGCCGTCCTTGATGTGCCCCGGCGTCCAGTTGATCTGCTGGTTCAGCTCGACCATCCGGTCCTTGAACTTCGTCACCGCGACGAACCACGACGACACCGCCTTGTAGACCAGGGGGGTGTCGCAGCGCCAGCAGTGCGGGTAGGAGTGGGTGTAGGTGTCCTGCCGGAGAACGACCCCCCGCTCCTTGAGCTCCCGGATCACCGGCTTGTTGACGTCGAAGACCTGCTCGCCCTGGTACGGCGGCACCAGCCCGGTGAACCGGGTGTGGTCGTCCACCGTGACGATCGTGGGGATGCCGGCCGCGTTGCAGACGTTCTGGTCGTCCTCGCCGAAGGCCGGGGCCAGGTGGACGATCCCGGTGCCGTCCTCGGTGGTGACGAAGTCCGCGCCGAGCACCTGGTAGGCGTTCGGGCCGGCCTGCTCGACGAGGAAGTCGAACAGCGGGGTGTAGCGGCGCCCGGCCAGGTCGCGGCCGGAGACGGTGCCGATTTGCTCGTACCCCTCCAGCTCCTTGGCGTACGCGGCCAGCCGCGCCGCCCCGACGACGTACCGCTGGCCGTCGCGCTCCAGCACCGCGTACTCGATGTCGGGGCCGACGGCGAGCGCCAGGTTGGACGGCAGGGTCCACGGCGTGGTGGTCCAGACGCCGAGCCGCACCGGCCCGCGCACCAGCTCCGGTGCGCTCTCGTCGGGGGTCAGCGCGAACCAGACCGACAGCGTCGGGTCGTGCCGGTCCCGGTAGACGTCGTCCATCCGGGTCTCGGTGTTCGACAGCGGCGTCTCGCAGCGCCAGCAGTACGCCAGCACCCGGAAGCCCTCGTAGACCAGGCCCTTGTCGTGCAGGGTCTTGAAGGCCCACATGACGCTTTCCATGTAGTCCAGGTCGAGGGTCTTGTAGTCGTCGGCGAAGTCGACCCACCGGGCCTGCCGGGTGACGTAGCGCTCCCAGTCGTGGGTGAACTCCAGCACCGAGGAGCGGCACGCCTCGTTGAACCGGGCCACGCCGAGGTCGAGGATCTCCGCCTTGCTGGTGATGCCGAGCTGCTTCTCGGCGACCACCTCGGCGGGCAGGCCGTGGCAGTCCCAGCCGAAGCGCCGCTCCACCCGGCGACCGCGCATCGTCTGGTAGCGCGGCACCACGTCCTTGACGTAGCCGGTGAAGAGGTGGCCGTAGTGCGGCAGGCCGTTGGCGAACGGCGGGCCGTCGTAGAAGACGTACTCGTTCTTGCCCTGGTCGCCGGCCGGCCTGGCCTCGACGGAGGTCTCGAAGGTCTTGTCGGCCGTCCAGTGCTCCAGGACCCGGCGCTCGACCGCGGGCAGGTCCGGGCTTGCCGGGACGCCGGCGGCGGTCGGGTCGTGCAACGGATAGACCATCGGGGGTCGCTCTCCTCGCGCAGCTCACTGTTCGTGTGGGTCTGCGAGGACGAGCCTTCTCGGGTACGCCTCGACGGCGCCCCCGGGCAGGCCCGCGGTACCACCCCGCTTGGCGGCCAGGATCGACCGCCCGCTCGTTGGCCGGCTGTGACGGGCCGGACCCGTCCGGTTCTACTGGGCCGGGCGAACCGGCTGTTCTTCCGGAGGCTCACCGGTGATGGCCGGGTCATCGCCTTACGACCGTCAAGGCTACCCGACCACCCACGGGGACCGCCGCCGAGTAACCGCGACGACCGACGCCGGACACTCCGCACCCGCCCCGCCGGGCCGCCTTGGCGGCGTGACCGGGCTCACGTCCGCCGGTGTCACGCCGCGCCTCCGCGCACCGTCGTGTGGATGTCAACACCGACCGGACCGAGGAGGGCCGTCATGCAACGGATCAACGTGGCCGAGGTGGCACCGCAGGCGTACCAGGCCGTGCTGGGGCTGGAGAAGTACGTCCGGGCGAACGTCGGGCACACCGTGCTGGCGCTGGTGAAGCTGCGGGCGTCGATGCTGAACGGCTGCGCGTTCTGCGTCGACATGCACAGCCGCGACGCGCTGGCGGCGGGCGAGTCGGACCGGCGGCTCTTCGCCGTCGCCGCCTGGCGGGAGGCGCCGTTCTTCGACGAGCGGGAGCGGACCGCGCTGGCGCTCACCGACGCGGTCACCCGGCTCGGCGAGCACGGCGTGCCCGACGACGTCTGGGACGCGGCGGCGAAGGTGTGGTCCGAGAAGGAACTCGCCGACCTGCTGGTGGCGATCGCCACCATCAACGTGTGGAACCGGATCGCCGTGACCTGCCGCACCGATCTCCCCACGGACGTGTGACGGTCCGCGACGCGACGCAGGCGGCCGGTGCGCTCGACGCGCACCGGCCCGCGGCGGCGGGTGGGTCAGACCAGCTCAGGGAACCAGAGCGCGATCTCGCGCTTCGCGCTGTCCGGGGAGTCGGAGGCGTGCACCAGGTTCTCGCGGTTGGACAGGGAGAGGTCGCCGCGGATCGTGCCGGCGGCCGCCCGCCGCCCGTCGGTCGCGCCGACGAGCCCGCGCACCACGTCGATGACCTGGTCGCCGGAGAGCACCAGCGCCACCAGCGGGCCGCCGGTCATGAAGTCCTTCAGCGGCGGGTAGAACGGCTTGTCGACGTGCTCGGCGTAGTGCTCGTCGGCCAGCGCGGCGTCCATCGTCCGGGACACCATCGCGTCGATCCGCAGCCCCTTGCGCTCGAAGCGGGAGATCACCTCGCCGACCAGCCCGCGGCGGACCGCGTCGGGCTTGATCAGTACGAGGGTGCGCTCATCGGGGCTGCTGCTGGACACGCTGGGTTCCTCCTGTGCGCGGAAGACGGCCGGGCTGGGTACGGTCAGCCTAGCGACCCGGTCCCGGCACCGGCGCGGCGGCCGGTCCTTCCTCCGGCGGCCGATCCGGCCTAGCCTGGCCCTTGACCCTCGGGAGGTCCACTGTGGCGAATGGCGGGAACCGGCCCATCGCACCGGTACGCAAGCTGATCGCCGCGGTGCTGGGCACCGTGGCCACCTTCGTCGTCCTCTTCGGCCTCGGCATGACCAGCTGGGCGATCGTGGCGCTCGGGGTCGCCCTGCTGGTGCTGGCCATCGCGCTGGCCACGGTGCGCGGGGGCGGTCGCACCTGGGTCGTCGGCGTCGGGCACGTGCACAGCGCCTCCGAGCCGCCCACCCAGTACGCCTTCGGCCGCTGCGAGCTCCAGTTGGTGATCGACGCCCCGGGCCTGCCACCCCGGTCCAAGAAGATCATCGAGCCGAGGGTGCCGGTGGCGAAGTGGCCGTCGCTGGGTCAGACGCTGCCGATCCGGGTGGCCCTGGACGACCAGCGCCACGTGCGGGTGCTCTGGGACGACGTGCCCACCCACGCGGAGACCGCCGCCGCCGTCGCGACCGACCTGCCGCCCGAGTACGCGGGCGCCGAGCCCCTGGACGACGTGCTGATCCAGCAGGAGGCCCCGCCGTGGGCGGACCGGGCGCCGGACGACGACTTCCGGGAGGACTTCCGCGACGACTACCGGGACGACTTCCGGGACGACTTCCGGGACGACTTCCGGGCGCCGGTGGGCGATCCGCTGGGCGACCCCGTCGGGGATCCGCTGGGCGATCCGCTCGGTGGGGACCGGGTCGGGCGGCCCGAGGAGCGCGAGCCCGTCGTGATGCACCAGCGCCCGGGTGGGCCGGTCGTGCTGGAGGGCACGCTCGTCGAGCAGCCCGCCACCGGCACCCTGCCGCGCCGGGCCACCCCGACGCCCCGGCCGCCCGCCGAGGAGCGGTTCGACGCGCCCGGCGAGCGCCTCGACCCGCCCGCGCCGGCGGATCCGCTCGACCTGCCCCTGGACGATCCCGCCCCGCCGCGCGAGCGGATCCGCGACGAGCGGATCAGCCCGGAGGAACTGGACGAGGCGATCTTCGGTCCGGGCCCGGCGACCGACGTCGACGAGGAGGCCGGGGAGACCGCGGCGGCCGGCGACGAGTTCGGGGCGCCGATCGCCGGGGTGGGGCTGACCCTGCTGGTCACCGACCTGCCCCGCTCGCTCAACTTCTACCGCGACCTGGGCTTCACCGAGGTCGACCGGGGCTCCGGCAACGCGGTCCTCGCCTCCGGCACGACCCGCCTGGTACTGCGCGAGGTGACCGAGGCGGCGCCGATCAGCCGCCGGCTGGTGCACGTCAACCTCGAGGTCGACGACATCGGCTCCGCGTACGAGCGGCTGCGCGGGACGGGCGTCCGGTTCACGTACGCCCCCCGGGTGGTCAACCGGGGCACGAAGCTGGAGGTGTGGGCGGCGGCGTTCCGCGACCCGGACGGCCACGGCATCGCCCTCACCCAGTGGCGGGAACGCGCCGAGGCCTGACCCGTCAGCCCAGGATGACCCGGCGCACGTGCAGGGCGTAGGCCCACACCAGGGCGAAGACGACGCCCAGCACCAGCAGCGACCAGTGCAGCAGGCCGGCCAGCATCAGCAGCCCCTGCAGGGCGGTGCCGGCGTGCCAGGCCCACGGCCGGCGCATCATGCCGGCCAGCAGCACCGCCGCCACGGCCAGCGCCACCACCGCTCCGATCGCCGCGCCGCCGAGGTCGCCGCCGACCACCCGGATGGGTTGGATGGCCAGCACCAGCACCAGCGCCTCCAGGCTGAGCGTGCCGGCACCGAGGCCACGGACCGCCCGCTCCGGGTTGCGCAGCCCGGAACGGCGCGGCGGTCGCCCGTCGGGGGTGCCGTCGGCCGCGCCGGCAGGGCGGTCGTCGCCCGCGGTGACCCGCTCCGGCCCGGTCATCGCTTCAGCAGCCGACGGGCGTCGGCCACCGTCACCACCGACCCGGTGACCAGCACCCCGACCCCGCTCAGCTCCCCCGGTACGTCCTCCTCGGCCATCGCCACCGCCGCCTCGATCGCGTCCGGCATCTCCTCGGCCACCTCCACCCGGTCGGGTCCGAAGACCTCGGCCGCCAGCGCGGCCAGCTCCCGGGCCGGCAGCGCCCGGGGCGAGCTGTTGCGGGTCACCACCACCTGGTCGACCACCGGCTCCAGCAGCTCCAGCAGGCTGGCCGCGTCCTTGTCCGCGAGGACGCCGACCACGGCGACGAGCTTGCTGAAGGCGAACTCCTCCTGGAGGGCCGCGACCGTGGCGGCCATCCCGTGCGGGTTGTGCGCCCCGTCCAGCAGGATGGTCGGCGCGCTGCGTACGCGCTCCAGCCGGCCGGGCGAACTGGCGGTGGCGAAGCCCTCCCGGACCGCCTCGACGTCGAGCTGCCGCTTCGCCCCGGCGCCGAGGAACGCCTCGACCGCCGCCAGCGCCATCGCCGCGTTCTGCGCCTGGTGGGCGCCGTGCAGCGGGATGAACACCTCCTCGTAGACGCCGCCGAGGCCCTGGAGGGTGAGCACCTGCCCGCCGACGGCGACCGCCCGCCGCAGCACCCCGAACTCGGCGCCCTCCCGGGCGATGGTCGCGCCGACCTCGGCGCAGCGCTCCAGGATCGGCCCGGCGGCCTCCTCCTCCTGCGCCGCGGAGATCACCGTCGAGCCCTTGTGGATGATGCCCGCCTTGGCCAGCGCGATGTCCTGGATGGTGTCGCCGAGCCACTCGGTGTGGTCCAGCCCGACCGGGGTGAGCACGCACACCCCGGCCTGGATCACGTTGGTGGCGTCCTCGGCGCCACCCAGGCCCACCTCGACCACCGCCACGTCAACCGGGGCGTCGGCGAAGGTGGCGAAGGCCAGGGCGGTGGTCATGTCGAAGTACGTCAGCGGCTCCGCCGAGCGCTCGTCGACCAGCCGGGCCAGCGGCTCGATCTCCCGGTACGTGGCGACGAACCGCCCCTCGTCCACCGGCTCGCCGTCCAGGCTGATCCGCTCGCGGACGCTCTCCAGGTGCGGGCTGGTGTATCGGCCGGTGTGCAGCCCGAACGCCCGCAGCAGCGAGTCGATCATCCGGGCCGTCGAGGTCTTGCCGTTGGTGCCGGTCAGGTGGATCGACGGGTACGCCCGCTGCGGGCTGCCGAGCAGGTCCAGCAGCGACTCGATCTTGTCCAGCTCGAAGGCCATGCGGGTGAACCCACGGCCGGCCAGTTCGGCCTCGACGGCGGCGAAATCGGTGCGGTCGGTCACGAGGGCAGCGCCTCCAGAGCAGCGTCGATGCGGACGAGGTCGGCCTCGGCGACGGCGAGCCGGTCGCGGATCTTGGCGACCACCGGCTCCGGCGCCTTGCCGACGAACGCCGGGTTGCCGAGCTTCGCCCGGGCCTGCGCGGCCTCCTTCTCGGCGGCGGCCCGGTCCTTGGTCAGCCGGGCCCGCTCGGCGGCCACGTCGATCGACCCGCGGGTGTCCAGGGCCACGCTCACCTCGCCGGGCATGGCGAGCCTCGCGCTGGCCTGGAAACCGTCGCCGGCCGGGTCCAGCCGCACCAGCGAACGGATGAGCGGCTCGTGCGCGGCGATGCCGGCGGCGGCGAGGCCGTCGAGTCGCGCGGCGACCCGCTGCGTCGGGCGCAGCCCCTGGTCCGAACGGAACCGCCGGATCTCGGTCACCACCCGCTGGAGGGTGCCGACCTCGACCTCCGCGGCGTCGTCGACTCCGGTACGGTCGGCCACCGGCCAGGCGGCCGTCATCACCGTCTCGCCCCCGGTGAGCGCGGTCCACAGCTCCTCGGTGACGAACGGGATCACCGGGTGCAGCAGCCGCAGCAGTTGGTCCAGCACGTGCCCGAGCACCCGGCGGCTGGCCTCGGCGGCCGGGCCGTCCTCGGCGAGCACCGGCTTGGTCAGCTCCACGTACCAGTCGCAGACGTCGTCCCAGGCGAAGTGGTAGAGCAGGTCGCAGACCTTCGCGAACTCGTACGCCTCGAACTGCTCGTCCACCGCGGCGGTGACGTGCGCCAGCCGGGACAGGATCCACCGGTCGACCGTCGACAGCGTGTCGGCCGCCGGCAGCGGCCCCTCGGTGTGCGCGCCGTTGAGCAACGCGAAGCGGGTGGCGTTCCACAGCTTGTTGCAGAAGTTGCGGGAGCCCTGGCACCAGTCCTCGCTGACCGGCACGTCCCCGCCCGGGTTGGCGCCCCGGGCGAGGGTGAACCGGGTGGCGTCGGCGCCGTACCGGTCGATCCAGTCCAGCGGGTCGACCACGTTGCCGAACGACTTCGACATCTTCTTGCCGTGCTGGTCGCGGACCATGCCGTGCAGGGCCACCGTCTCGAACGGCGGCCGGCCGTCCATCGCGTACAGGCCGAACATCATCATCCGGGCGACCCAGAAGAAGAGGATGTCGTAGCCGGTGACCAGCACGCTCGTCGGGTAGAACTTCGCCAGGTCGGGGGTCTGCTCCGGCCAGCCGAGCGTGGAGAACGGCCACAGGCCGCTGGAGAACCAGGTGTCCAGCACGTCCTCGTCCTGGTGCCAGCCCTCGCCGGTCGGCGGCTCCTCGTCCGGGCCGACGCAGACGATCTCGCCCTCCGGGCCGTACCAGACGGGGATGCGGTGGCCCCACCAGAGCTGCCGGGAGATACACCAGTCGTGCATGTTGTCGACCCAGGCGAAGTACCGCTTGGCCAGCTCCGCGGGCTCGATCTTCACCCGGCCGTCACGCACCGCGTCGCCGGCCGCCTCGGCCAGCGGGGTGGTGTTGACGAACCACTGGAGCGACAGCCGCGGCTCGACGGTCGTCCTGCACCGGGAGCAGTGCCCCACCGCGTGCACGTACGGCCGCTTCTCGGCGACGATCCGGCCCTGCTCGCGCAGCGCGGCGACGATCGCGGGACGCGCCTCGTACCGGTCCAGGCCCTGGAACGGGCCGTGCGCGGTGATGACGCCCCGCTCGTCCATGATCGTCAGCGACGGCAGGTCGTGCCGCTGGCCGATCTCGAAGTCGTTCGGGTCGTGCGCGGGGGTCACCTTGACCATGCCGGTGCCGAAGCTCGGGTCGACGTGCTCGTCGGCCACGATCGGGATCCGCCGGTCGGTCAACGGCACGGCCACCTCGGTGCCGATCAGGTGCCGGTAGCGCTCGTCGTCCGGGTGGACGGCGACCGCCGTGTCACCGAGCATCGTCTCGGCCCGGGTGGTGGCGACCACGACGTCGTCGCTGTAGCGGATCGAGATCAGCTCGCCGTCGTCGTCGGTGTGCTCCACCTCGATGTCCGACAGCGCGGTCAGGCAGCGCGGACACCAGTTGATGATCCGGTTGGCCCGGTAGATCAGCCCGTCGTCGTAGAGCTTCTTGAACATGGTCTGGACGGCCCGGGACAGGCCCTCGTCCATGGTGAAGCGCTCGCGGTCCCAGTCGACGGAGTCGCCGAGGCGGCGCATCTGCCCGAGGATCGCCCCGCCGGATTCGGCCTTCCACTGCCACACCCGCTCGACGAACTTCTCCCGGCCCAGGTCGTGCCGGGACAGGCCCTGGCCGGCGAGCTGCCGCTCGACCACGTTCTGGGTGGCGATCCCGGCGTGGTCCATGCCCGGCAGCCACAGCGCCTCGTGGCCCTGCATCCTCTTGCGCCGCACCAGCGCGTCCTGGACGGTGTGGTCCAACGCGTGGCCCATGTGCAGGGAGCCGGTGACGTTGGGCGGCGGGATGACGATGGTGAAGGGGGGCTTGTCGCTGTCCGCCGACGCCCGGAAGTGGCCGGCGGCTACCCACTGCTCGTACCGTCGCTGCTCCACCTCGCCGGGCTGGTACTGGCCGGCAAGGGTCGGGGCGTCGGGGCGTCGGGCATCCAGTCTCTCGGTCACCCTGAAAGTCTACGGAGCGCTTCCCGGGACCCGACGTGCGCCACCTGCCGTTCGCGTACGGTGTCGGCTATGTCCGACGCACATCTCACCGGTCGCCCGGTCGCCGACGGGCCCGAACCGATCGACCTGACCGACGAGCCCATCCAGCTCAGCAACCGGGACCCGGAGAACGCCCCGGAGCAGCGGGCCGCGCGGTCGGGGCGCCGGCGGGTGGCGTGGGCCGTGGCGGCGGTGGTCGGGCTCGCGGGGGCCGCGGTGCTGGGCACGGCCGGCTGGCGGGTCGCCCAGCAGAAGGACGCCGACCTGGCCACCCCGGACCGGGTGGCGGGCCTCGTACGCGACGACAGCGACCGGGCCCGCAGCACCTCCGACTACCTGCGCAGCGGGTTCGCCGCCGACATCGACCTGGACAGCAGCTTCGGCACCGTCTACCGGGATCCCGCGGACGACAAGCGCTCGGTGCTCGTCTTCGGCGGCACGACCCTGCTCTGGCAGCCGGAGCGGGACCTGGACAGCCTCTTCCGCCTGCTGACCGACGAGACCGGCAGGGTGACGGGCCTGCGCGAGGTGCCCGCCGGGCGCTTCGGCGGCGTGATGAAGTGCGGCACCACCAGCGGCGACGGCGGCGACTTCGCGGTCTGCGGGTGGGCGGACCACGGCAGCGTGGTGATGGCGATGTTCCCCGGCCGCTCCGTCGACGACGCCGGCGGGCTGTTCCGCACCATGCGCGAGGAGATCCAGACCCGCGGCTGACGCTTCCGCCGGGCCCGCCCGCGCCGTTTCCGCTGCGGGCGGGCCGGCAGCCGGACGTGAGACGTCCGGCGCCGCCGACCGAGGCGACGAAAGGTCCGTAACGCAGTTCAGGGCCACCCCGAAGGGTGACCCTGAACCGAATGATTGTCCGGCGGTGTCCTACTCTCCCACACCCTCCCGAGTGCAGTACCATCGGCGCTGGAGGGCTTAGCTTC
>NZ_JBHMIR010000023.1:0-104067 GCF_048060285.1 Micromonospora sp. LOL_025 | reverse complement strand
TTCTTCAGCTCCAGGATCTCGCCCTGGGCGTCGACCGTGATCTTCTGCGACAGGTCACCCTTCGCCACGGCGGTGGAGACCTGGGAGATGTTGCGCACCTGGCTGGTCAGGTTGCCGGCGAGCTGGTTGACGTTCTCGGTCAGGTCGCGCCAGGTGCCGGAGACGCCGCGCACCTGGGCCTGGCCGCCGAGCTTGCCCTCGATGCCGACCTCACGCGCGACCCGGGTCACCTCGTCGGCGAACGACGACAGCTGGTCCACCATCGTGTTGACGGTGTCCTTCAGCTCCAGAATCTCGCCCTGCGCCGCCACGGTGATCTTCTGCGACAGGTCGCCCCGGGCCACCGCCGTGGAGACCTGCGCGATGTTGCGCACCTGGGCGGTCAGGTTCGACGCCATCGAGTTGACGCTGTCGGTCAGGTCCTTCCACGTGCCGGCCACGTTCGGCACGTCGGCCTGCCCGCCGAGCTTGCCCTCGGTGCCCACCTCGCGGGCCACCCGGGTGACCTGCTCGGCGAAGAGCCGCAGGGTGTCGGTGAGGTAGTTCATGGTGTCGGCCAGCTCGGCGACCTCGCCGCGGGCGCTGACCGTGATCTTCTGCGACAGGTCGCCCTTGGCCACCGCCGTCGCCACCTGGGAGATCGACCGCACCTGGCCGGTCAGGTTCGACGCCATGGTGTTCACCGAGTCGGTGAGGTCCTTCCAGGTGCCGGCGACCCCGCGCACGTCGGCCTGCCCGCCGAGCTTGCCCTCGGTGCCCACCTCCCGGGCGACCCGGGTGACCTCGTTCGAGAAGGACGAGAGCTGGTCGACCATCGTGTTGACCGTGCGGCCGATCCGCAGGTACTCACCGCGCAGCGGCCGGCCGTCGATCTCCAGGGCCATGTGCTGGGAGAGGTCGCCGTCGGCCACCGCGACGATGACCCGGGCGATCTCGGTGGTCGGCCGGCCCAGGTCGTCGATCAGCGAGTTGACCGCCCGCTGCCCCTCGGCCCAGGAGCCGTCCAGGCCCTCGTCGTCCAGGCGCTCGGTGAGCCGGCCGTCCCGGCCGACGATCCGGCTGATCCGCCGCAGGTCGAGGTACTGCCGCTCCTGGAGCGACACGACCTCGTTGAAGGCGTCCGCGACCTCGCCGGCCCGGCCCGCGCGGCGGGGCAGCCGGACCTTCAGGTCGCCCCGACGCACCCGCCGCAGCGCCTCGGTCAGCTCGCCGAGGAGCGCCTCGTGGTCGGGCGCGGACTGGTCCACGGTCGCCGACTGTTTCGTGGTCATCATTCCTCGCTCAGCTCGGGGCCACCGGCTCCTACCGACACCGGCCATCCCACCATTGTGCCCGTGGCCTCGCCCGCACCACGTCCACGCGCCCGACCCACCCCTCCCGGAACCACCCCTGACCGCACCTCGGGGCCGCGACCAAGGGGCCGATCATGCAGTCGTGGTGCCCGACGAAACGGGTCGAACGTCGCCGACCGCCCACCATAAGTGCATGATCGACGAGGCGGGAGGGCGGAGGGCGGGGGCGCGCGTACGGGGATCGGCTTGGCACCCGCGCGGGTGGCGGTGGAGGATACGGGGGTGTCAGCGGAGGCGGGGCCCGCGGCGACCGGGGGCCGAGACGAGCACGTCCGGCGCGTCCGGCTCCCCGCGGACCGCCGTACGCCAGCCGCGGCGCGGGCCCTCGTGCGGTCCGTCCTCACCGAGGCCCACCTGGACGAACTGGCCAACGAGGCCATGCTGCTCACCACCGAACTCTCCACCAACGCGGTGGAGCACGCCCGCACCGAGCTGGACGTCGAGGTGGTCGCCGACCCGGTCGGGATCACCGTCACCGTGTCCGACTTCGCCGCCGGCCCGGTGGAGGAGCTGACCGTCGGGGTACGCAACGACGCCACCGACATCGACGAGGTCTCCGAGCGCGGCCGGGGGCTGCTGCTGGTCGACCACTTCGCCAGCCGCTGGGGCACCACCTACCTGCCCACCGGCAAGGGGGTGTGGTTCCGGCTGGACCTGCCCGGCCGGGCCACGGTCGTCCGGCACCCCGGGGTGCCCGCCGCGGCGACCGCCGGGGGCGGCGCACCGGCGACCCCGGAGAGTTCCGCGCCGAGCGCCGGGGCCATGAGCGAGCTGATGCAGACCACCCCCGACCCGTACGCCGAGGACCCGCTGCCCGACTTCGCGACCAGCCTGCTCACCCGGGTGGCGGAGATGGTCGGCGCGGCGGGCGGGGTCGTGCGGCTGGACCGGGGCGACGGGCAGGGCACCCAGGTGCTGGCCCGGTACGGCCGCCAACCCCGGCCCGGCAACGAGCTGCTCCGGGTGGCGCTGGCCGTGCACCGGCCGTACGCCGGCGAACTGGAGCTGGACGCGGCGCCGTCGGCGTACGCGCGACCGCTGGCCGTGCTGATGGCCGAGCGGCTCTCGCTGCACCTGGAGAACGACCGGCTGCGCCGGGCGGACGTCCGCCGGCAGGCCTGGCTGACCTTCCTCGCCGAGGCGAGCGAGCTGCTCGCGCAGTCGCTGGACGTCGAGTTGACCATGGCGCTCGTCCCCCAGCTCGTGGTGCCCAGGCTCGGGCAGTGGTGCGCGGTGCACACGACCGACGAGTGGGGCCGGCTCCGCCTGGCGGCGGCCAGCCACGCCGACGAGTCGGTGCTGCCCCAGCTGCACCAGGTGCTCGCGGAGACCGGCCCGGACTCGGTCCAGGCCCGGCTGCGCGAGGCGTCCCGCAACGGCACCCAGATGCCGCTCGGCGCGCCGATGGAGGGCTTCGCCGTCCCGTTGATCGCGCGGGGGCAGCGGCTGGGCACGCTGGCCGTCGGCCGGCACCAGCGCCACCGGCACGACCCGGACGAGGTCGCCGTGCTGGAGGACGTCGCCCGGCGGGCGGCGCTGGCGATCGAGAACGCCCGGATCCACGCCGAGCGCCGGCGCGTCGCGCACACCCTCCAGCAGTCGCTGCTGCCGCCGGTGCTGCCCGTGGTCGAGGGCATCGGTTTCGCCGCCGAGTACGTCCCGACCGGCGGCGACGTCGACGTCGGCGGCGACTTCTACGACGTGGTGCCCCTGCCGGACGGCCGCTGGCTGGTGGTGATCGGCGACGTCTCGGGCAAGGGAGTGCAGGCGGCGACGGTCACCGGCCTGGTCCGCGACGTCATCCGGGTGCTGGTGGGCGACGGTAAGCCGCTGCCGGAGGCGCTGGCCCGGGTCAACGAGACGCTGTTCGAGCGGGGCGGCGGGCGCTACTGCACGCTGGCCCTGGCGGCGGTCGGCCCCGGCGAAGGCGACCAGCTCGACGTCTCCCTGCACCTCGCCGGCCACGACCGGCCGGTGCTGCTGCCCGCGGGCGGCGGGGCGCGCTTCGTCGGCACCGGGGGCACCGCGCTCGGCCTGCTCGACTCGATCGCCTCCCCGACGGCGGAGGTGCCGCTCGACCCGGGCGACTCACTGGTCTTCTACACCGACGGGGTCACCGAGCGGCGGCGCGGCCGGGAGCTGTTCGGCACCGACCGGCTGCGCGACGCCGCCGCCCCGCTGGCCGGCTACTCGGCCGACGTGATCGCGGCCCGGCTCCGCTCGACGGCGATCGGCTTCTCGACCGAGGCGCCCCGCGACGACATCGCCATCCTGGTGCTCCGCAACGACGCCACCTGAGCGCGGGTGGCAGGACCGGCACGGGTCGCGGCATCGTGCGGCGTCGACGGCACAGGCCGACACGCCGCCATCCGGTCGGACGGCACCGATACGGACGGGCGGTCGAGCGGGCACTTCTTCGGACCAGCCGGCGCCGACCTGCACCGATGGTGGCTGGACTGAGCCGCGCGGCCCCGGCCGCTCCCGCCTCTCGCCCGCTCCCGCCGCGAGCCGCCCGGGCGGTCAGAGGCCGCCGGGCAGGCGGCCAGGGGCGAGGCGGTGGTGCGGGTCGAGGTGCTCCTTGGCCGCGCGCAGCCGGGCCAGCCCGGCCAGCTCGCCCCACAGGTCGACGGCCCGCCGGACGGCCGGCGGCGCGGAGACCACCACGCACCGGCCCTGCCGGGCGAGGAGCACGCCGCGGACGGCGGCCAGGATCGACGCCACCCGGTCGGGCGACATGGCGCCGGGCAGGGCCGCGTGCACCACGCCGAGGCCGGCGGAGCCGCGCACCGGGACGGGCCCTCCGGCGGCGTCGCGCAGCGCGTAGACGGCGGCGTGCAGGTCGGCGATCGGCACCTCGATCCGCAGTGCCGTGTCGCCCGGGCCGAACGGGTAGCGCCGCCACCACTCGGGCGCGGCGTGGCTGGCGGCCGCGCCCGGGCCGAGGAGTGCGACGAGCCGGTCGGCGCGCTCGGCGACGTCCGCCGGACCGCCCTCCAGCAGCACCACCAGCCGCCCGGCACCGGCCGGGCCGCCGCGGACGCGCCCCACCATGGACGGGTGCGCGGCCATCGCGGCGGCCCGGGTGCCCTGGCGCGGCCGGGGTCCCGCGCCGGCCGGCAGGTCCAGCTCGACCGCCGCCGGGTCGAGGCGCGCGGCGAGCACGGTGCGGATCAGGTCGTGCACCTCCAGCGGAGTCCACACCGGTCGGCTGACCCAGATCCGGCCGGCCGGGACGGCCTGCACCCGCAGGGTCGCGGAGACCAGCACGCCGAGCGCCCCCTGCGAGCCGCAGAGCAGCCGGGCCAGCTCCAGCCCGGCGGCGCCGCCCCCGGCGTCGACGAGTTCGCCGTCGGCGTCGAGGTAGCGCACCCGGACGAGCTGGTCGCAGGGGCTGCCGTGGCGGTGCCGCAGCGGTCCCGCCTCGCCGGCGGCGAGCACGCCGCCGAGGGTGGCGCCGGGCGAGGGGGCGTCGAGCGCCAGGCGCTGCCCGGTGCGGTCCAGTGTGGCCTGCACCGCGCGCAACGGCGTGCCCGCCCCGACCTCGGTGGTGGGCGCGCCGACCGGCTCGTGCCCGATCCCGGCGAGCCGGCCGGTGTCGAGCATGATGTCGACCCGGTCGGGGGCGGCCCCCCAGTCGATCTTCGTGCCGGCGCCGCGCGGCACCACCGTCAGGTCGTGCCGGGCGGCGAGCCGCAGCACCTCGGCCGCGGCGTGTGCGCCGCCCGGGACGGCGACCCAGCGGGCCGGGCGGCCGGCCACCTCGTCGGCGGGGCCGGCGAAGCGGGCGAACGGCGGGCCGCAGATCTCCGTCAACCGTCGGGTGATGTCGAGGGCTCCGGGCCGGTCGGTGGAACTCGCTGCAGCCGCCATGCCGGCCATCGTACACATGTTCGAAAGACGTGACGGCGGGTCGCCGTCGAGGCCGCGCGGCGGGCGGCGCGCGGCCGGTAACGTGGCGCCGTGACCACCGAGACCCCCGTACCCACGGCGAAGCGGGTGCCCAGCGAGCGCACCCACCACGGCGACACCGTCGTCGACGAGTACGCCTGGCTCACCGCCAAGGACGATCCGGAGACGATCGCCTACCTGACCGCCGAGAACGCGTACACCGAGGCCCGGACGGCGCATCTCGAAGGGCTGCGCGCCGACCTGTTCGAGGAGATCCGCCGGCGCACCCAGGAGACCGACCTGTCCGTGCCCGGCCGCAAGGGCGGCTACTGGTACTACACCAGGACGGTCGAGGGCCAGCAGTACGGCGTGCAGTGCCGCCGGGCGGTCCGGGACGGCGAGACCGAGCCGCCGGTCAGCACGGACGGCGCGCCGCTCGACGACGAGGAGGTGCTGCTCGACGGCAACCTGCTCGCCGAGGGGCACGACTTCTTCGCGCTCGGCGCGTTCGACGTCAGCCCGGACGGGCGGTGGCTGGCCTACTCCACGGACTTCTCCGGCGACGAGCGGTTCACGCTGCGGGTCAAGGACCTCTCCACCGGTGAGCTGCTGCCCGACGAGGTGCCCGACACGTTCTACGGCACCGCCTGGTCCGCCGACGCCTCCGTGCTGTTCTACGTGACGGTGGACGAGACGTGGCGCCCGAACCGGGTCTGGCGGCACACCCTGGGCACGGCGTCCACCGAGGACGTGGTGGTCTACCAGGAGGACGACGAGCGGTTCTGGGTCGGCGTGGAGCTGACCCGGTCGGAGCGGTTCATCCTCATCGACGTGCACAGCAAGATCACCAGCGAGGTGCTGGTGATCCCGGCCGGCAACCCGACCGGCGCGCCGGCGTCCGTGGCGCCCCGGCGGCAGGGCGTGGAATACACCGTCGAGCACCACGGGCACCGCTTCCTGATCCTGCACAACGACGGCGCGGAGGACTTCGCGCTGGCGTACACCTCGGCGGACGCGCCCGGCGACTGGGTGCCGCTCATCGAGCACTCGCCCGGGACCCGGCTGGAGGCGGTGGACGCCTTCGCCGACCACCTGGTCGTCTCGCTGCGCACCAACGGGCTGACCGGGCTGCGGGTGCTGCCCGTCGGCGGCGGCGACGCGTACGACATCGACTTCCCGGAGCCGCTCTACAGCGTCGGCCTGCAGGGCAACCCGGAGTACCGCACCGGGCAGATCCGGCTGGGCTACACCTCGCTGGTCACGCCCGACTCGGTCTACGACTACGACCTGGTCACCCGGCAGATGGTGCTGCGCCGGCAGAAGCCGGTGAAGCCCGGGCCGGACGGACGGGCGTACGACCCGGCCGACTACGAGCAGCACCGCGACTGGGCACTCGCCGACGACGGGACCCGGGTGCCGATCTCGCTGGTCTGCCGGGCCGGCACGCCGAAGGACGGCTCCGCCCCCTGCGTGATCTACGGCTACGGCTCGTACGAGGCGAGCATGGACCCGTGGTTCTCCGTCGCCCGGCTCTCCCTGCTGGACCGGGGCGTCATCTACGCCGTGGCGCACATCCGGGGCGGCGGCGAGCTGGGCCGCCGCTGGTACGACCAGGGCAAGCTGCTGGCCAAGAAGAACACCTTCACCGACTTCGTCGCCTGCGCCCGGCACCTGGTCAAGGCGGGCTGGACGACGAGCGACCGGCTCGTGGCCCGGGGCGCCTCGGCCGGCGGGCTGCTGATGGGCGCGGTCGCCAACATCGCCCCGGACGCGTTCGCCGGGATCGTCGCGCAGGTGCCCTTCGTGGACGCGCTCACCTCGATCCTCGACCCGTCGCTGCCGCTGACCGTCACCGAGTGGGAGGAGTGGGGCAACCCGCTGGCCGACCCGGAGGTCTACGCCTACATGAAGTCCTACACGCCGTACGAGAACGTGCGGGCGGTGGACTACCCGGCGATCCTCGCGGTGACCAGCCTCAACGACACCCGGGTGCTCTACCACGAGCCGGCGAAGTGGGTCGCCCGGCTGCGGGCGGTCGCCCCGCGGGGCGACTACCTGCTGAAGACTGAGATGGGCGCCGGCCACGGCGGCCCCAGCGGCCGTTACGACTCCTGGCGCGAGGAGGCGTTCGTCAACGCCTGGATCCTCGACCGCCTCGGCCGCGCCTGAGCGGCGTCGGGAAGGGCCCTCGCCGGCGAGGGCCCTTCCCGGCGTCCGTTCAGCCCAGCACGCCCGCCAGCACCGCCGGGTCGACGTTGCCGCCGGTGACGACGGCGACCGTACGACCGGGCGGCAGCTCGGCGGCGCGGAACAGCCGGGCGGCCACGGCCACCGCGCCGCTCGGCTCCACGACCAGGCGGGCGTCCCGCACCAGCCGACCCATCGCGGCGCGGATCTCCTCCTCGGTCACCGTGACGATGCGGTCGAGCCGGGCCCGCAGGTGGGCGAGGGTCAGCTCGGAGGGCGGCAGGCGCAGCCCGTCGGCCATCGTCCGGTAGGTGCGCTCCTCGCCCCACACCACCACCGACCCGGCCGCCAGCGACTCCCGCGCGTCGGCGGCGAGTTCCGGCTCGACGCCGATCACCGTCGCCGCCGGGCGCAACGCCGTGACCGCGGTCGCGACGCCGGAGGAGAGCCCGCCGCCGCCCACGGGCACCAGCACCACGTCGACGTCGGGCAGGTCCTCGACGATCTCCAGCCCGACCGTGCCCTGCCCGGCGACGATCCGCCGGTCGTCGAACGGCGGCACCAGCACCGCGCCCGTGGTCGCCGCGATGCGTTCCGCCTCCGGGCCGCGCTGCGGGGGCGGCACCAGCAGCACCTCGACGCCCAGCGCCCGGATCCGGTCCACCTTCGCCGCCGGGGCGCCCTCGGGCACCACGATCCGGCACGGCACGCCGGCCGCGCGGGCCGCGTACGCCAGCGCCAGGCCGTGGTTGCCCGAGGAGTGGGTGACCACGCCGCGCGCCCGCTCCTCGGGCGTCAGCCGGGCGACCGCGTGGGTCGCGCCGCGCAGCTTGAAGGATCCCACCGGTTGCAGGCTCTCCGGTTTGAGCCACAGCTCCGCGTCCCAACCGGTCCGCAGCAGCGGGGTACGCACCACGGTGCCCGCGATGTCGGCGGCGGCGTTCCGGACGTCGGTGATCGAGACCAGCTCCATCGCCCCATCCTGCCCGAGCCGGGGGACGCCGACAGTCCCGTGTCGTTCCGGTCCGGGCGGCGGTGACGGCGGTGACGGCCCCTAGACTGCCGGGGTGACCGGGGGCGACGGGGTGGACGGCGACGAGCCGGCCGGGGACGTACCGGCGGCGGGGTGGCGGGCGGCGGCGCGCGACCGGCGTGTCTGGGCGATCCTCGCGGTGGTCGCGTTCCTGCTGGTGTGCTGCTGTTCCGCCGCCGCCGGGACGCTGCTCGCGCTCGCCACCGGCCTGCTCGCCGTCTGAGACGGGGGCGGCCAACGGGCGGTGGATCGCGGCCTCAGGTCGCGCGCAGCTCCTCCACGGCCGTGCCCGCGCGCAGGAAGAGCAGGCCGACGCCGACCGTCACCAGCACCCCCGCCAGGGCGCCGGCCCCGAGCAGGGCCAGCTGTTCCAGCGGTACGTCGGGCGGCACGGTCACCTCCGGCATCTCCACGACCCGGGTGTGGCGCGCCCGGGTGGCGGGGTCGGCGCAGAGCTGCGCGGTGGCGTCGCAGACCTCGTCGTAGTGAATTGCGGTCGGCGCGCGGAAGAGCCCCCGGGCCAGCAACAGGCCCACGGCGAGCGCGACGGCCACCGCCGGCACGGCCGGGGCCAGCGACTGCCAGGCGATGGACCGGCCGAGCGTGGACCGGGGCACCCCGGTCGCCACCAGGGCCGCGTACGCGCGCCGCCGGGCGGTGATCCCCTCCACCACCGCGACGACCAGCCCACCGGCGGCGACCACCATGGCGACCGCCACCGCCAGGTCCACCAGGTCCATGGTCCGCAGGTAGAAGTCGCCGCCCACCATCCCGGACCCGGTTCGCCGGCTGAGCTCGGCCGACGCCACGAAGTACTCCCGCAGCCCGGCCGCGCCCGCGCCGAGGAGCGCCGCCGCCAGCAGGGCGGCGAAGGTGCGGCTGCCCGCCCACGGGTCGGCCATCAGCCGGCGGGCGGCGAGCAGCGCGGCCGGCCCCCGGGCGTAGCGGTGCAGCGCCCGCCCGGCCATCCAGGAGATCCAGCCGGTGCCGACGACCACCCCGATCATCGCGGCCAGCCCGCCGCCGACGAGCAGCGCCGGCACCAGCCACGACGGTCCGTCGGCGCCGCGCCGGACGTACCAGCGGGTGACCGGTTCGACGGCGAGGAAGGCGGCCAGCCCCGCGCCGATGAGGACGCCCGCCCAGGGTCGGGGGCCGCGTTCCCGGCGGTGCGTACGCAGCACGCCGAACGGGGTCGTGCTCACCCGGCGCAGCATCAGCGCGGTGGCCAGCGCCGCCACGACCGGCAGCCCCGCCAGCACCGCCGCCAACACGCCCGCCGGGGGCAGCACGTCGGTGGGGAGGACGAGCCGGCCCCGGGCGTCGGGCCGGTCGAACAGCTCCCGGCCGGCGAAGTAGACCGCCGCGCCGGCCAGCGTGCCGAGCAGGCTCGCCAGGCCGGTCTCCAGCACGGCGATCCGGGTCACCTGGCCCGGGGTGGCGCCGGCCAGCCGGAACGCGGCCAGCCGGCGGTCCCGCGCCGGGGCGCCGAGCCGGGCGCACTGCCCGGCCAACGCCAGCACGGGAACCATGAGCAGCAGCAGGGCGAAGGCCGTGCCGCCGCGCAGCCCCGGCTCGACGAGCAGCTGGTTGGCGTACTGCTGGGACCAGCGGTTGCCGTTGCCGTCGGTGGCGGGCGGGGTGGGGATGGCCAGCACGGTGAGCGCGGCCAGGGCGGCGAGGGTGGCCAGGGCGGCGCTGAGCGCGGTCAGCGCCACCCGGACGGTGTCGGTGCGGGTGCCGGCCAGGGCGAGGCGTACCAGCGTCGACGGTCTCACCGGCGGCTGCCCGGCAGCGGGGTGCCGAGGCCGAGCCCGGTGTGGTCGACCCTGCCGTCGCGGAGGATGACCTCGCGGTCGGCGTACGCGGCGATCTGCGGCTCGTGGGTGACCAGGACGACCGTGGTCCGCTGCTCGCGGGCGAGCCGGACCAGTTGGACGAGCACCTGCTCGCCGGTGAGCGTGTCCAGCGCGCCGGTGGGCTCGTCGGCGAAGAGCACCCGGGGCTCGGTGACCAGCGCCCGCGCCATCGCGCAGCGCTGCTGCTGGCCGCCGGACATCTCGCCCGGCCGGACGTCGGCCAGGTCGGCCACGCCGAGCCGGTCCATCCAGGACAGCGCCGCCGTCCGCGCCTCCCGCCGCCCGGTGCCGGCGAGGAGCAGCGGAAGGGCGACGTTCTCGGCGGCGGTCAGCTCGGCGACGAGCTGGCCGAACTGGAAGAGCACCCCGAACTCGGTGCGCCGCAGCCTGGACCGTGCCGCATCGGACCAGGTGTCGATCCGGTGCCCGTTCCAGCTCACCTCGCCGGCGTCCGGGCGCAGGATGCCGGCGAGGCAGTGCAGCAGGGTGGACTTGCCGCAGCCGCTCGGGCCGGTGACGGCGACGATCTCCCCCTCGGCGACGTCGAGCGTGACGCCGCGCAGCGCGGGTGTCCGCCCGTAGGCCTTGACCACGCCGCGAGCCTGAAGTTGCGTCACGAGTGCACCTCCCGGTGCCAGTCGGCGACCCGGCCCAGGGTGGTCTGCAACCACCGCAGGTCGGCGTCGAGATGGGCGATGGCGAAGTCGGCCGCGATGATGTCGTCGAGGCTGGCCGAGGGCGTCGTCTTCACCGCGGTCAGCTCGCGCAGCCGCTCGGTGTGGGCCTGCCGCTGGGCGACGAGGTAGGCCCGGGCCCGGTCCGCGTCGGCCACCAGCAGCGCCACGACCACCTTGGCGAAGAGCGTGCTGGCGACGTACGGCATCGGCGGCTCGACCTCGGCGAGCCACCGCTCCAGTGCGGCCCGGCCGTCGGCGGTCAGCGAGTACGCGGTGCGGTCGGGACCGCCTTCGCGTTCCTGCCCGGCGGGTGCCACCAGGCCGTCCCGCTGCAACCGGCCGAGGGTCGAGTAGACCTGCCCGAAGGCCAGTGGCCGGGCGCGGGGCAGTCGCTCGTCGTGGGCGTGCTTCAGCTCGTAGCCGTGCCGGTTGCCGGCGGCCAGCAGGCCCAGCAACACGTGCGGTGTGGACACGGCGCCACTATTCACCCGGTGAATAGTGACTGTCAAGGAGGCCCGCGCGGCGGGGGTGCCGCGCGGGCCTGTGGCGCTTCGGGCTCAGGCGCCCGCCGACCAGCCCGGGTCCCGGCCGGTCAGGGCGAGCAGACGGTCGATCTCCGGGGCGTCCGACGAGGAGGTCCCCACCGGCTCCGCGAAGACGCCCTGCTTCCGGGCCATCGGCCCCATCTGCTCGCACAGGGCGTACAGCGGGGGCAACGCCTCGGGCGCGGGGCGGAACGGCTGCCCGGTGGCGACGGCCAGGTCCCAGGCGTGCACCGTCAGGTCGAGCAGCACCATGGTGCCGACCGTCTCCTGCGGCAGCCCCATCCCGGGCGAGACGCCCTCCAGCGCGGCCGGGTCCGACCACGCCTCGACCAGTTTCGTGGCCTCCTCCCCGAACCGGTCCCGCCAGCCCTCGGCCAGGTGGTCGGGCCTCTCCGCCCACTCCGGCTGTTCCTTGCCGGCGAGGGCCTGGAAGTTGACCACCACGTCGTAGAGGTGGTTGAGCAGGTCGCGCACCGCGTATTCGCTGCACGGGGTCGGCAGGTCCAGTTGGTCGTCCGAGACCCCCCGGACCACCGCGGCGGCACGGGGCGCCGCGGCTGACAGGAGGTTGCTGATCTCTGTGGCCATGGGGATCAGCGTACGAGAAGGGACACCCGAGCGGGAACCGGCAGCGATGCGGGCGATCACGCGCTGGTGACGGAGTTCCGGGACCACGCGGGGGTCAGTTGCGGCGCAGCGCCACCACGGCGACGTCGTCATGGATCTCCGCCGGGGCCAGCTCGACCAGGAGCCGTTCGCAGAACCGGTCCAGGTCGTCCTCGACCCGGTTGGCGGCCACGGCCAGGGCGGCCAGCCCGTCGTCGATCGTGGTGTCCCGCCGCTCGATCAGCCCGTCGGTGTAGAACACCAGCGTCGCCCCGGCCGGCAGCACGAACTCCAGGTCGGGCGGCCGGGGGGCGCGGACCCCGAGCAGCGGGGCCGAGTGCTGCACGAACTCCACCTTGCCGTCCAGGCTGAGCAGCGGCGGCAGGTGCCCGGCGCTGGCCAGCCGCACCCGGCCGCTGGGCGGGTGCAGCAGCAGCACGCAGATCGTGGCCAGCTCGTTGGGGAGCAGGGTACGCATGAGTTCGTTGACCCGGTCCAGGATCTCGCCCGGCTGGTGCCCCTCCACCGCGTACGCCCGCACCGCGTGCCGCAGCTCGGCCATCACCGTCGCGGCGTGCAGCGAGTGGCCGGCCACGTCGCCGATCGCCAGCAGCAGGTGACCGTCGAGCATCACCAGCTCGTAGAAGTCGCCCCCCACCTCGGTCTGCGCGCTCGCCGGCTCGTACCGGACGGCCATGTCGAGCCCGTTGACCTGCGGTATCCGGCGGGGCAGCAGGCTGCGCTGGAGGGTGACCGCGATGCGGTGCTCCTCGTCGAAGGAGCGCTGCGCCTCCACGGCCGCCGCAACGGCCTGCGCGAGCTGCCGCAGCACCGGGGTGCGGGCGGTCTGCGTGGCGGTGGGCACCACGACGTAGAGCGGCGCGCGGTCCTCGCGCAGCCGGGTGGCGGCCACCGTGACCGTGTCGTCCGCCGGCCACTCGACCAAGCCCCAGGCGGCCGGCTCGTCCACCCGGACCGTCGTCCCGGTGGGCACCCCGGTGTCGTCGACGATCCACGGGACGATCGTGGGCGTGCCGCCGGGGCCGTCCGCGATCCCGGCGAGGCAGTCGCCCTCGAACGTCTCGGCGACCACGGCGGCCGGGCTCTTGAAGATCTGCGCGGCGCCGGCCGCCGCCGCCTCCAGCAGCCGCGCGAAGTTCGGGGCGGAGTGCACCGCCACGGTGGTGTCGGCCAGCCTGAGCAGCCGTTCGGCGAGCAGCTCCGCGCGTTGCCGGGCCCGGTAGTAGCGCAGCACCGCGTGGGAGGTCGCGACCAATTCCTCCGGCTCGATCGGCTCGGCCAGGTACGCGTCCGCGCCCCGGGTCAGCCCCTGCGCCCGGTCCACCACGTCCACCGCGTGCGCGGACACGTGGATCACCGGCATCGCCGGGTGCGCCGCCTTGATCCGTTCGCACACCTCGAACCCGTTGATGTCGGGCAGCCGCACGTCGAGCACGACGAGGTCGATCGGGTCCACCCCGACCCGGGTCAGCGCCTCGGCGCCGTTCTCGGCCTCCAGCACGGTGAAGCCCGCCCGGGAGAGCCAGCTGACCAGGAGGTAGCGCTTGGTGGGGCTGTCGTCGACCACCAGCACCGTCGCCGGGCCACCCTCCACGTCACGCTCCTCCCACGGGCAGGGTGACCGTGAACGTGCTGCCCCGGCCCGGCTCGCTGGACACCATCAGGGTGCCACCGAGCAGGGTCACCAGCCGCCGCGCGTACGGCAGCCCGAGGCCCGTGCCGCCGACCCGGGTCGCGCCCGGCACCTGGTAGAACTCCTCGAAGACCCGCTCCTGCAGCTCCGGGGGAATGCCCGCGCCGGTGTCGGAGACGACGAGCGACCAGCGCTCGTCCCGCCGTTCCGCCCGCAGCCGGACCTCCCCGCGCTCGGTGAACTTGAGCCCGTTGTGCAGGAGGTTGCGCAGGACCTGGGCGAGCAGCACCTCGTCCGTACGCAGCGTCGCCGGAACGGGCGGCTCCTCGACCACCAGCTCCACGTAGGGCCGGGTGGCCAGGGCCCGTAGCGTGCCGCGCAACTGACCGAAGACCGGCCGCAGGTCGACCTCGGCCCAGTCGGGATCGATCCGGCCCGACTCGGCCTTGGCCAGGTCGAGCAGCTCGTTCACGAGCGTGAGGAGGTCACCCGCCGAGGAGCGGATCAGCCCGACCTGGCGGGCCTGCTCGGCGGTGAGCGGGTCGGAGGCGGAGTCGCCGAGCAGCCGGCCCAGGCCCATGATCGCGGTGACCGGCGCCCGCAGCTCGTGGCTGACGTTCGCCAGGAAGCGGCTCTTCGACTCGCTGGCCGCGCGCAGCTGGGCGGACTTCTCGTCCAGCTCGGCGTAGAGGGCCACCACGCCGCGGTTGGTCTCCTCCAGCTCCTCGGTGAGCTGGTTGTAGAGCGCCATCACCCCGCGGTTGGTCTCGGCCAGCTCCTCGTTCAGGACGGCCAGCTCGTCGCGCTGGGTGCGTACCTCGTCGAGGGCGGCGATCAGTTGCGCATTCTGGGCGGCCAGCTCGTCCAGGGCGCTGCCCGGGGCGTTCCGGTCGAGCTCGGAGCGCAGCTCGGCGAGACGCTCGGGGGTCAGCACCTCTACGGTGACCGGGACACGTCGGGACATCCTCACGACCGTAACCCCCTCCCGGGTCACCACGCCCAACTTGTCCACCAACCGCGCCACGGCGCCGGACTGCGGCTCGTAGCGCCCACCGGGCAGCGGGCGCACCGGGACGAGGTCCACCCGCAGGTGGCGCCTGCCGTCGACGACGTCATCGACGAGGAAGAATGCCACCTCCGCCCCGCCGACCGCGTGCAGCAGGTCGCGGGCGACCTCGCTGAGCGCAGTGGCGATACGTACCTGGTCCTGGTGCTCCAGGCCCACCGCGGCGGCGACCTCACGGCCCCGCTGCCGGACGACGAAGATGTCGTGTTCGACCCGGAGCGCCATCGTCAGCAGCGGCGCTCCGGTGGGTCCGGTCACGACCATGCCCGGACGGCCAGGACGCAGGCGTCGTCGCGGCGCGTGCCGGCGTCACGCAGCACCGTCGCGGCCACCACCAGGGGTGACCGGTCGGCGAGACCGGGATAGTCGGCGAACTGCCAGCGGTCGACCACCCCGTCACTGTGCATGACCAGCAGGGCGTCGGCCTCGAAGGGGTAGTCGTACTGCCGGACCGAGGGGCGCTGGTGCCCGGCGATGCCGGGCAGCGAGACCAGGCCCCGCCGCTTGCCGTCGGCGCCGATCACGGCGGCGGAGATGTTGCCCAGCCCCGAGTAGCGCAGCACCCCGGCCGACGGGTCCGGCTCGGCCACGGCCAGCGCCGCGCCCCGGGTGTGCGACATCGAGCGGTGCAGGTGCGCGACGACCGTCGACGGCGCCCCCGCCGGCGCCTTGCGGAACGCGTCGAGCGCGGCGTCGGTGGCGGCGGAGGCGAGCGGTCCGTGTCCCAGGCCGTCGCAGACCAGCACCTGGCGCCGGCCCTCGACGATCCGCCACGCGTACCCGTCGCCGCTGACCGACTCCCCGGCCAGCGGCCGGCTGAGCGCGCCAACCCAGGGCCGCTCGTGCCCGCCGGGCTTCGGCCAGACCTGTACGGCGAGGACGGTGCCGCGCTCCGGCCGGGAGTAGCCGTCGAACCAGCTGGCCTGTCGGACGATCGCGCCGAGGCCGATGCCGAGCGTCCCGACCGTGGAGTGGCCGTCCTGGGAGGAGGCGGTGAGGTCGGCCATCCCCGGCCCGGTGTCGAGGGCGACCAGCTCCACGCCGGCCTCCCCGTCGCGCCGCACCGGCCGCAGCAGCAGGACACCGTCGTCGGCGTGCTTGACCAGGTTGCTGGTCAGCTCGGCGGCGACGATGGCCAGGTCGGCGGTACGGGCGTCGCCCAGGTCGAGCTGGGCGCCGAGCCGTTCGGCGGCCCGACGCACCGTGCTGGCCGCGCTGCCGCTCTCGACCCGGTACCAGACGCCGCGGTCGGGGACCACGTCGTCGTTCACCGGGACCACTTGGTGACCGTGATCCGGGTTCCCTCACCCGCGGCGGTCTGGATGTCGAACTCGTCGACCAGCCGGCGGGCGCCGCTGAGCCCGAGGCCGAGCCCGCCGCCGGTGGTGTAGCCGTCGGTCAGCGCCAGGTCGAGGTCGGCGATGCCCGGGCCGGAGTCGGCGAAGACGATCCGCACGCCCCGCCGCCGGCCGTTGTCCACCATGGTCACCTCGACCGTGCCGCCGCCGCCGTACACCAGGGTGTTGCGGGCCAGTTCGCTCGCCGCAGTGACGATCTTGGTCTGGTCGACCAGCGAGAGCTTGACCGCCACCGACACCGTACGCACCAACTGCCGGACGCGTACCACGTCCTCGTCGCTGCGGATCGCCTGCGCCTGCGGCTGGCCCAGGTCGACTCCGGCGGTCATGACAACGCCGTCGTCTCGGCGTCCGGTTCGTCGTCGAACGCGAGCTCGTGCTCGTCGGCGTGGGCCGCCGCAATCAACTCCATGCCCCGCTCGACGTTGAGCGCCGTCCGGATGCCGTTGAGCGACAGGCCCAGCTCGACCAGGGTGATGGCGACGGCGGGACGCATCCCGACCACCACCGTCTCCGCGTCGAGCACCTTGGAGATCGACGCGATGGTCGACAGCATCCGCCCCACGAAGGAGTCGACGATGTCCAGGGCGGTGATGTCGATGATCACGCCGTGGCAGCCGGTGGCGACGATCCGCTCCGCGAGGTCCTCCTGGAGCTGGACGGCCGTCTGGTCGGACATGTCGACCTGGATGGAGACCAGCAGGATGTCGCCGATCTTGAGGATCGGCACCCGCTCCATCAGACCTCCCGGCGCTGGCGGCGCCCGGTCTCGACGCCGGTGAGCCGGAGCACGTGCCGCAGCGCGTCGGCGAGACTGGCCTTGGTGGCGATGTCGCCGAACTCGATGCCCAGGGCCACGATGGTCTGCGCGATCTGCGGCCGGATGCCGGAGATGATGCAGTCGGCGCCCATCAGCCGGGCGGCCACCACGGTCTTGAGGATGTGCTGGGCGACCTGGGTGTCCACCGCCGGCACGCCGGTGATGTCGATGATCGCGTAGGGCGAGCCGGTGTCGACCAGGGTCTGGAGCAGCCGCTCCATCACCACCTGGGCCCGGGCCGAATCGAGGGTGCCGACCAGCGGCACGGCGACCACGCCCTCCCAGAGCTTCACCACCGGGGTGGACAGCTCCAGCAGCTGCTCCGCCTGGTCGGCGATGAGGCTCTCGCGGGTGCGTACGAAGCTCTCGAAGGTGAACAGGCCCATCTGGTCGATCAGGCCGGAGAAGGCGACGTAGTCGCGGAGCGTGTCGGCGCCGCCCTCGGCCTCCATCAGCTCCAGCAGCACCTCCTTGAGCGAGAACACGCTGACCGCGGTCTCGGAGGCGGAGAAGCCCTGGCGGGCGCGCCCCCGGGACAGCTCGGAGAGCACGGCGCGCAGCTCGGTGGCCTGCTCGGAGTCAAGGTCCACAGCCCCCTGCTCACTGGCAGTGATCATGCTAGAGTGCAGCTCCTGCATCTGCCGACGCAGTTCGCCCTGACTGAGTCGCCCGCGCAGTGACCCGGCGGCGATCTCCGTCCAGCGCTGTATGATGCGCTCGGCGTGACCGGTCAGCAGACCGGCCAGCCGGCCGCTTTCCTCGGCGCTCAACGCCATGGTGAACCCCCTTCGACCTCGACGGCGGACTCTATCACCGGAGGCCGGAGCGCTACTTGTCGCAGGGCAAACGAATGAGGACGGCCACCGGATACCGCCTCCCGTTCTGCGTACCACCCCGATCGTGGGATACCGTTTCCCCGATAACAGGAGGTCTGGCGAATGTCCTTGACGGTGCACACGGAACAACGCGGCGACGTGGTCGTCGTATCGGTCGCGGGCGAGCTGGACATGGCGACCGCACCGCAGCTACAGGACCAGATCACCGACCTGCTGGACAAGGGCCGCAGCCGGCTCGTCTTCGACCTGGCGAACGTCTCGTTCTGCGACTCCACGGGGCTGTCGGTGTTCGTCCGGGCCAAGAACAGCTGCGACGAGGCCGGCGGCGTGGTACGACTGGCCGCCCCGCAGCGCGGCGTGCTGCGCATCCTCGAGGTGAGCGGCCTCGTCGAGGTGCTGCACACCTACCCGACGGTCGACCAGGCCGTGGCCGGCGACCCCACGCCGGCCACCTCCTGACGACCGCTCCTCACGCCTCGTCCTCGATGTACCGGGGACGGGCGATCACCATGCCCGCGCCGGTCTGCACGGCGAGCGCCGCCAGCAGGAACCCGATCGGGACGGTCCAGCCGCCGGTCGTCGCGTAGAGGATGCCCACCAGCAGCGGCCCCAGCGCGGCGATGAGGTAGCCGACGCTCTGGCTGAAGGCGGAGAGCGCCACCGTTCCCTCGGTGGTCCGCGCGCGCAGCCCGATGGTCGCCAGGATCATCGGGAAGGCGCTCTGCCCGATCGCGAGCAGCACCACCCAGAGCAGCGCCCCGTCGTGCGGCGCGACGGCCATCCCGACGTAGGCGACGGCCATCGCGGCGGAGAGCGTCAGCACCAGCGGGTGCAGGGTGCGCAGCCGCCCGGCCAGGGTCGGCATCAGCAGGGCGATCGGCACGCCCAGCGCCGTCACCCCGGCGAGCAGCAGGCCGGCGTCCTGCGGCCGGTAGCCGGCGTCGCGGAAGAGCTGGGCCAGCCAGCCCATGATCGCGTAGGCGCCCAGCGACTGCGTCCCGAAGTAGACCGCCATCGCCCAGCCGAGCCGGGTCCGCCCGGGCTGGATGCGGCGGGGGCGGGGCGCCACCGCCGCCGGGGTCGCCGCCCGTCGGGCCGCGCGCGCCCGCAGCGCCAGCGGCACCCACGGGAGTACGGCCACCAGGGCCAGCCCGGCCCACACGGCGAGCCCGGCCCGCCAGGTGCCGAAGAGGTGCGCGACCGGCACCGCCGCCGCGGCGGCCACCGTCGCGCCCACCGTCAACGTCATCGAGTACGCCCCGGTGACCAGCCCGATGCGGTGCGGGAAGTACTGCTTGACCAGGAGCGGGAGCAGGACGTTCGCCACCGCGATCCCGGCCAGCGCGAGGGCGCTGCCGGCGATGAAGACCAGCGCGGAGTCCGTACCGACCCGGACGAGCTGCCCGGCGGCGAGGATCAGCATCGCCACCACCAGCACCCGGGCCGGGGAGTTCTTGCGGACCAGCCGGGGGGTGAGTGACCCGAAGACGGCGAAGGCCACCGCGGGCAGGGTGGTCACGACCCCGGCCAGCGCCCCGGATAGGGCCAGGCCGCCGCGTACCTCGTCGAGCAGGGCGCCGAGGCTGGTGATCGCGGCCCGCAGGTTGAGCGCCACGAGCAGCATGCCGACGAGCACGAGCAGGCCACCGGCGACCGGACCGGCCGGCGCGTCGGCGCGGGACGACCGGAGGGCGGCACCCGGCGAGGCACCGGCGTCGGCGTCGACGAGGGCGGCCGGGGCGGCGGCGGTTGGCGGGGTCATGCGTCCGAACCTACAATCATGGGATGAATTTCGGGCAGGTGTTGTAACCAGTGCCACCGCCGGTTGATTCCGCCGCCGCGCCGCCCCGGGGACACC
The DNA here is from genome assembly GCF_048060285.1 of Micromonospora sp. LOL_025. Taxonomy (NCBI): domain Bacteria; kingdom Bacillati; phylum Actinomycetota; class Actinomycetes; order Micromonosporales; family Micromonosporaceae; genus Micromonospora; species Micromonospora sp. LOL_025. The sequence continues at coordinate 84,328 of NZ_JBHMIR010000023.1, read as the reverse complement.
GGGTGCGGCAGACCATCGCCCAGCTCAGGGAACGGATCCTCGGCGGCGAGTGGCCGGTCGGCGGGCGGATCCCCACCGAGCCGCAGCTGGTCGCGGCGCTCGGCGTGGGCCGCAACACGGTCCGCGAGGCGGTGCGGGCGCTGGTGCACGCCGGGGTGCTGGAGTGCCGACAGGGCTCCGGGACGTACGTGGTGTCGACCGACGAGCTGGCCCCGGTGGTGGCCCGCCGGCTCACCGCCGACCGGATGGCCGAGGTGGTCGAGGTGCGCCGCGCCTTCGAGGTGGAGGCCGCCCGGCTCGCCGCGCTGCGGCGTACGACCGAGGACCTGGCGGCCCTGGACGGCGCGCTCGCCGCCCGCGAGGCGGCCTGGCGCGGTGGCCGGGTCGACGAGTTCGTGGAGGCCGACGCGGCGCTGCACACCGCCGTGGTCGCGGCGGCGCACAACGGCATGCTCGCCGAGTTGTACGCCTCGGTCGGCACCGCGCTGCGCAGCACGGTCGCCCAGTCGATGGGCGACGCGCTGGAGCCGGAGCGCTACGTCGACCACTCCCGGCTGGTCGAGGCGATCCGGGCCGGCGACCCGGACCGCGCGGCGATCGAGGCCGGCGCTTTTCTGGAGCCCGCGCCCGGGGCATAGGTTGTGCCGGACGGAAGACCGGACACTTCGGGAGTACGGATGCTCAAGGGCTTCAAAGACTTCATCATGCGCGGAAACGTCGTCGACCTGGCGGTCGGTGTCGTCATCGGCGCCGCGTTCACGGGCGTGGTCACCCAGCTCACCAAGTCGTTCCTGGAACCGCTGGTCCGGGTGCTCATCGCGCTGCTCACCGGCAGCGAGAACGGCCTCACCGGGTCCACACCGACGTTCCGCGAGATCCCGTTCGACTGGGTGGCCTTCGTCAACGCGCTGATCACGTTCCTGCTCACCGCGGCGGCGCTCTACTTCCTGGTGGTGTTCCCGATGAACAAGCTGGCCGAGCGGCGCAAGCGGGGCGAGGAGCCGCCGCCGAAGGCGCCCAGCGAGGAGGTCCGGCTGCTCACCGAGATCCGCGACGCCCTGGTCGCCGCCGGCCACACCACCCCCGGGCAGCGGCGCGGCGCGCTCGACGAGGTGCTCGGCCGCCGGGAGGAACCGCCCACTCCGCGCTGAACCCGGCGCACGCACATCGGCCCCTGCGGGAATCCCGCAGGGGTCGCACATTTTCGTACGCCTGTTCGATAGAGTCCCCGCCATGGAGCAGCGGAAGCACTGGTGGAACGGGAAATGGGGCCGGCTGGCCCGGCGCGACGTCTTCCTCCGGGTGGACGCCGACCGGTGGCACGTCGAGCAGCGCGCCGGCGGCTCCGAGGGCGTCTCCCGGTTCTACGAGTACGACACCGCCGAGGACGCCGAGGAGACGGTCCGGGCGCTGCTCCAGGGCACCGACACGTGGCGCGAGCTCTCCCCCCGCCCCCCGACCGCCTGGTCCCCGGAGGTGTGATCGGGGCCGTCGAGATCTTGGACAGTTGCCGTCCGGCCCGAGCGACAACTGTCCAAGATCTCGACGATGGTTTAGCCGGAGCGGGGCCCGGGAACCGCGCCAGGATGGAGCAGCAGGGCACCGAGCGACAGGCGACAGTTTCCCGGGTCACCACCGGCATGCGGGTGGTCGACGTCGACGGCACCGAGGTCGGCACCGTCGACCTGGTCCAGCGGGGCGACCCGAACGCGGTGACCGTGCAGGCGCCGACCGCCGACCCGGGCAGCAGCCTGGACGAGCTGATCGAGTCGACGGCCGTCGAGGAGCCGGACGTGCCGGCCGACCTGGCGGCCCGACTGCTGCACAGCGGCTACCTGAAGGTCTCCACCGACCTGGCCCGCACCGGCGCGGTCTATGTGCTCGCCGAGCAGATCGCCACCGTCACCGACGACCAGGTACGCCTCGACGTCCCGGCCCGCGACCTGCCGGCCGAGGAGTGAGCGCCGGTTCGGCCGCATCCGGCCCCGGCGATGCGGTCGCCGGTGCGGGCGGCGGCTCCGGCGCGGGCGGCCCGTCGGAGCGCCGGCGGAAGAGCAGGAGCATCACCCCGCCCGCGACCAGGCCCCAGAACGCCCCGCCCACGCCGGCCAGGGTCACCCCGGAGGCGGTGACCACGAAGGTGACCACCGCGGCCTCCCGGGCCGCCGGCTCCGCCAGCGCCGAGGTGAGCGCGGTGGCCAGCGCGCCGAGCAGCGCCAGCCCGGCGACCGCCTCGATCAGCACCGGCGGGGCGAGCGCGACCAGCGCGGTGGCCGCCCCGGCGCCGAGCCCCAGCAGGGCCAGCCCGATCCCGGCGGTGACCGAGGCGATCCAGCGACGGTCCGGGTCCGGGTGGGCGTCCGGGCCGGCGGCCAGCGCGGCGGTGATCGCGGCGAGGTTGACCGCGTGCCCGCCGGCGGGCGCGGCGACCACGGTGGTCAGCCCCGTGGCGCGCAGCGCGGCGCCGAAGGGCGGCCGGTAGCCGTAGCCGACCAGCACCGCCATCCCCGGTACGTTCTGCGCGGCCATGGTGACCAGGAAGAGCGGCAACGCGAGGCCCACCATCGCGGAGAGGCTCCAGGCCGGCGCGGTCAGCTCGACCGCGGGCAGCAGCCGCGCGCCACCGAGCCCGGAGACCGGGGTGGTCAGCGCGATCGCCGCCACCGCGACGACCAGCGCGCCCGGCACCGCCCACCGGCGGGCGAACCGGTGCAGCAGCAGCCAGGCCAGCACCACGGGGACGGCCAGGCGGGGCACCTCGACCAGCGCGCGGACGGGGGCGGTGCAGAGCGGCAGCAGGACGCCCGCGAGCATCGCGCCCGCGACCGGCCGGGGGATCGCCGCGACGGCCCGCCCGAGCGCGGGGAACAGCCCGGCGGCCACGATCAGCGCACCCGAGACGAGGAACGCCCCGACGGCGACGGGCCAACCGCCGGGCGCCGCACCGGTGGCGACCAGCAGCGCCGCGCCCGGGGTGGACCAGGCGACGCTCATCGGGATCCGGTGCCGCAGGCCCAGCCAGACGGCGGAGATCCCGGAGGCCACGCACACCGCCAGCAGCCCGGACGCGGCCTGCGCGTCCGAGGCGCCGACGGCCCGCAGGCCGGCCAGCACCACCGTGAACGAGCTGGCGAAGCCGACCAGCGCGGTCACCACGCCCGCCAGCACCGGTTGCGACAGTCCCGCCATCCCGCCTCCCCGACCGTTCCGTTTACGGAACAAGAACCTGTAGCACCATAGCGGGGTGCCGCAGACGTCACCAGTCCACCGATCGGCCCCCGATCCGGGCGCCGAGGCCGTCGGTCGCCGGGTACGCGCCCTGCGCGAGGAGCGGGGGATGTCGCTGTCCACCCTCGCCCGGCTCGCCGGGGTGGGAAAGGCAACCCTCTCCGGCCTGGAGAACGGCACCCGCAACCCGACCCTGGAGACGCTCTACGCGATCACCGCGCAGCTCGGCGTACCGCTGACGGCCGTGCTCTCCGGCCCGGCCGCCGGGCCGACCGTCCGCGGCGCCGCGGTCAGCGCCATCCTGCTGGAGGTCTTCGAGGACAGCGACGCCACCTACGAGCTGTACCGGATGCTGGTCGCGCCCGGTCCGGAGCAGCTCTCCCCCGCGCACCAGAAGGGGGTCACCGAGCACGTCACCGTCTTCTCGGGCGTGCTGCGCGCCGGCCCGGTCGACGCGCCGCTGACCGCCGCCGCCGGCGGGCACCTGCGCTGGACGTCCGACGTGCCGCACGTGTACGCCGCCGTCGGCGACGAGGAGGTCGCCGCCAGCCTCCTGCTCCGCTACCCCCGCCGCTGAGCACCCGTCGGCGACGCGGACCGCGCCGGCCCGGTCAGGCGTCTGCTCAGCCGTCCACCGGCGTCGGCACCGGCAGCCGCCGCTGCACCGCCCAGATCGCCGCCTCGGTACGCGACGCCGACCCGGTCTTGCGCAGCAGGTTGGACACGTGCACGGTGACCGTCCGCACCGAGATGCCGAGGGCCCGCGCCGCCTGCTTGTTGGACATCCCGGCGACCAGGCAGCCCAGCACCTCGATCTCCCGCCCGGTCAGCTCCGCGTCCACCGGATCCGCCGGCCGGCGCGGCGCCACCCTCGGCGGGCGCGGGGCGGGCGGCGGTCGGAGCAGCGCCTCGGGCCCCCGGCCGGCGTGCGCGGCGAGCAGCTCGGTCAGCGCGTACGGGTTGCCGCCGGTGCGCTGCCAGACGGCGCGCACCAGCCGGCCGGACGGGCGCGGGTCCGCGTACACCTGGGTCAGCACCTCGGCGACCTCGGCCGGGAGCAGCGGTCCGAGGTGTTGGCGGACGGCGCCCCGGACGCCGCAGAGCCGGGCCAGGGCGCGGACCGCGAGGTCCGGCGCGACGGCGTCCTCGGCGGGCCGGCTCGCCACCACCAGCAGCGCCGGCAGGTCGGCGGCGGTCGCCAGCTCGCCGACCAGGTTCAGGCTGGCCGGGTCGAGGGCGTGCAGGTCCTCGACCACCAGTACGGCCGGGCCGGCGCCGACCAGCAGCCGGACGACCCGCACCGCGAGCCGGAGCAGGGTGCCCGGCGCGTAGCGCTCGCGCGGCGCGGTCGGCTGCTGGGCGAGCCAGGCGAGCGCGTCCGGCGGCAGGTCGAGCCGGCTCGTGTCCCGGCCCGTGAGAACGGCGGCCAGCCAGTCGTACGGGGCGGGGCTGTGCACCCGGGCGGCGCCGGAGAGCACCACCGCCGGCCGGGGGGCGAATGCGTCCAGGGCGGCCGCGACCAGCAGGGACTTGCCCACCCCGGCGGCACCGGTGAGCACCGCGACGGCCGGCGCGGACCGTCGGGAGGTGACCACGGTGGACCACGCGCGGTCGAGCTCGGCCAGCTCACCGGCGCGCCCGACCATGGACACCGGCATCATTCCCCAACCCTACGCAGTAGTGCGTAGAGACGGCGGCAGGGTGTTCTTGGCAAGCTTGACCCCATGACGCTGATCCTCCGCTCGGCCATCCTCAACGACATCGGCCTGGTTCGCACCAACAACGAGGACTCCGCCCTCGCCGGTGACCGCCTCGTCGCGGTCGCGGACGGCATGGGCGGCCTGCCCGCGGGCGAGGTGGCGAGCGAGATCGTCATCCGCATCCTGGACGAGCTGAGCCCGCCGACCACCCCCGACGAGGCCGCCGGGGCGCTGCGCGCCGTGGTGAGCACCGCGAACCGCCGCATCCACGCCGCCATCACCGTCGACCCGGCGCGCGACGGCATGGGTACGACGCTGACCGCCGCCCTGCTCGCCGGGGACGCGCTGGTGCTGGCCCAGGTGGGCGACTCCCGCTGCTACCTGCTGCGCGACGGGGAGCTGACCCAGCTCACCCGCGACGACACGTTCGTCCAGGCGCTGGTGGACCAGGGGGCGCTCTCGCCCGAGCAGGCGCGGCACCACCCGCAGCGGTCCCTGGTCACCCGGGCGGTGCAGGGCTCGGACACTCCCCCGGCGATCGGGGTGCTCACGGTGGTGGCCGGTGACCGGCTGCTGCTGTGCAGCGACGGGCTCTCCGACTACGTCGAGGACGCCACGATCGCCGCCGCGCTGCACACGTACGGCGACCGCCACCAGTGCGGCGAGCAGCTCGTCAAGCTCGCCCACCAGGCCGGCGCGCCGGACAACGTGACCGTCGTGGTCTCGGACGTCGTCGCCGTCTGAGCTGCCCCCGGCTCCTGCGGCGGGCGGCTGCGGCCTACTAGATAGTTGTGCCACCTAGGTAGTACCGCTATGTTCGTCGGGTGGATTCCGACCGGCGCGGTCAGTGGCTGCGCGGTGTGCTCGACCTCTGCGTCCTGGCCCTGCTGCGCGAGGGCGAGTCCTACGGCTACCAGCTCGCCCAGGCGCTGGAGGCCGCCGGCATCGGCCCGATCCAGGGCGGCACGCTCTACCCGGTGCTGCTGCGCCTGCAACGCACCGGCCTGGTCACCGCCGAGTGGCGGGAGGGCGCGTCCGGGCCCGCCCGCAAGTACTACCGGCTCACCGACAGCGGGCGGGCGACCCTGCACGAGGGCGGCAACGCCTGGCTCGCGTTCGTCGCCCCGGTGACCGGCCTCGTCACGAAGGAGGTTGACGGATGAACGCCGACGAGTGGCTGCGGGCGTTCGCGGCCGAGTTGGACCGGCGCCGGGTCCGGGCGGACGCCGCCCGGCACGTGGTCGCCGAGGCCGCCACGCACCTGCGCGACAGCGGGGGCGACCCGTGGGCCGTCTTCGGCCGGCCGCACGACTACGCCGCCGCGATCGTCGAGACCATCGGCACCTCGCCCGGTCCGCGTCCCGGACCGGTCCGGCTGCACGCCCGGGGCATCACCAAGCGGTACGGGCGACGTACCGTCCTGCGCGACGCGTCGCTGACCGTCCGGGCCGGACAGATCGCCGCCGTGATCGGGGCGAACGGCTGCGGCAAGAGCACCTTCCTGCGCGTCTGCGCCGGGCTGGTCTCCCCCGACGCCGGGGAGGTGACCGTCTCCGGCCGGCTCGGCTACTGCCCCCAGCAGGGCGGCACCGCCGACTTCCTGCTGCCTGACGAGCACTTCGTGCTGATCGGCGCCGGTCGGGGCGTGGCCCGGGGGCCGGCTCGCCGCGCCGGCCGGGCGGCGGCCCGCCACCTCGGCTGGGAGACCGAGGGCGACGTCCTCGCCCGCGACCTCTCCGGCGGCACCCGGCAGAAGCTGAACCTGACGATGTCCACCCTCAGCGAGCCGGACGTGCTGCTGCTCGACGAGCCCTACCAGGGCTTCGACCGGGGCACGTACGTCAACTTCTGGGACCAGCTCGCCCGGCTGCGCGACGAGGGACGGGCGATCGTCGTGGTGACCCACCTGCTCAACCAGCTCGACCGGGTCGACCTGGTGCTCGATCTGACCCCGGCCACCCAGAGAGGGCGCGCGTGAACCGCCTCGTCACCGTCGCCGAGATGACCCTGCGGGAGCTGCTGCGCCGTCGGGGCGTGCTCCTGCTGCTGCTGTTGATGCCGCTGGCGTTCTGGCTGATCCGACGGGACTCCCACGTCGGGCAGTCGGTGCGTTCGCTGCTGCTCGGCATCAGCTGGGCCGTCAGCACCGCCGCCCTCTTCGCCACCGGCGCGGCCCGCGAGCTGGAGCCGCGGCTGCGGCTGGCCGGCTACCGCCCGCACGATCTCTATCTCGGCCGGATGCTCGGCCTGTGGGCGGCCGGGCTCATCCTGTCCGTGCCGTTCTTCGTGCTCACCGTCGTCGACGCGCCGGAGCTGCGGCACGGCGGGGTGGCGGTGGCGATGCTCTGCTGCGTGGGGGTGGCCGCGCCGTTCGGGATGCTGATCGGCGCGCTGCTCCCCCGCGAGCTGGAGGGGACGCTGCTGCTGCTCACCGTGGTGGCGGTGCAGATGCTGATCGACCCGGCCGGCACCGGTGCGAAACTGACCCCGTTCTGGTCCAGCCGGGAGATCGCCACCTGGGCGGTGGACCACACCGACTCCGGCTACCTGACGCGGGGGTCGCTGCACGGGCTGGTCGTCACCGCGCTGCTGATTGCCACCGTGGCGGCCGTGTTCAGCGTCCGGCTGCGCCGCCGCCGGCACCTGCGGCACCTGCCGATCGGCTGACCGCCCGCCGGCCGGTCACCGGCGATTGCGGTTGCGGCGACCGCCGAGCCGGGATGGGATGGGCGGATGACCGTCCGCCGGGTGAACGCCGAGGAAAGACTGTCCACCAGCTTCGCGCTCGGCGCGTACGCCTTCGAGGCGTCGCCGCGCAGCGCGGCCCGTGCGGAGGAGTTCCGCGGCTACCTGCCCTACAACGAGGGCAACCGGACGCTGGTCGTCGAGGAGGGGCGCACCACGCTGGCCGCCGCCTCGGCGATCCCGATGCGGCAGAACCTGCGCGGCGAGGTGCTGCCGATGGCCGGCGTCGCCGGGGTCGCCACCCATCCGCTGGCCCGCCGGCGCGGGCACGTACGCACCCTGCTGCACCGGCTCCTCGACGAGATGCGCGACGAGGGGCACCAGCTCAGCGCGCTCTACCCGTTCCGGCCGTCGTTCTACGCCCGGTTCGGCTATGTGGGGCTGCCGAAGCCGCGTACGGTCACGTTCTCGCCGGCCGACCTGGGCGAGCTGCTCAACGCCGACCTGCCCGGCGAGGTGGGCTGGGAGCGGATCGGCGAGGGCTACCGGGACTGGCGCGCGTTCACCGAACGGTGCCTGAACGAGCGGCACGGCTTCGCGATCTTCCCCGGCTACCGGGACGTGGGCTTGCGCGACCGCGACGAGCACTGGCTGCTGACGGCCCGCACGGGCGGTACGGTCACCGGCGCGCTGCTCTACCGCATCGACGACCACGGCGGCACGCTCGCCGCCGGCGACCTGCTCGCCGCCGACCCGCTCGCCCGGGCACTCATGTTGCAGTTCTTCGGCCGGCACGTCGACCAGGTGGAGCGGGTGACCGTCCAGGTGCCCGTCGACGAGGTGCCGGAGCTGTGGCTTACCGACCTGGCCGTGCACGTCGAGGCGCGGGTGGCCCGACCGAGCTACGCCGCGCCGATGGCCCGGCTGCTGTCGATCGACGCGCTGGCCGGGCTGCCCGTCGGGCCGGGCCGGGTGCGGGTGGAGCTGACCGGCGACCGGTGGCTGGCCGGGTCGTACCTGCTGGACGGCACGACGACCGGCGTGCTGGAGCTGGTCACCGGGGCCGCCGCCACCGTCGGCTCGCTGCCGACCGCCACGCTGACCGCCGCCGGCCTCTCCGCCCTGGCGTACGGGGTCCTGGACCCGGTCGAGGTGGGCCTGCGGGGGCTGGGCGACGTGTCGACGGACGCGGCGGCGGAACTGCGCCGCCTCTTCCCCCGCCAGCACCCGTACGTCTTCGCCGACTTCTGACCCGCCCACCCCGCAGGCGTGGGTCAGTAGGGGTTGCCGTGGCCGGCGGGGCGGCCGCGCAGCAGGGCGGTGGGGCGGCCCGGGAGGTGGCGGGCCGCCGACATCGGCGGGCTGGCGGTGTGCGCGCCGTCGGCCATGCCGGCGAAGAGTTCCTTCAGCGCGCTGAGCCCGTCGTGGCGCGGGTGCCAGCCCAGCTCCGTCTCGGCGCGCTCGCTCGACATCAGCGGCGCGTGCAGCGCCAGCTCCACCCAGCCGGCGTCGATCGGTTGCAGCCGCGCCCGCCAGGTCAGGGCGGCGGCGACGCGCAGCACCGGGGCGGCGACGGGCACCGTCCAGCCGTGGAAGTGGCGGGCCACCAGCTCCGGGGTCAGCACCGGGTCCGCGGCGACGTTGAACGCGCCGCGCGCGTCACCGAGGACCGCCCGGGCGTACGCGTCGGCGACGTCGTCGGTGTGCACCGCCTGCATCCGCAGCCGCCGGTTCGTCGGCACCAGCGGGATCCGGCCGAAGCGCAGCAGCCGGACGGGCGCGAACGGGCCGAGGAAGTAGCGGGTGATCTCGGTGGCCGCCGCCCGCTGGAAGTTCAGGCCGGGTCGCAGCCGCACCACCCGCAGCCCCGGGTGCTCCCGCTCGGCGCGGTCGAGCAGCGCCTCCACCTCGGCCTTGTCCCGGCTGTACGACGAGCCGGGCACCCCCGTCGCCGGCCAGCGCTCGGAGACCGGGTGGTCCTTCGGGCCGGGCGCGTAGACGCCGACCGACGAGGCGTACACCAGGGCCGGCACGCCGGCGCGGACCACGGCGTCGATCACGGCCGCGCTGCCGCCCACGTTGGTCCGGTGCAGCACCCGCTGGTCGTGGCTGGGCTGGATCTGCCAGGCCAGGTGCACCACCGCGTCGGCCCCGGCGAAGACCTCGGCGAGCTGGTCGGCCGCGCCGGGCAGGCCGACGTCGCAGGAGTGCCACTCCACCTGGTCGTACGGCTCGCCGCAGTCCGGCCCGGGCAGCCGGCGGGCCACCCCGGCGAGATCCACTCCGCGTTCCCGCCGCAGCCGGCGCAACAGGGCGGTGCCCGCGTTGCCGGTCGCCCCCACCACCACGATCCGCATGCCCGTCCCGTACCCGGTCAGGCGCGAGTCAATCGCGGCGGGCGGCAGCGGACGCGACCGTCGTCGCCTGCGGATCCGCGCCGCCGACCGCCGCCGTCAGGGGCGGGGCGAGTGACGGACCCAGTTCTTCTGCCCACCCCGGCGGCGACCCTGCGAGGCGGCCAGGCAGCGCGGGCAGATCCGGCCGACCGGGTCCGCCTCGGTGAGCACGTCCGTCGAGGTGTACTCGAACCGCACGTGCGGGAAGCGGCGCAGCCGGGTCCGGCTGAGCGGGAGCCCGCAGACGGTCTGGTTCTGCCCGGGCAGCCAGGCGTGCACCTCGCCGGCCGGCTCCCGTACGCCGTCCGGGCCCGTCCCCTCGCTGGAGGCCGCCACGGCCGGGGTGCTGCTCATCCTCATACGGACACGGTTCCCCCACGCCGCCCCGCCCATGCCTGCCGGATCGGTGCGGGCGACGACACGGCGGGCCCGGCCGGCGGTCAGCCGCGCCGGGCCAGCAGGGCGGCGATCAGGCAGGCGAACGCGGCCACCGAGGAGAGCGTGCGGACGAGGTTCCCGCGTACCCACGCCGCCTCGAACCAAACCCGCACCTCGGCCAGGTCGGCGATCCGGTCCACCGGGCCGGCGGCCTCCAGCCGGTTGTTCAGCGGCACGTTGAGGCGCGCGGTCACCCCGACGGTGACCAGGTAGCAGGCCAGCGCGGCGACGGTCCAGACGAGGACGGGGCCGCCCCGGTCCAGGTGCACGGCGATGGCCACGGCGAGCAGCAGCGGCGCGCCGAGGAAGGTGCCGAGGAACCAGCCGTTGAGGATCCGCCGGTTGATCGACTGCATGGTGCCGACCAGCGTCCGGTCGTCGGTGGCGGCCAGACCCGGCATGACCGCGCAGGTGAACGCGAAGAACAGCCCCGCCACCAGCCCGGTGGTCAGGGTCGCCCCGGCCAGGGCGGCGGCACGGATCGTCTCGGTCATCGGTGGTCCTCCCCCGTCGTCGTCCCACCAGTCAACCGGGCGCTGCCCCTCCCGCCCATGGCCGAGCCGCTCGCCCCCATAAGCACCCGTCCACCGGGCTGTGACCGAAGCGGGGAGTTCGACCGCCGCCGGTGCCCGGCTGAACGGGCGCGGATTCGTCGACGCGACCTTGTGAACTTCTGCGCGATGCCACACCATGCCGATGTTCATCGATATCGGCGAGAGGGCGGCGACGTGACGAGAGTAAGCGCGTGGGGTCGACTGCGGGCGATCGGAGTGGCGGCGGGAGTCCTGCTCGGGATCGCGGTCGTTCCGGCGCAGCCGGCTTCCGCGCAGGCCGGGGTGATGGTCCAGCCGGTGGGTGGGCGGGTCACCGGGGTGCTCGCGAACAGGTGCGGCGCCACCGACAGCGATCACTACGGGGTGGACATCGCGGGCAACAGCGGGATGGCGATCGGGGCGGCTTACCCGGGCACGGTGGCCTTCGCGGGTTGGACCTCGGGTGGCGGCAACATGGTGACGCTCTCGCACGCCGGCGGCTACCAGACCCGCTACCTGCACATGGTGCGGGCGGCGTCGGTCGCCGTGGGGCAGCAGGTCGGGCAGGGGCAGGTGCTCGGTCACGTCGGCAGCACGGGCAACTCCACGGGCCCGCACCTGCACTTCGAGATCCGCCGCCACGGCGCGGTCTACGACATCCGCCCGGCGTACGCCTGCGGCGGCACGGTCACCAAGGGCGCCCCGATCAACCTCCCGTTCGCCGACCTGCCGCCGGTCAACGCCGTCCCCGACCGGGTCCTGGTGGTGCGCACCGACGGGACGCTCGCGGCCAAGGAGTCGCTGAACGGAACCGTGCACGAACTCAAGACCAACGTCGCCAGGGTCTCCGCCGACCGCGACCGCGTCGCCGTGATCAGCACGAACGGGGCCGCCGAGGTGAAGGTCGGCGGCCTCACCGCCGGCTGGGTGACGCTGTTCCACAACGCCAGGGACGTCGTCGTCGACGGTGACCGCTACGTCGTGCTCGGCACCGACGGCAGGGCCTGGGCCAAGGACGGCCTCTACGCCACGAACTGGGCCCACATCTCGAGCAACACGACCGTGATCGACGCGGCCGACGGTCGGATCGGGGTCATCGAGAACGGCGTCGCGAAGGTCAAGGAGGGGCCCATCAACGCGTCCTGGCACACCGTTGCCGCCAGCGCGACCGACCTGTCCCTCGACGGGGCGCGGATCGGCGTCGTCGAGGGCGGCACGGCCAAGGTCAAGGAGGGGCCGCTCAACGCGGCCTGGGTGAACCAGGCCGCCGGCCGGCAGGTCGTCGTCGAGGGCTACCGGATCGCCGTACGGGACGACAGCGGCAACGCCTACGTGAAGGCCGGCCCGCTCAACGCAAGCTGGGACCACGTCGCCACCGGCGCCTCGGATCTCGACGTCGCCGGCAACCGGATCGCCGTGGTGTCCGGCGGCTGGGCCCGGGTGAAGGAACCGAACCTGAACTCGTACTGGGTGGACGTCGTCGTCAACGCCCGGCAGGTGGCCCTCGCCAACCAGTGACGCCCCACCTGAGGACGAGCGCGCAGGTGGTCAGGAGGCGGGCCTGGGGCGGGCCCAGGCGGTGAAGCGGTCGGCCAGGTCGACGCGGGGACTGCCGCCGTCCAGCCCGGCGAGCTGGGCGGCGGCCTCGACCTGGAGGGTGGCGAGGTAGACCAGCAGGGCGGTCCGATCGGTCCGGTACTCGCCGAGCAGGCGCAGCTTCGCCGCCGAGCAGGGCCAGGCGATCCCGCAGGCCGCGCAACGCCAGGTCGGGCGGGACGGTACGTGGTCGCGTCGCCGGGTCACCGCGACGGCACCCCGACGACCGTCGCCCGGTCCAGCCGGACGGAGGCGTACCGCTCGCGCGGTCGAAGCGTGCCGTCCTGGTTCAGCTCCCGGCCGCGCAGCTCGACCCACTCCGCGCCCTGGAACGGACCCCGGTCGAGGATCTCGGTGACGTACATCGTGAGGGCCCCGACGCCGAACCGGTAGGAGTCCTCCGGGACGCGGATCACCTCGCCCAGCGCGATCGTCCGCTCCCCGCGCGGCCTGTCGACCGTCACGTCTTCCTCCTGCCCGTCGGCCGGTCCGTCACCTGGAAGGGGGCCGCCCACGGACGCCCGCCCGGGGGCGGCCCCCGCGAGGACCGCCCCCGGCCAACGCTCCACGAGCGGCCCTCGCTGGTGACACTCTGCTGTGGAGGCGACTACGCTCGGAAGGCTCCACGCGCGTCCGGGCCGGGCTGGCCGAGCCCACGCCCGAGGGGTGGCGCCGCGGGTAGTCGATCTTCAAACTGGGAGGCTCTGAATGGCCGACGTGCCGAGCCCGCTCGCCGCCTTCATCGTGGGCGAGATCCGCCGCGCCAGGGGAGGCGCCGGCATGACGCAGGAGACCTTCGGCCGGGGCGCGGGCTTCAGCGCGTCGCACGTCAGCGCCGTCGAGGGCGGCACCCGGGCGCTGACGATGGACTTCATCAAGGGAGCCGACCGGGCCCTCAGGACCGGCGGGCTCTTCGAACGGCTCGTCGCCAGCGTCGGCGCCCCGTCCTGGTTCCTCCCCTGGCTCGACGCCGAGCGCGCCGCCACCCAGCTCCGCTACTTCGAGCCGAACCTGATCCCAGGGCTGCTGCAAACCGATGCCTATGCGCGTGCAGTGTTACGGCTCGATCCCCGACTCAGCGAGGACGAGATCGAGCGGCGGGTGACAGCGCGAGTCGAGCGACAGGTGATCCTGACGCGTGAGCCGCCGCCGCAACTCGTCGTCGTAGTGGACGAGCAGGCGATCCGGCGCGCTGGCGACGGCACCGAGAAAGTGATGGCTGAGCAGTTGACGCACCTACTAGCCTGCGCGGAGCGACCGAACATCAGCGTGCATGTCATCCCGGCCGATGTCGGGCTACACGCCGGGCTCTCGGGCCCGCTGTCGCTGGCGCGCCTGGCTGACGGCAGTTGGGTGGGGCACTTGGAGAACCAGCTCGGCGGAGACGTCGTGGACCGGCCGGAAAAGCTGGATACGCTCTTCGATCGATGGGAAAGCGTCCGCACCGAGGCGCTGCCACGGCGGCAGTCCCTCGATTTGATCAAGGAAGTAGTGAGTCCATGGATCTAACTGGCGCCTTGTGGCGGAAGTCCACCCGGAGCGGAACCAGCGGCGGGAACTGCGTCGAGGTGGCCGACAACCTGCCCGGTGTGGTCGCCGTCCGCGACTCCAAGGACCCGACCGGCCCCACCCTGACCTTCACGCCCACGGCGTGGCGCGCGTTCGTCGCCCGCACCGCCGGGCGAGCCTGACCCTCCCGTACGCCCGGCGGTGCCCGCTCCTGGACGGGCGGGTACCTCCGGCGGCGAGCCTCGCTCACCCTCTGAGCTGCCGTTGCCCCCGACGGCACGAAAGCCGAGAGTCGCAACCGGCCGCCTTCCGGTAACCTGAGCGCGCGGGCCGCTAGCTCAATGGCAGAGCTGTGGACTTTTAATCCATAGGTGTCGCTGCGCTACATCGGTATCCATCGACGAGATATCGGGCCTCACCTGCCGGCTCGCGCCCGTCGACATGACGATCTACGTCCCTGGTGGACCCTGGCACCTCGCAGGGTGCTCGTCTGTTCGTAAGGCGGTTGGCCGGCATGAGTCCCGAAAGCCGACCGTCCATCCGAGTCTCGACGGTTGTCGCGCCGGATATCGCCGGGTTCCAGCAAGCAAACGTGTCGCACCGTCCAGCCGGCGCCGGTCCGGCACACAGCTTCCGAGCGTACGCGGAGCATCAACGACGGAAACAAGCATCGTTGAGCTAGCTAGCCGACTGGGCCGCGCCTCACCCGCTCAAGCCGTCAACTCGTGGCGCCGAAGCCCCTCGGCCACAGACAACGCGTTCGTAGAGCAGGTCCTCGGCGCCAAGCATCTCGCGCTCGACTGCCTCAGTCAGATTGCGGTTGTCGATGAGTATCCCGAATTCGACATTGCCGTTCTCTGCGCTCCAGGAAAAGTTCGCGCTACTCACTAGCAAAAAGCGGTGATCGATCGCGATGAACTTGGCATGATTACGGACTCGGACACCGTTGAACTCCCTCGTTCGCAGGACGAGCCCGGGGTGCAGATGCTTAGCCACCTCGGTGGTGGTCGGGGTTGAACGGCTCGGGCCGTGGTCGGCAGCGGCAGTGTCGACGTAGACCCGCACGGCCAGTTCCGGCCGCAGTGCCGCGCGCCGAAGCGTTGCCCATAGTGCGGACGAACGCTGGAAGTTGAAGGTAGAGCAGGTCACAGATTGCCGAGCATCTTCGACGAAGTGGCTGACTGAGCTGGTGAGAGGTCCGCCTCGGGCGACGTGCCCGGGCATTGTCCACAGCGCAACAGCTGAATTTGGCGCCGTACGCGCCCCCTCGATCGCTCGGAGCACAGCGATCAGAGAAATTTTAGGGTCTTCGCCCATCAAAGACCGAACTTCGGCACGGCGTCCGGCCGGGATGGCCTTCAGCGCGACGGTCAGGGTGTCGCCGTCGGCAAGCCGGCCCGCGACCTGTCTTGCCTCGGTGCCGGTAAGCAGTTCACCGAGGCGGCGGGCGGCGGAAGCGTCAATCGATGTCTCCGAAGAATCCAACGCGGCTCCCGGGAAGGTTGACGAGCAGGCGGCGGTCCAGGAAGCGGTTCGCGCGTTCGCAGGACGTTTCGGATGCCATGACGCAGCAGTGGCACGCCGCGCCGTGGAGGAAGTCCTCGGACTTGTCGGGCTGGCGCATCGCGCAGATCGGGTCTGAGGAGCATCGCGTTGCGCGGTAGAGCGCGTTGGCCACGACTCGTTGCAGTCGGGCGGGTTCGCTCTGCTGGACGAGTCCGCCGAGGGTGCCGTCGCTGTCGGATGCCGTGGTGCAGATCAATAGGCCGACCGCCGCCTCGCGGTTATTCGTTTCCGGCCAGGCATAGAGGCGTTCGCTCAGGCTCGCGGCAGAGTAACCACTGGTCATCGCCAGTTGCCGGATGAGTACGTGAGCCAGCGTATGGACCAGCCAGTACCGGGGCGGTTTGAGGCGCGAGTCGGCCTTAACATGCTTCGCAGTTTCCGAGAAGCGCCTCTCGAAGTTGCGCTCGTGTGCCTCGCGGTGAGCCTCCCAGAGCTCGGTCGCGAGAATGCGCTTCTCCCAGACGGCGACGGCCTGCTCGTTGAGCTGGAGGAAAATGCCTTCCCCGCGGTCCTCGGTGGCGACCGTCCAGGCCGGACGTGGGGCGCGGGCGAGCGGGGCTAGACGCTGGGGCAGGTCGCCGGCCCGGTCCATGTCGTCGATACGCGTGAACCCGACCAGGGCGTTGACCTTCCGCAGCCGTTCGACGGCCAAGACCCGCACGATCTCGGTGCGAAGGTCAGCGTCGCGGTCACGCCTAGAAAGTGTCAGTCCGCTCGTCTCGTCCTCGTGGCGCAGACCGAGTGGGTCCTTCAGTAGGTAACGCCATTCGGGGACGAGCAGATCAACTGGATCCCAGTCGCGAAGCCACGCCTCCTGCTCCTCGGCCGACTCCGGGGGCGCCATCGAGGCGGCAACAGCGTCGTTCAGCTGTTCGTCGGACAGTTCTGAGATGTCGACCTTGCCGTCGAGCACGTCTCGGAGCGTTTCGAGGTCGTCGCGGTACTTGGCTAGCTTGTCGCCGAGCGCGACGCGGATCCGGTTGGCGAGGTCGCTGGTGCGTTCCTGCTGGGACTCCGGCATCACGATGATCGACTGGGTGGCGGGGAACCACAGGTTTGACGCGCCGACGAGCATGAGCCGGGTCTTGTTGCGGCATCCCTTCGGCTCGAACGCGTCGAGGTGGGGATGACGGCCGCGGCAGTTCGGCAATTTGCTACGCCCGGCCTCGCCCTGGGCCTCGTTCATCGGTCGGCGCTGTCCGCAGGACTCGCAATGGATGACCGCTGACGCGCCCTTGCCGGCGGTGCGGTCAACCATCTTCAGCGCCGGTATCTCGACCTCGGGACATGCCTTGCCGTGATGCACCCACAGGTCGTACGGGAACTCGTCGAGGTGACCGTCGACGCAGGCGAGCAGGTAGCGGGCAGGGACAGCAGTCCGACTGGTCGCCTTGCGGCTACCGCCGCCTTTGCGTCCGGTGCACTTTGCGTGTTCGAAGCACGCCAGATCGGTGCGAAACGGGTGGGTGTTGGTGTAGGAGAACTGCGAGAGCAGCCCGAGCATGTCGCAGCCGGTGCAACGAAGCCACTGCGGGAAGACCCGAGCGGGTACGCCAAGGTCGTTGCCCTCGGTGGACAGGCTGATCTTCTTAGGCTGCCATGGATGAGGGCGCAACTGGACGTCACGTGAGCGTAGGAGTCGGGCAACCACCTCCCGTAGCCGCGGCGCGCGGATCTGTGGGATACCGTCGCGGCGGCGCCAGATCCGGTCCCAGTCGTCGAGTCCGGTGGGCATGATCGTGAACTGGGGCAGGTCCATGATCGAACCGGGCCCGTAGGTGTAGAGCAGCGACGACGGGCGGCCGGAGCCGACCTTGGCGCGGTTGTGCTTGGTTGCCTTCTCGGCTTCCTTCTCCGCGTCGCCGAGTGGGTCGACGGCCGTCGCTGCGTCGTAGACGAATCTGGCGACGTCGGTCATGACGTTCCGCTCTCCTCGGGCAGTACCCATGTCGGGGCGCCGGGCGGCGCGATGTAGAACAGGTTTTCCTTAATCGGGCTCACCAGCAGATTGATCTCCGGCTGCACCTCGCGCATGGAGTTGGCCACCACGAACGGCGGCGCGTCCCGCCCGTCGGCCCGGGACCGGGCGTTCTCCGCGCTCATCATCAGCGTGTCCTGGCGGCTGTCATCGGCAACCTTCTCGTAGAC
Source organism: Micromonospora sp. LOL_025 (assembly GCF_048060285.1). Classification (NCBI taxonomy): domain Bacteria; kingdom Bacillati; phylum Actinomycetota; class Actinomycetes; order Micromonosporales; family Micromonosporaceae; genus Micromonospora; species Micromonospora sp. LOL_025. The sequence continues at coordinate 66,529 of NZ_JBHMIR010000023.1, read as the reverse complement.
CAAAGACTTGCGCAGGTCGGCCACGTGCTTACGGCGCTTGTCCCACTGGTCGAGCCGGTTGAGTAGCCGCTGCCGCGCCCGGTCCGCCGAGTCCTCGTCCGAGGCGTTCAACACCCGGTCGACCAACGCGTCGATCAGCTCGACCGCGAAGGTGCGCTGGCCGTCGATCCGGCCGGCGCTCTGCTCCGGCGACAGTCCCTGCGCCTCGGCTGCCTGCACCACGCGAGCGGCGCTCAACAGGACCCCGTCGAGCCCGCGTTCCAGCGACGTCGTCGAGAAGGGAGTTACCGACAACGCCTCGACTTGGGCGTAGAAGGTCTCGTGGTAGTGGCGGAACTGCTCGAAGTGGGCCAGGTCGCGGGGCCGTGCCCAGTTGCCCAGCGAGATCACCAGACCGGGCCTCTCCGCGTCCCGGCCGACACGCGAGGATGCCTGGATGTACTCGGCGGTGTTCTTCGGCTGACCGACGACCAGCATGAGCCCGAGCCTGGTCACGTCCACACCGACCTGAAGCATCGATGTGGCCAGGACCGAGTCGTACGGGCTCACGTCCCGGGCTGGCACCGGCTTGTGCGCCTCGCGCAATGCCCGAAGCTCCCGCTTGCCGGCGGTGGAGTCGAACTGCGCGTCGAACGGCACCGCCATCTGGTCCAGGGTGGCGGTGATGTCGGCGCTGGAGACTCGGGACGTGAGTTCGGCGACGTTGAGCGACCCGAAGTTCGTTCCGGTACGGCTCGGCAGCAACGACCAGGGACGCCTCTTGGCTAGGGCGGTCTGGATGTCGTCGCCCATGTATCGGGCCATGCCGGCGAGCTCCCGGGTGGCGCTGAAGTAGCCGACCAGCGTCATGTACGGGTCGGCGACGTCACCGCACCGGTCGAACAGCAGCTGCGCGCCCGCCATCAGCACCTCGGCAACCCGGATCTCGGCGGTCGTCAGGCGGACCCCGGTGGTGGACAACCCGACATAGCGCCGGCCTGGGAACTCCTCGGAGATCTTCTCCTCCTTGGAGAAGAAGGTCTTCCCGGCATCGAGGACCTGGGGCGGGAAAATCGTGACGTCCCGGCCGTACAACGCGCGCACCTGGTCCGGGGCGTTGCGCGCGGTCGCTGTAGAAGCGACCACCAACGGCCGCACCCGATCACCGGCTTCCGTCCGCCAGCCAGCCATCACGTCGATGGCCACCTCGAACAACCCGACCGTTGTCCCGAGAGCACCGGTGATCAGGTGCAGCTCGTCCTGAATGATGAGGTCGGGCGGCCGCAATCGCGACGTCGGGTGCACGGCCGCCTGTGGGAAACCGTCCTTGCTCCTGGGGTGTTTGCTGCCGTCCTTGATGTCGCAATGCCGATAATCGGTGTGCACGAAGCCGTGCCGCCCGCAGTGCCGCGACACGTAACCGAACAGCGACGCCGCCTCACCCTCGCGGGCAAGGCGGGCGAACTTGTCCACCGTGGCGATGAGGAAGGCGGGCGCGAGCCGGTAGATCTCCTCGTCGACGGTGAGGACCGGCAGGCCATCCGGCACCTCGCCACCCTCGGCGAACGGACAGCGCGCCAGGTCATCGCCGCAGTACACGAACACCCGGCGGATCCCCTCGGCGGCCCGCACGTTCCGGGCGCTGATCCGGCTGCCGCACCAAGGGCACCGCTGGATCTGCAGGACGGTCAACCGGTATCCGCCGCCGCTCCGGTTCGCCCGATTGAGCTGCGTCGCGGCCTCGTCGTACCGCTTCGGGCTAACATCCGTGCCCACCCACAACCCGATCCGGAACGGTTCGGTCCCCCACGTCGCCTCATCCTCCAGGCGAACCCGTTCCGCGGCGCACACCAGCGTCGTGGCGCGTTGGAACTGCTGCGCGGTCAACAGCCGCAGCGTGTACCGCATGAGCACCGCCACACCGCGCCCACCGTCGAGCGGCCCGTCCGGGGTGTCGACGATGCCCTGCCGGCGGCGGATAGCGAACGTGTACGCGGCCAAGCCGAGATACGCCTCGGTCTTGCCGCCACCGGTCGGGAAGAACAACAGCTGCGCCTTGGCCAGATCCCCAGAACGCCGCGGCGCCGCCGGATCACTCAACAGCGGAAGCTGCATCAACACGAACGCGAGCTGGAACGTACGCCATGAGTGCGCCTTCGGCCCCTCTGCGAGCACCGCCTTCCGCGCCTGCTCGATGCTCTCCGTCGGATTCTTGGCCCGACGCGCGGCGACCTGCGACTGGACGCGCTGGTCGGCCATCACCCGGTTCATGAACCGGAAGCACCGCAAAGCCTCGGGATCACCGAGCAGATGGTCCAGCCCACCAGCGAGCTGCTGCTGAACCCTGCCCGCCTCCCGAACCGCGTCCAGCCCTTCACCACGGAGATGATCGGGAAGCGCCTCGGCCTCGTTCTTCTGCCCTTCCAGCCATCTGGCGTAGCCCTTCACGATCGGCTCCAAGCCGGCCCGCAGCTCCTCCTCGCCCGCCGACTCCAGACGCTTCATATCCAGCAGCGCCGCACCGATCTCCTCAGCGGTGGTTTGCGGCGTCTGACACGTCGGCAACCAGGTCGTCCATACCGCACGCGCCCGCCGCGCGCCGTCGCCCACGGTCCAATCGACCGAGCAGGTGCGGCCCACGGCGAACTCCAGCCGGTCCCGATACTGCAACCGCAGCCGGCGCAGCTCGTCATCGCGTTCCGGACGCGTATCGATCAACGGATCGGAGACCGGCAAGAAAACATCCTCGCCGCCTGCCTCCACCCGCAGCTCGGTCTGGAACAGCCACGCGTTCACGGGAATCTTGCGCGGGGCGACCTGGTCATTGCACAGCGCGATCTCGATGAGCCGGCAACCACGCTCCGGATCGTCATGTCGATCGATCCGAAGCACTACCTTGTCCTTCAACGGCACCGTCGTGGTCTTCTTGGGTGCCAGGCCCGCGACGACGACCTTCGCCGGGATCTCGACGGGAGTGCGCTTGTAACTGCGCATCCCAGCCTTGCCGTCCTCTCCCTTCTCCTTGATCGGCTCGTAGACACCCCACGACGCGGTCACCGTGAACTCCGCGACGTCCAGAGGAAGCTGACAGCGCAGACCCATGGACGCGGGAATCATCAGCCCGCGCTTCTGCGGCTCATCTTCGACGGCATCCTCGTCGGCACCCGCGCCGCTCTCCTCAACCGCGGTGACCGGAACCCCACGGCTCTCCAGAGCGTCGAGGGCATCGCCGACATCGGTGACGGCGTCGTCGGACTCCGCCTCCTTCGGATCGTCATTGCCCGCCTTGAGCCGCTCCGGGGCTATCCGACCCACGAGGTACACAACGTCAGGCGAAGCGTCGAGCACTTCGTCAGGACCGTTTGCTGGGCCTAGGAGCTCACGCTCGAGTATGTCGACCAGATCTTCCCGCGCAGTCCACGACCGCCCATCCGGCTCGTACTTGAGCTGATACTGCCGGTCCTTAGGTGCCTTCTGCGGGGCGCTCACTCGTCGTCCCCGTCAACGTCGTCGTCCTCGGCAGGCGGTGGCGCCGTCCCTTGCGCCGCCGCGCGGCGGTGGTTCTCCTCTAGCAATCGATCGAGGATTTCGACGCGAGCAGCAGGACTCACCGTCCATCTTGTCATCTGTCGGTACGTGTGGAAACCGTGTTCCAAAGGTACGTTCGACCAGCCGTAGGCGTTCATGACCGCCTGGTCGAGGTCGACATGAATCTCCCGCAGCCGGGCGACATCGCGGTCGGCCGAATCGGATGCGTCCGGGTTATTGACGAGGTTGTACAAGTCCGTCAGACCGATAACCCTCCTTAGCATGATCTCTTTCCGCTCCGCTTCGAGAGTCATCCCGACCCGAGACAGCGACAACGACGGCGCAGGCCGCGGAAAAGTCTCGAATACATGCGCCGGGGTGTAGCGGGGATCTTTCCGCATACTGTAGCCGTACTTGATCGCCCAGATTTGATGGAGGCTCGACGACAGTATAGCTTGATCCGAAAAAGAACTCAGCGCGAATACGTCAACTGTATTGCCGTAGATCTTATCATTAGTCGTTCGGAACGGCATAACGGTCTTGCTCGTGATGGTGAGAACGAGCAACTCGTCCAGATCTCGCACCGCCTTCCGCAATGCGGGACGCCCTCGCTCGTAAAGCCACCACGGCGCGTTTCGCATGGCGAGAGCTCCCGTCTCTCGCTGAGGCTTTACGGTGTCCCGGACCCGCACGTACGGCATTTCGAACTTGCGGGCCTCCTCCTCCGTTCGATCTTCGAAGTCGATGATCCAGCGGGACGGCTCCCCATCCGGATGGCTCGTAATGTCCTTTCCAATTAAGTACGGATGGAGAACCAGCGCGTTCCGCGGATCGGAGTCGATCCACGCCCGCGCCTCCTTTGGAGAAAGGATGAACCCCTCACCGTTTGGCTTGCAACCCTCGAATGCAATATTCAGATTCTCGACCAGTCGCACCGGAGAACCAGTTACGCGACCCATGGGTTCGAGCAACGTCGTTATCTGCGCGACCTCGATGTCGTCGGCTACTCGAGGTACCTTTTCGGACACGGAACCGAAAGTTCCCCATACCGCCGCGTACTCGACGTGAGCTCCGGCGGCAGGCCACGCCCTACTTTGGATTGCGCGCGTAATGGTGAACCCGGCCGAAGCCATCCGGTCGAGGCTGACCTCGCGACTCTTCGTCTGGGCAATGCTGTTGGTCGCGATGAGGCCCAGAGTGCCGTGAGTCACGAGCAGCTTCATGGCGCGCAGGAAGAAATAGGCGACGAGGTCTGCCTTGCCTCGGTGCCCGCCGGCGATGACGTTGACCAACCAGTCTCGGACGTTAGCACCAGCCGTTCCGGTGATGTCCGACCCCGCGACGAAGGGCGGATTGCCGATGATGGCGTCGAAGCCGCCGCGCTCTATGACGTCAGGAACGGCGAGGATCCAGTGCAGTGGCTTCCAGCGGTCGTAGTCGGTTTCCACGGTCGGGGTGAGGCCGGCGTTGAGGATTTCGTCGAGCATCTTGCGGTCCGGTGTGCCGCCGGGAGCGGGGTAAGCCTGCTCAATGGCGATGATCAGGTTTTCGTATGCCTCGCGCAGTGCCTTGCCAGGCTTGCCGCCGAGTCGCAGTCCGGCTGCAACCACCGCGTCGGCGCTGTCAGTGAGCTGCGCGATGAGCTGCTGATAGTCGCGCCACTGCCGCCGTTTGGTGGTTGCCGAGCGTTGCGGGTCGCTGTCGTCAACCTCGGTGGCAAGTCTCTGGCGGAGGCGAGCCGCCTGGCGGAGCACTCCGTCGACGTCGAGTTCAAGGAGGCTCGGCTGCTGGGGTGCAGTGTCGGGGTTGATGTGTTTGAGCTTGAGCTGCCGGGCGTCGGTAAGGCCAAGCAGGGAGTTCCCGTGCAGGATCTTGTCGTCGACGAAAGAAAACGGCAACTTCGGGTCCAGTGACACCAGCCAGAGCGAGAGCTTGCACATCTCGACGGCCATCGCGTTGATGTCGGCGCCGTAGAGGCAGGTCGCCACGACCGTGCGGATCGCGTGGGTTTGCTGTTCGTGCGGCGTGCCGACCGCGACGCCCTCGATGCGCCACGCCTCGACGAGGCGGGCGGCGAGGTAGCGGGCGGCGGCGACGAGGAACGCGCCGGAGCCGCAGGCGATGTCGGCGACCTTTAGGTCGAGGATGCGGTCCGACGACACTGGTACCCAGCCGTCGACCTGCTGATGTGGTCCCGGGTCGTAGACGAGCGGTTCAAGGGCGTAGCGGACGACCTCTTCGGCGAGTGAGCGCGGGGTGTAGTGAGCGCCGGCCGATGCCCGCGACGGTGTCTCGACGACGAGGACTCCGCCGGGGACCACGACGAGAGGGCGGTTGCGCAGGTCGCGACGGATGATGCCGATGAACGGGCGGAGTCGGTCCCGTAGCTGCTCGTCGGTGGTGACCGCGCGCAGCGCGCGTTCGGCGTCCTCGACCTTCGCGTTGTCCCGGATCGCTTTCGTGAGCGCGGACTTGGACGGTGCGGTGGCCGCCGGCTGGCGTTCCTTGACCCACGCGAGGATGGCGTCGGCCAGGGTCGTGTCCGTCTGCCTCTCGACGGCGAGCGTTTCGAGCAGGGCGAGGGGGATCTCGGGTTCCTCGCCCTCCTTGCCGATGAGGCCGACGATGACCTCGTCGACCTGCGCGCTGGAGTAGCCGAGCAGTCCCTCGTAGATGTAGCCGATCTGCTCGACGTCGATGTCCCGGAAGGAGATGCGGCGGGCCGGCTGTCCCCTGAGTTTGGCAACCTGGACGGCGTTCAGGACTTCCAGCATCACCCGGTCGCTGACGGTGATGGCGAGAGTGCCGCGTTCGTTGCGGGCGGTGAGGAACGGGAAGCGGCTCGAGTCGAACAGTGACCCCCCGTACGAGGGAAGACGGATGTCCTCAAACGACGAGCCGTGAAACAGCGCCTGCGAGGTGGCCAGGAGCCGGTGCCAGGTGAGGTGAGTGGCATCAAGCGCCTCAGTGCCACCCGGCTCACGGGTCCGGGCATCGAGGGCATCCAGCTCTTCGCTGATGCCGTAGCCCGCTGCGAACAGCCGTCCCTGGGGCAGCAGGCCGCGTTCCTCGGCGAAGAGCAGGAACACCACCCGCATCATCACGGTGACGGCAGCCTCGTACACGTGGGCGCGGTTTTCCGGTAGCGGATCGGGGTCGGCGTCGATGGCGGCTTCCGACAGGGCTTGGACGAGGAGTTCGACGGCGCGGCGGACCTGGGTGCCGAGTGCCTCGGTGATCTCTTCGGCGGCGGCGACGGATTCGCCGAACAGTTCGGTGAGCCGGTCTTCCGGTTTGCCGCCGACGAGCCGGCGGCGCTGGAGCAACTCGATGAACGCGTTGCGGGTGTGGGGTTCCTCGATCCAGGTCTGGGCGTCGACGATGCCGGAGGCGACCATGGTCTTCTCGCGGGCGCTGACGATCGCCCACCAGCGGCCGTCGGTGACAACGCCGATAGGGACCTTCGCCGCGCGCAGCAGGTCGTCCATGCGGTCGATGGGGCTGGTGGCCCAGCCGTCGTCGAGCGGGTCGCACAGCGAGTCGACCGGGTCGGTGACCAGGACCAGCGCGCCGGTCAGGTCACCGTGGACAAGGGCGCCGTCAGGACGTACGGTCACGGCGTGGTTGGGTGAACGCACGCTCGCGATGCCGGTCTCGGTGCGGTATGAGTCGCCCCAGCCGAAAACGTTACGCACGACGACGTCGACCCAGGTGTCGCGGGCCTGGCGGTAGAAGGCCAGGGCTGCGGCGTCGCCGGGGTGCTTGTCCCAGTTCTCCCATGCCTTCTCGAACGCCGGCTTGGCGTCCTTCAGCGCGGCGAGCGCGTGGCGTTCCGGCTGTGGCATGCCCTGTGGCCAGACTCGCCGCAGCGCCGGCACGGCCAGGAACGGGCCGTCGGTGTCGACCAGTTCCAGCCACCCGCGGTGCAGGTCCGCGGCGGTCGGTGCGTGCTTGCGGTTCATGCCGCCACCCTTCCGGCCTCGGCGTCGGCCGGGGTCAGCGCGAAGACGACCGCGGCGGCGGAAACGTGCGGCTTGATGTCGCGGTATCGCTCACGGATGGCGGCGATCTCGCGCTGTTCCTCATCGTCCAGGCTCGCCAACCGGTCCTCCATGGCGCGCAGGTCGCGGCGGCGCTGGGCCTGCTGGTCGTCGGTGAACAACAGTTCTTCCTGGCTGCGGATCTCGGCGGTCAGCCGGTCGCGGGAATCCTGCAGGTTCGTCCGGAACGCGGCGAAGATCTCCCGGGCGCGGGTGACGTCGGAGTCCCGGCGTGCCTGCAGCGCCTCGGTGACCTTCTCCTGCCGGGTCTCGGCCTTGCGGGCCATCGCGGTCAGCAGGCGGGTGCGTAGTCGGGAGTCTTCGGCGTTCCACAGGTCGGCGAGGGCGGCGCGTACGGGTTCGTCGGCCAGGGTGAGGTCGTGTGCGTCGAGGGTCTCGTCGAGGACCTGTTCCACTTTGGCCTCGGCCATCGCCTGGCCGTGCACCCGGATGCCGGTGAGGAACACCTCCTCGTGCAGGCGCAGGCCGCCCCGGCCGACCAGGACCAGGCGGGAGACGGCGGCGACACAGGACTGCGGCAGGCCATCGACGATAACCGCGGTGACCCGGTGGACCGGGGAGTCGACGCTGAAAAGCGCGCTGCGCAGGACACGCGCGGAGCGCTGCATCAGGGCGTGCCCGAGGTGGATGTGAACCAGCTCCTTGTGGCGGCCCTGTGCGGCCTTGTCGTCGAACGTGATCGGTCGGGGCACGCCGGGCTCGCTGCGGGTATCCAGGCCGCGCAATGCCGACTGCCACGCGGAGCCGAGGTTGGGTACGCGGAAGACCTCGGCGTCGAGGTCCTGCGCGAAACTGTCGTCCGGTACCAGCGGTGGCTGCGCGGTGAGTGTCAGCGCGGCGTCGACGACCCGGCGGGCGTTCGCGGCCGTCAGATGCATCTCCGCCTTGCGGACGTCGTAGTTGCGGGACAGTTCGGTCAGCTGGCGGTTGAGCGTGATCCCACCGGCGAGAGCGCGGGTGATCACCGCGTTCCCGTCGTCGGGGACGGCCGGCCTGCTTCTGCGGCCGGCCGCGGCCGGATTGAAGTGGTCCTGCACGGCGGCGTCGATGACCTGGTTGACCGAGCCCAGGTCGGCCGCGACCGTGCCAACCTTCTTGGCGATGTGCTCGATCAGGAAGTTCACGTCCCGCGCGTACGCCGTTCCGGTCGAGTCCGGGACGAGCTGGTAGATCTCCGGTGTGTGGTTCTGGCCGTACCGGTCGATACGGCCGATCCGCTGCTCCAGCCGCGACGGGTTGAACGGGATGTCGAAGTTGACCAGCCGGTGGCAGTGGTCCTGCAGGTCGATGCCTTCGCCGGCGGAGTCCGTGGCGACCAGCACCCGGACCGGGTACTTCGCCGGGTCCTTGGTGAACTGGTCGCGGATCAGTTCCCGCTCGTCGGCCGGCGTCGAGCCCTGAATGGTGGCGAGGACATCGCGGTAGCCGCGCTGGGCCAGCACCCGGGCGATCCAGTCCAGCGTGGCGGCGTACTCGGTGAACACGACGACCCGCTCATTGGTGAACGCCTTGCCGTCGGGGCGGCAGATCGCATCAAGGAAGCCGATCAGCGCCTCCAGGCGGGAATCCGGGCGGTGCTCGTAGCGGCGGCCCCAGTCGACGAGTTCGTCGATCTCGTCGTTGGTCGCCGTCACGAGCGCATGGGAGCCCTTGCTCTGCCGCAGAGTGGTGAACTCGGGATGCTCGACGTCGCCCTCTTCCTCGTCGGACTGTCCGCTGCCGAGCACCTCCTGGTAGTACTGCTCCTCGTCGTCAACCGCCAGCCGGCCGCCGTCAGTCGCCTCCTCATACAGCTCCAGCGTGCGGGCGAACGCCCACGGGCTGGACAGGAACCGCTTCTTCAGCAGCATGGCCACGATGCCGCCAGCACCCGACTTGCCGTTGGCCCGAGCGCTGTCGGCAAGGATCCGAGTGAGGGTGCCGAACTGCCGCTGCTCCTCATCGCTCGGGGTGAACACGATCGGTCGGAGCACCCGCCGGTGGAAGCCCTTCTCCGGCAGATCGGTCTTCAGCCGGCGGACCGCGATGTCGCGCAGCGCGCGCTCGTCGAGGTTGGCGCCCCGGGTGAACCTTCGCCCGTCGATCATCTCCAACAGGGCGGTGAACGACTCCGAGTACCCGTTGTGCGGGGTAGCACTGAGGAAGAGCCGGTGCTCGCACCGCTCGGCGAGCGCCTTGGTCGCCGTCGTGCGGTGGCTGTCCACGGCGTAGCCGCGCCGGCCCGGCGCGGTGGTGGGACTGGCGGGTGCGACGTGGTGGGCCTCGTCGACCACCAGGACGTCAAAGGAGAACCGGCGGGCCGTGGTGGTGTCCGCCACGTCGGCGTACACGTCCCGCAGCAGCCGCTGGGCGCGCAGCGTGGGCAGCCACGACATGCTGACGATGACTCGGGGGAACAATCGGAAGGGGTTGGCGTTCAGCCCGTGACTGCGCCGGACGGTGGCCATCAGTTCGCTGTTGACGATGACGAAGTCCAGGCCGAACTTCTCGCGCATCTCATCCTGCCACTTCAAGGCGAGGCTCGGCGGGCACACGATGATCACGGTGCGGGCGCGGTGGCGCAGCAGCAGCTCCTGAATGACCAGGCCGGCCTCGATGGTCTTGCCCAGGCCGACGTCGTCGGCGAGCAGCAAATTGGTTCGTGACGACTGCAGCGCGCGCCGCAGCGGCTCCAGCTGGTACGCCTCGACGTTCGCGCCGCTGCGGAACGGGGCCTGGTACGAGTTCGCGTCCGCCGAGGTGACCGCACCCCAGCGCACCGCGTCGACGAACGCGGCAAGCGTGTTCGGGTCGTCGAACGCCTCCGGACTCATGGTCTCGGGCAGTCCCTGGTCGGGAGCGACCGTGTGGCCGACCTCCAGCTCCCACACGACCGCAAGTTCCTGGCCGAGGCGGTCCTCCTCCAGCGATTGGAGCGCCACCACGTGCGTCAGACCGGCTGCGCCCTCGTCCGCGGGGCTGCGGGGCAGGCCCTGCTGGCGCACCTCGACCACGGCCCACGTCGAACCGCGCACGGTGACCACCTGGCCCGGCTCGGGCAGGAGCGGCACGGCGAATCCGGGCCCGCTCCCGGTCCGCTGGTTAGCCATGATCGTCACGTCAGTGTCTTCCCCTCGTCGCTCACCGTCCGCCATTCTCCACAGGGCTTGCGATTTTCGCAAGGCCGCAGATAAGATCTGCCACATGTCAAGCGTTGCCGAGCGAGTCCTGGGCCTGATCGAGGCATCCGGGATGAGTCGTCGCGCCTTTGGGCAGCGCATCGGCCTCGACGAATCGAAGATGTCGAAGTCACTCAGCGGTGCCCGCCGGTTCTCCTCGGTCGATCTCGCACGCATCGCCGAGCTATGCCAGGTCACGGTCGACTGGCTCATCACAGGCGACGAGCCGCCGCTGGCGATGGCTGCCCGAACCACCGGTGGTAGCGCCACCAAGGCGATCACCGCAGCGCGGCGATACAGCACGTTGCGCGCCGATATGGCGTCATTCGGCTACCCGCAGCCCTGGCGACCGCTGACCGTGGGTCCCACGAACGGCGGATACGCGGATCAGGGGCGCCGGTTGGCTCAAGCAGCCCTCACCCGCCTGACGCAGGCGGGTCGGTCGGTCGCGACCGGCAACCTGGCCGACGTGATCGAGGCGGTGTTCGGCGCCGACGTCGCCGTCGTCGAACTAGGCCCGGGGTTCGACGGCCTAGCGACCTCGTCCGAGCACGTCAAGCTCATCCTCCTGGCTACCTCGCACGTGCCCGCCCGGCAGCGGTTCACCCTCGCCCACGAGCTGGCCCACCTGCTCACCGACGACAACCAGGACGTCCATCTTGACCGGGACGTCTACGACAAGTCGCAGGCCAAGGACCCGAGCGAAATGCGGGCCAACGCCTTCGCCGCTGCCTTCCTCATGCCCGAGGACATACTGCGCGCCGCCGCCGGCACCACCGGCTTCACCGATGACACATTCGCTGCCCTAGCCTGTGATTTGATCGTGACGCCGTCCGCGTTGGCGTACCGACTGCTGCAGCTACGGCTCATCGACGCCGGAACCTGCGACCGCTTCAAGTCCCTGACCGCCGCCAAAGCAGCGCACGTAGCCGGCCGGGGCGAGGTGTTCGCCCACCTGGTCACCGAGACGGCCCGACCACGCCCGCCCGGGCTTCTCGTCCGAGACACATACGCCGCCTACGAAGCCGGCGCGGCGACCCTGCGCCCCTACGCGAGCCTACTCGGCGTCGATGTCGACCAACTCAGGCGCGGGATCGAGTTGGAGCACGGAACTCACGATGCCCCATGAGCGAGTTCCTGTTCCCGGACAACACCGTCCTGTGTAACTTCGCCGCCGTTGACCGGCTCGACCTGCTCAAGTCGGTGCTCAACGGACGGGGGCGCTGGACCGAAGCGGTCGCGTACGAGGCAAGCCGATCGGCGAGCGTCCTTTCCGCCCTGCACCGCCTGGCCTCGGAAGGCTGGCTGGGCGAGGCGATCGAGGTGACCGACGAGTCCGACATCCAGCAGATCAACCGCATTCGGCGGGCGGTGCTCGGCGGCACGGACGATAAGCCGCTGCAGCACCTGGGCGAGGCGGAAACCTGCTACGTGATTGAGCACTGGCCAGAGCTGGCCGGCTCATGGTGGATTTCGGACGACCAGGAAGCTCTGCGGCTCGCCCGCTTCCGCGGAATCACCACGCGCGAAACGATCGACCTTGTATCGATGGCAGTCCTCAACGGTGATCTGCTCACCCGCGAGGGCTTCACGTTGATGCAGGCCATGTCTCAGCAAGGACGGCGCCTCCGGCTACCCGCCTCGGCAGCCGACCTCACCCGCTGAGAACGATCGATTACCGTACGAGTGCGGAAGCGCATGGAAGGAGATGAGTGGACGAGCTCTTCGACCTCGCCGGCAGCGCCGTGTCCCAGTCACCGGCTTCTGCGGAACTCTCAGTCTTCGACCGCACCTTCCCGGTGCGGGTCGCGGTGCTCATGCGATCCCGCCCGATCACCGAGGCGATCGTCGCCGCGAACCGGCAGGACTGGCCGGCGGCCACCTACGACGTCGCGACGTTCGCCCTCGCCGCCATTGATCTGGTCATTGCCCAGCAGGGATTCGAGGAGGAAGCCACCTACGACGACGTCGTGGAGGGCCTCACCACGCTCGCCCGCCGTACCGCACCAGAGCGACCCGCATCGGAACACCGCCGCGTCGGCGAGTACACCGTCGACGCTCTCCTGAACCGGGGCGAGCGCGAGGCGCCGTTCACCTACCGGATCAGCGACTTCACCGACGAGGCCCGGGCCCACCAGCGGCGGCAGGTGCAGTTCCGGCTGCTGATCGAGCGAGAGGACCCGGTGCGCGGCGACGTCGTCCTCAACGCCACCCGCGACGCGATCAACGCGCTGGTCGGTGGACTGGAGTTCGACGTCGAAGACGAGCAGGTCGCCAACGAGGTGCTACTGGAACGTCAGCTGGCCAAAGGAGCGTTCGACGCCGCGGAACGCGCCGCGGTCCGAGCTCGGCTGCTGTCGGTCTCACTCGCCGAAAACCTCCACGAGCTGATCAAGAACACCCGCCGGGATCTGCGTGCCGTCATCCAGGAGTGGGCAACGGTCGTTCCGCAACGCCTGGCCACGGCCCGGGAACACATCGGCGGCCGGGTGGAGGCCGAGCATCGCCTGCTCGCCAAGGTCCGCGAGTCGCTGGAATCCGACGACCAGCAGGTGACCATGGCGGCAGCCCGGATCGCCGCGCTACTCACCGAATCGTCGCGTCGGCACGACGCGCTGCACCGGCAGGTCATCGCCGCCCGCAGCGTGTTCCTAGAGGAGCAGGATCGGCAGTCATTCCGGCCACCGGCGCTGGGCCACCTGCCCGACCTCAGCAGGGAGATCCTCACCCCGTTGCTCGGCCTGGACAGCGAGACCGCCCTCCTGGTCACCGACAGGTGGCTGTCGGACATCACCGGTCCGCGCCCTCCGAAACTGCCTCGGCTGTACCGGCTGGTCTACGACCTGTGGGCGGTGCGCGACCCCACCGACGACGACCGTGACCTTGACGACGATGATGAGGCGGGAGACCCGGATCCGCCGACGATCGGGCCGGACATCGTGGACGCCGCGCGGCGGGTCGTCATCCGGATAGGCCTGCCCGCCCGCCTGTCGGCGCTGCTCGCCAATGCCCTGACCGATCCCGGCCTAGACAGCGGCACCGACCGGCAGCGGGCCGCGGAGATCCTGGCGTTGGCCGCGCTGTGGTGCTTCGCGCCCGAGGAGACCGACACCGAGCACACGGCATCGGTCGACCTGACCGCGCGGATCCTGGGGCCGCGTGCCGTCGCGGACGCCGACGACCTGAAGCTCGATCTGCCGGGATGGGACGGCGACGACCTGATCATCGTTCCGCATCCCGACGCCCTAGCGACCGCCGACCCGCAACCGGTCACCGACCACCCCTGGATACACGCGGAGACGCGATGACGCTGACACAGAACGATCACACCGACATCGGGACCCTCATTGCGTATGCGCTGCAACCCACCCAGCGACCCGGACGCAGCCATGAATATCGTCGGGTGCTCGGCCGGTACCGCACAGAGTCCGACTTCCGCATCGCCGCCGATGCGGTTCTGCACGGGCTGCACGCCCGCGTCCTGTCCGACGGCGACTTCGGACTCGTCCTCGGCGTCAGCCCCGAGTCTCCGTTCGCCTACCGGGTCGGCGACATGCCTCACGCGGCGACCCGGATAGGACGCCTGATGGCCGGCCTCGTTTTGGTCGGCGTGGCCGCCTACGCCTACCCCACCCCGGCTGACCTGGAGGAGGAACGAATTCGCCGCGTGGCGGACGTCGAGTTCGAGCAGTGGATGCGCGCGATGTGCGAACGCCTGCAAGAGCACGACGCCGCTGGCGAGCCAGTCCCCGACGACGGCTTGGACGAGGCCTGGCGGGCCTATCACGAAATGCCGTCCACGCTCGTCGGCGACAAGGGCCGCGGCTCCGGACGGCTGTCGCCAAAATGCACCCTCTACTGGGTGCGCAACGTCCTCGGCTGGCTCGTGGAGCAGGGCATGGCCCGTGCCGACAGCACTGGCGGGACCTGGATGCTCACTGAGCGGTTCCGCGTCCAGGTCAAGGACATGGCCGGTGAACCTGCATACACCTTCCTGGCGGACATCGCCCGACGGCCGCGCATCCGGCCGTCGAGCGCCGCTGTCCAGCCGCCCGCCGCAGCCGACGGGGAGCAAGCATGACCTACCATCTGGCCGCATTCCGGCTCCACTCGATCGGGGAGAGATCCGCTCGCTTCACCGACGTCACGCTCGACCTCACCGGCCCGGACGGCAGCAGCAGCCACCCCGCCGACTCGGTAGTGTGGCTGCGTAACGGAGGCGGCAAGTCCTCACTACTGTCGCTGTTCTACGCGCTGCTGTTGCCGAGAGCTATCGACTTCATGGGGCGTACGGTGAAACGCAGCCTCACGGACTACGTCGACAGCGGCGACACCGCGCACACCGTCGCGGTGTGGCATCCGGCCGCCTCGGACACGTTGGACGGCTCACCTGACCGCATCCTCGTCACCGGCGTCGTCTACGAGTGGTCCGACCTGCGCCGTCCCGCCGACGCCGACCGGGCCCGCGACCGGCTCGACACGACCTTCTACGCATTTTATGCGGTGCCGGGCGTGCTCGACCTGCACCGCCTCCCCATCCTCGACGCCGCCGGTGAGCCGTGTCGCCGGGCGGGCTATGTCGCCGCTCTGAAGGAATTCGCAGCGACCTACCCGCAGGCCATGGACCTGGTCATCTCCGAGAAGCAACACGAGTGGACGGCCGCGCTGACGAGTCGCGGCCTCGACCCAGCACTGTTTCGCACGCAGAAACAGATGAACCACGTCGAGGGCGGCGTGGAGGACATGTTCCGATTTTCGTCGGCCCGCGAGTTCATCGACCTGCTCATCGATCTCACGGTTGCACCGGAAGATGCGATCGGCGTCGCCGATCGCCTGGCCTCGATCGCATCGCTGCTCGCGACCAAGCCCGCCAAGACGGCCGAGCGTGATTTCTGCCTTGACTCGGCAACGGGCCTGGACCGCATCCACGTCTGCCAGCAGGAAATCGACGCATCGGCGATCGCCCTCCAGCAAGCCGTTGACGAGGCGGCCAAGCTGTCCGCCGCTTTCGCTGCGACCGTCTTTCAAGCGAAAAATAGGATCGAGGCCCTCGCCGGGCAGCGCGACGGCATCGAGAAGCGCCGCGCCGCGGCGGTGACCGAGGGCGGCGCCGCGTACGAGCTCGTCTACCTGTACGAGGAACGCGCCGCCCAGATGCGACTCCGCGCTGCGGAGGATCAATACAGCAGGGCCGACGGCGTCATCAGGGACACCGCCGGGCTCATCGAAGCATGGGAGGCAGCCGGACATCTGGCAGAGAAGGAAGAGCTGCAAGACGCGCTGGAGCGCACCCGGCGAGAGGCCGGCGAGGAACGCGAGCGCACCGCACCATTGCGGCGCGAGCACGACGAGCACAGCGCTCGCCTGCGAATCCGGCTGCGCACGCTGGCCGAAACCCACGAGGCCGAAGCCGGAACGGCTGCTGAAGCCGCCAGGGCGGCGAAGGCAGACGTCGAGGCGCACCGCGCCGCGGCGAAGAAAGCCGGCCAGCAGGCGCAGGCAGCGGACAAGGACGCGGCGACCGCGACGGCTCGGCTAGAGTCGCTGGCCACAGATCTACGCGCGGCTATCCGCGACGGCGTGCTTCCGAACGAGCAGACCGACCCTGTCGAGCATGACGCCGTTCTCGTCGAACAGCACACCACCCTCACGGGCATCCTTGAAGAGGTCCAGGGCCGTCGTGAACATCGCCCGGCGGTGCGACGCGCATTGACTAGCACACTCACGACGCTGACGGGTGAGCAGGTCCGGCTCGACGCGGAGCGCACCCGGCACGCGGAGGAACGTGCCGCTCTTGTCGAACGTGCGTCCAAGCTCGTCGCGCGCGAACGCGTACAGGATCTCACCGAGGCCACCGGCGAGGCCCCCGTGGACGTCTGGGCAGAAGCGGATACCCTGACCCGTCGATTGTCGGACGCGATCGTCGATACCGATGTGGCGCTCGTCCGGCTGGAGGCCGAGCGCATCGACGACCAACGCATCCTCGACGTACACGCACGCACCGGGCTGCTACCCACCACCCTCGACGCCGAGCGAGTCCAAGCTGTTCTGGCCGAACACGGCATCATGGCCGAAACCGGCTGGGACCACCTCCGCACCCTGCTACCCGGCACGCGCATGCTGGAGGCAGTTACGGACCCGGAGCTCGCGCGCCTCGGCGTCGGTCTCGTCATCCCCACCGCCCAAGCCGACACCGCCGCAACCGCGCTGGCCGGCGTCGACACGGCAACCACAGCGCTCGTCGGCGTCTACACCGCTCAGGCCGCCACCGCGATCGTGGGCTCCAGCTGGACAGGCCCCGGCGGCACTGGCCCGGTGTGGATTGGACTGCATCGAGGCTTGGTGGACCCGGCCTGGGCCGAGGGCAACGTTCGCCAGGTCGCCGCCCGTGCCGAGACGTACGATGACCAGCAGTCCCGCCTAACCGAAGCGCGTGAAGCCGACCGGGCGCTGCTCGGCGAGCTCACCCAACTACTCGCCGACTGCCCCACCGGGCACCTCGACAGCCTTTCCGGCCGCATCGAAGACCTCGACAACACCCTCCTCGGCATCGCGGCAGCACTCGAACAAGCTCGCGCTGACCTCGCTGAACTCGACGAGGCGGAGGCCGAGGACACGGCGACCGGGCAGCGGACACAGCGACAGATCTCCGGCATCGAGACGTCCCGCGCCCGCCTGTCCGGCCTGATCCAGAAGATGGGGGCGGCCGCGCAATGGCGCAGCGAACTCGCCGACGCCAAGTCGCGATCGAAGGATGCCCACGACCGGGCCGAGCACCTTACGGAGGAGGCGAACCGTGCCCTCGACCACGCCACCGAGCAGAGCAAGCTAGCCGATACCGAGGGCAAGGCGGCCAGCGCGTACCGAAGCGAGGCCGCTGGCCTGACGTTCCTCGACGGCGAGCCGAACCTTCCTGACGATCCGGCGGTGTCCCTTGATGTCCTACGCGCCCGGCGCCAGGAGGCCGCCCGTACATGGCAGGTCCAGGCTTCCCAGTCGGTGCTCGCCGAGCGGGAACGCAACCTCACCACGGCTTTGGCGACCGAGACACAGGCCCTCGCCGCAGTCACCGCCGAGACCCTGCAACGTGCCGCTGTCCTGATCACCACAGCGGAGGGGCAGACCAAGCCGGCCCGGACGGCGGCACTGGCCGCCGCCCGAGAGACAAAGGAGGAGGCGGTCGGCTGGAAGGGCTACGCCTCCGGCGACATCGAACGGCACCATGCGACGCTCACCAGAATTCGGGCGCGACGCACCGATCCGCCCAGGCGCGCATTGCCGATTGAGCCAACCACAGCAGAGCAGGCCGACGCTCTGGCGGCCAAACATGACGAGATCGGCCAAGCGTGCGTCGAAAGGCGAACAACTGCAGAGGGCGAACTCCGCGACGTTGAGGCCAAGCAAGGTGAATACCGGAGTCGGGCCACGGCATTCGAGCTGCTCGCAGACGGTCTTCCCGACCCGTCCGACCGGGTCATCGCGCCGTTCGCCGGGCCCGACGACGAGGCCAAGACCCACAAGCAGGCGGCCATGCAAACGCTGCGTGCCGCGGAGAAACGCTCGAGCGAGGCGGCAGTCTCCCGGGCGAACGCGGTCGGGGACCTGCGAACAACAGGCAGCAGGTACCCGGGGGTCGCCACACCCGCGAAGGACCGCGTCCTCCACGACAACGAAGATGTGCTGGCGCAGCACGCGGGAACCCTGGCGAAGCAGCTCAGACTGCGGGCGGACATGATCAACGGTGAACTCGCCGACATCGCCAAGGACCAGGCGATTGTGACCGACTCCCTCGCCCGCCTCGTCTCGAACACCCTCGACACCTTGCGCAAGGCCGAACGGTACTCGCGAGTGGCGACGAAGACCGGAGGCTGGGCCGGGAAACAGATGCTCAGAATCTCCTTCGAAGCACCCGCCAGCGACGCGGACCTCCGCACCTACGTCAACCGCGTCGTGGAACGGCGCATCGCCGACGGCGTCAAACCGGAAGGACTGCCGCTGCTCAAGGATGCCGTCCAGGAGGCAGCCGGAACCCGGGGCTTCACCGTCAAGGTCCTCAAACCCGCCTTGGACCTCGTCCCCACCACCGAGGACATCACCCGGCTCGGCAAATGGTCCGGCGGAGAGAAACTGACTGTCTGCGTCGCGCTCTACTGCACCATCGCCGCGCTGCGCGCCGTGAACGCCGGACGCCGGGATCGCTCGGGCGGTGTCCTGCTGCTCGACAACCCGATCGGCCGTGCCTCACACGGCAGCCTCGTCGGCCTCCAACGAGCGGTCGCCGCCGCACACAAGGTCCAGCTCGTGTACACCACCGGGGTGAAAGACCCCGATGCCGTGTCCCGGTTCCCCAACGTCATCCGACTGGACAACCGCCCGGGCCGCACCCGGAACCGCCGCTACATCGTCCCGGATGACACGCTCGCCGACACCGACCAGCGACTCATCACCGGCGTCCGCGTCGCACATGACGAATCGTCCAGCGGTAAGGGGAACCATCCCCACACTGAGGCGTCGACATGACGACGGCGCTCAATGACGTTATTGTCGCCTACGTCGCAGACCATCCGACAAGCCGCGTACCGGTCGACGGCCTGCTCCGGCATGCCACCGCCGCCGACCCGACGCTCGTCGGCGATCCGACAGCACGGACCCGGCTCGCCGCCGTCCTGGCAAGCCTCGCCGAAGCGGGCGCCGTCATGCTGCCGAAGGCACGCTCCGGCTGGGACGACCGGACGAGACCGCCCTTGCCGCTCTGGGTGGGCAAAACGACGAAGCCCCGTCGGGCCCGGGCGACACCGGCACGGCGAGTCTGGCCGCAAGCACTCGAAGCAGCCGCCGCGATCGCCACCCGACCGGACGAGTACCAACTCCTCGACAAGATTGCCATCTGGCTGCGAAACAACGCCGACGCCGAACCCGTCCCTCTCGAAGAACGCTCCCTGGAGGTCCTCGACGACGAGAAGGCACTCGCCATCGAGACGACCAAACGACTGTTTACCACCGGGGCCCTGACCCTCGACCTACTTGCCTGCTATCCCACGCCCGTACCCTTCCCCTCCCAGCACGTCCCCGGGGTAGGGCCGACGCGGCTGCTGGTGGCAGAAAACAACGCGACGTTCCACTCGCTCCTGCAGACAGCCCGGCACCTGAATCCCGCCGTACGCCCCGACCTGCACATCGGGTGGGGCTGCGGCAACCAGTTCCCCACCTCCATTACAGCCGTGACCCTGCTCGACCCGGCGCCAACCGCGTTGTACTACGTAGGCGACCTCGACGCCGCTGGACTGCGCATCGCAGCCAGCGCCGCCGCGACGGCGAACGCGCACAAGTTGCCGCCTCTTCGACCTGCAACCGCGCTCTACGAGTGGCTGCTCGCACACGGCGTTCCTCGCCCAGACAGATCCAACCCCGGCATCATCGACCCCTCCACGCTAGTTGCCTGGGCGCCTGAGCATCTACGTAGCCCGATCTCTCAGTTACTTCTGGGCCGCGAACGAATTGCTCAGGAAACCCTTGGCCTCCGAGAGCTGCGCACGAATTTAGAACTGCTTGTGGAGGCAGTCGGCTAATGGATGTCTCGTCACTCGCTGATGGCCTCACTCAGGGTCTGGACCGCCAACGCCGTCCAACGGTGGCGCGACACCGGCGAGCGCCCTAGCCCCGTCATGGTCTGGACACCCCAGCAAGCCGGCGCGTTCCTCGACCACGCCGAAGAACACGACCCGCCCTCTACCCACTGTTCACGCTGATCCTGCACCGCGGCCTACGCCGAGGCGAAGCCGTCGGACTCACCGACACCGCCGTCGACCTCGACAACAGCCTGATCAGCATCACCCAACAGATGGCCACCCACGGCTACACACCCGTCATCAAGAAGGTCAAGTCCGAGTCCGGCAACCGGATCATGGCCCTGGTCAGCATCACCCGCACCGTCCTGCGTGCCCACCACGCCCGCCGCGCCCAGTGGAAACTCGCCGCCGGCCACGCCTGGCCCGACACCGGACTGTTCTTCGTCCAACCCGACGGAAAGCTCTGGCACCCCAACACCGTCACCGACCGCTTCGAAGCCCTCGTCCGCGACGCCGACCTACCACCCATCCGCCTGCACGACCTACGGCACTGCGCCGCCACCTACCTCAAAGCCGCCGGCGCCGACCTCAAAGACATCCAGGAACTTCTCGGCCACTCCTCCGCCGCCATGACCGACGTCTACACCTCCGTCATCGCCGAACTCGACGTCGAACGCGCCAAAGCCGAAGCCGCCGCGAAGCTACTCCCCCGCCGACGGAAACGAGCCGCGTAGACGGACAACAGCCGCGTAGACGGACAACCTTCGCCAGACGGGTTGGCAGTCCGAGCGCTGCCACCCCCGCCGTCGAGCACGACTCCGTTCGCTGCACGACTCCCGCCGTGGGCGCGAGCGGCGGACGGAGCTCAGACGGCCCGCCAATTCAGTGGCCCCCGCGCCCAGCCGGTTCTGAACCGGCGGCGATTCGCCGGCAGGCGGCGGTAGACATCGTGGCCCGACTACCTGCCGAACGCCCCGACACGATCCTGATCGAGGTCGGACGCTCTGCCGGCATGTCACCAGTCACCTACGACGCCTCACCCCATGCACCTACAAGGACCAACACCGACGACAACTCCCGGAGAAACGCCATGACCAGCAACTGGCAGGAATACCAAGAACGGCAGGCCGCCGCCTTCGCAGCAGTACACGAAGCCCTCGTTGACCACACCATCGAGATCCGGACCGCCGGCCAGCTCGCGAAACTGATGCAGCGGCTACCCGCCGACACTCCGATCACCATCGCCAGCAGCACTCGCATGGATCCGCGCCCGCCGACAGACCCCACACAGCGGCGCACCATCACCACGGCCCAAGCGATACCCCTTGATCATCCGGACAAGCCCGTCGAAGTCGACGACGGCGACGAAATCCGTGACTCCATAGCCGTCACCCCGGCGGTTGAACTGGCCGCGGTGATCGTCGCTCACGACGCACCTGGCGTACCAACGGTGGTCGTCCCGGCACCCGCCTACGAACGCGCCGTTGACGCCTTCCGCAGCGGTGAACCGTGCGTGGCACTCGACGCCCAGGTCGAACTACTGAGCTGGATGGCCAGCACGCTAGGGACCACGCACTCCACGGACTCCGACGAAGAAGACGAGGTCGACGGCGTCCGGACGTGGATCGACGATGCTGACCTGCTCGCCGCGCTTGACGTAGAAGGCGGACGCCTACAACAGGCGGCAGTCCGACTCGCGGCACTACGCGCCCGCGTCGCCGATTACGAGATCGTCGCCGATGTCACCTTCGACGCCGAGGACATTGGCCGACGCGCTGCCAAGAACCCACCACCCGACGAAGAGGGGCGTTCTCCAACGACGTGACCACGCCCGGCTGCATCGAAGCGCTCTCCGCGCCCATCGGGCTCGATCCTCGGCATGGCAGGGACTTGCGGGTGAGAGAGCCGGGGCCACAACCAACGTCGAGGTCAAGGCCGCTGATCTTCTTCGAAGACCTCGATCCAGGCCTGCTCGCCTCATACCTGGCGACCGTACGCGAGCGGGACGCCACCGGGCTCGGTCGCTTCGCCGACGACGCCTAGTTGTTGCGACGGGCCGGCGTCACCGTGAGTGAAGGACAACCCACCACGGCCGGCCTGCTCGCCCTTAACGTCCATCCACGGCAACCCGCTTCCGGGACGTTTGACCAGCTCACGTGGCATTCAGACCAGGCCATAAGTGAGTCGGTGCGCTCGGAAAAGCCACCCGCGGCAGACGGGAAGCCATGATCGATCTCCGCCCGAGGTAGCGGTTCCGCGCCGGTGGGCACGCTGAGACGCGAACTCCGAGGAGTGCCAGCACGATCGAGTGCCTCGCGGTGACGCGCCGCGAGGCACTCGATCGTGGGATGTCGATAGCCGCACGGGGTGTCTCACGCGATCTTGACCGAGAGGGGAATAGCCTGAGTCATCGATGTCGCACGGAAGGCCGCTGGCGGTGACAGAACGGGCGTTGATCACCAAGGCCGCATTGCGCAAGTTGCCGGCCAAGGCAGACGACGGAACTCCGTACTGCATGGATTGCCGCAGGTTCGGTGAGCTCCATCGGATGGTCGCCAGCGGCGTCACGAAGTATCTCCAGTGCGAAGCGTGGTCCGTGCCGACCTACACGGACTCGGACCGGCTGACTCACGAACAGATGATGGCCGGCGAACCGTGTCCCGGGTGCGGCGAGGAACTCATCTCGCTCGGTGAATCGCCCTCGGAGACCGGCAAGGGCACGATGTATCTGAGCGTCGAGGAGCAGGCCGCCCGTACGGCTGCGGAGCAAGCCTTCAAGCAGCGGCACCCCCACTGCCACGCCGGGCGATGGAGTATGGCGGGTAGCGCGGTCAGCCATTGCGGACGATGCTGCCCACCGCCTCCGATGAGCCCCGATCAGATCCGCCGAATCTCGGAGATCCTTCAGGGCAGTGCGGAGGAACGGGTACGAAAGGCGCGGCGCGAAGGCACCACGTACGAGCACCACGAGTCGGAGCGGCGGCTGCCTGGCCGAGCCCGGCCCGTCGCTGTCGTGCTACGCGAATACAACGAACGCCGCGCCGAGGCCCTGGCAGCCGGAAGGAGAGAAGACCGGACGTTGATACGGTCGTCGTTTCCGGATGCGGAGCTGATGTTCCGGTGGCGGATGCAGCTCGGCTGCGGCGACATCGTCGAGATCCTGACGCTTGGCGACGAGCGGCCACTGACGGACATGACATGGTCGTGGGGCGGTAGCCCGCTGCGTAAAGGGGCTTACACCTGCACCAGTCACCGGACCCCCGAGACGCCGTACCAGGCGGTAAGCCGCTATCTGACCCGGTCAACGCTAGATCTCGAAGGCGACAAGGGCCTGCGGCGCGAACCTGAGACAGTCGGCTACTGGACCGTGAAGCTGGAATGCGGACACCTCGACCACCAGATCACGCCGCTGAATTGGAAGCCAGCGGACGGCCATCGGCAGACGGAACCGAACGATCCCGACGCTGTCGCGCAGCGCAAGGCTCGGATGGAGCAGATCAAAGAGCATCTCGGCATAGCCGAGTACGCGCAGGCCATCCGCCGGATCGAGCAGGGTCACCTCGAGCCGGACCCGATGACGACATGCTGGACCTGCCAATACGAGCAACCCATCGTCGCCTTCCAGCGAGTGGGTTGGCTGGTGCCACCGACTCCCGTCAAGGGCAGATCGGGAGCGGACACAGCGGTCGCTCCGCGGCCGACCCGTGTACAGCTGGAGAAGCGCGTAGCCGACCTCGAAGCGGAGATCGCCCGCCTGAAGCAGCAGTAGTCCAACCCCCTCAGCCTTTGATCCCGCCCGGAATCATCCTCCTGCCGCGGGATCATCCGGGTCGACCGCGACGACCGGCGCCCGCACAACGTGATCATCGTCGTGAGTGATCCCTGAGCTACACCCGAAACGTCATCTCGTTCGCGACCATCTGCGGAACCACCTGTTTGTACAGCTGCCGGGTCAACCCCGCGATCCTTTCGTGGGCTTCGATCTTGTTCCGGAACGCCTGCGCCACCTCGGCGATCTCCCGCTGGATGCCCATCGGGGGCAGGGCGATGGGCAGGTTTCTGAGGCTGCTCTGGGTCAGGCTGGGCTGGACTCCCTGTTTGACCTGCTGACCAAGGAATTCCAGGACCGTCGGGTGCATCAGGTAGCAGTGGAGATAGAACGGTAGGAGGACCCCTCTCGCGGGCTCCGTGACCTGGATCCGGATCGTGGATCCGCCCATAAGCATCCCGGCTTCCCGTTGCCCGATGATGACGTGATTGATCCTTCCGCTGAGCCGGGCCAGCAGAACGTCGCCGACGGCGAGTTTGTAGCGGCTCAGCCTCCGCACCGCCTCCGGGCTGATCCTGGTTTTCGGAGTGTCGGACACCCGGCCGTCGCTGATGTCGACGGTGTTGATGACCGCGATGCCTTCGGCGTCGCGGTCGCCGGCATTGAGGTCGGAGCCGCTGGGGCCGCCGTGGATGAGGCAGAGGTCGTCGAGGCGACGGTGCGTCCAGTTGTCGGGGATGGGACTGATCAGGGTTTCCATGGCTGCAACCGATCGAGTAGGCGATCCAGGTCGAGGTCGGCGGCAACGGCAGCGTCGTCGAGCTGGCGGAGTTCGGCACGGAGCGCGCTGGGGCTCGACGACCGGCTCGTCACGTCCGGGGCCGGCGGGCGAAGGTAGGTCGATGGCGTGAGGTCGTGGTCGTGCTCGCGGAGACGTTCGAGGGTGACGGCGACCGCTGAGGTGTTGCCGATCGGCTGAATCGGGCCGCCTCCGGCCTCGGACCATGCGTGGTAGAGGTCGACGATGTGCCGGCTACCGGCGTCGGTCAGGATCCGGTGGGTTCTGCCTGCGGCTTGGGTGGCCTTCTTCGCGTCGATGAGCAGGACATCGTGGTCCGGACGCTGCTCCGGGCGGCCGAGGACCCAGAGGCTGAGCGGGCTGGCCGTCTCCCGGAACATTTGCTTAGGGAGCTCGATGATGCACCGGACCACGCCTTGTTCCACCATCGCGGCGCGGATCTGCCGACTCTTGCTGGTGGCGATGGAGGTGGTGCTGCTGGGCATCACCGCGACGGCTCGGCCTGCCGGTGCTAGTGCGGCGGCGATCAGCTGCAGCCAGGCGAAGTGCGCGTTGTGGCGGGGCGGCTCACCGTACTGCCATCCGGAAGACGCAATCTCCGTTGCGGACCGCCAGTCGGCCATTGTGAACGGGGGGTTCGTCAGGACGACGTCGTAGGGGCCGCCCCTGACGTCGATGACCTTCAGATCGTCGGGCGGAGGCCCCCCGAGGTCGAGTGGGCAGCCGTGAACGGCGGTGTTCATGACAGCCAGGCGCCATGCCCGGGAGGCCAGAGCATGACCGCTAACCTGGTGACCCACTGGCCGGTCTGCTCCGCTGTCGCGTTGATGGTCCAGCACGGCGGCGACGATTTCACCGGAGCCGCAGCACGGGTTGTACACCCGGTCTTCTGGTCCTGGATCAGCGAGCAGCACCATGAGGCGAGCCACGCCGTGCGGAGTGAGGTACTCGTCGTCGCTGGACTTACGGGCTTGCGCGAATCGATCGAGCAGGTAGTCGAAGGCCGCGGCGGCCGTCAACCGGCGGCCGACCCTTTCCTGTGGCGCACTCGTACCAGGTTGGACCCAGCGTTGCAGAACCTTGACGCCGGTACGGAAGCGAGCCTGCCACCACCCGTCTCGGACGATCCTGTCCAACAGTTCCGGACGGATGCCGTCGACTGCCGGAAGGGCGGACCACACGCGGGCGAAGAGATCGGGATTGTGGGTGTCTGCGATGCGGGCCCACTGTTTCGGGGCGATCGCCTGGACGCAGACGAGCGCCATGATCATTTCCTGGAACATGGTGCGGTCCTGGCTCTCGGTGAAGCCAGGCTCGAGACTTTTCCACAGGTCGGCCTTGATGGCCTCGGCGACCATGTCGGGTGCCACCTTTGCGTCGGAGTGGACATCGACCAAACCGGCGGTGAGACGAAAGCGCCGGCCATAGGTAGCGCCAGCCGTCTCGCCGTCTCGCCGCTCGTCGCGCTGGATCTTGCGGCTGTCGAGCCACTCGGCCACCTCTTCAGCGGCGAAGAGGTCGCCGGGCACGGTGCTGACGGGGTCGGGGAAGTCGGGGTGTCGCCGTATCCAGTTGTTCACCGCTGCCCCATGGACGCCGGCCGCCTGGGCGATCTCCAGCCTGGTCATCAGACGCCGTTCGCCGGCACCGCCGACAGTATGATCAAGCGTCATCGTCCGCCCCCTTCCGCCCTTCCCTGAAGGCACGAATCAGCCGTTCCAACCGAACCGTCCGGCCGTCACTCACGATCACCCAGCCGAGAAACCCGACGGCCAGCACCACGATCACCGCAACGGCACTCCCCGGATCGACGAGCCCTGCCACGTCCATCAGTCTGGCAACCACGCCCGTTTCCTCCCTTGATGCGGCCCTCATGGCGTCGACGGTAAGCCGCACCCCACGTGCGAGCCACCCCCGTAGCGAGCATACGAAGCGTTCTGTTACTCGATGGCACGCAGCTGTCGCCGCGTGTGAGCCGGTCGAGCACCTTCCTACCAACTTCAGGCAGCGGCGGCGGCGGTCAGCCAGTACGAGTTGGGGCAGGCCCGCCCGTCGGCGGCGGTGCTGGCCCGGTTGGCGCTGGTGCTGACGATGCCGGTCGAGTTCTTCGCCGCTGGGTTTCCTGCTCCGGCGTCGCCGGGGCGTGCGCACTTTCGTAGCCTGCGGGCCACCAGTCAGGCGGAGCGGGACCAGGCGGAGGCGTTCGGCGAGGTCGCCTGGCGGGTGGTGGAGGTGCTGAGCCGGCAGTTGCGGCTGCCCGAGCTGCGGCTGCCTCAGCTCGACCTGCCGGAGCCGGCGCGGGCCGAGGACGTTCGCGCGGCCGCTGCGGCGGCGCGCCGGGAGTTCGGGCTCGACGACGGGCCGGTGTCACACACCGTACGGCTGCTGGAGGCGCACGGGGTGATCGTGCTGTCGCTGCCGGACGCCTCAAAGCGGGTCGACGCCTTCTCGCACTGGTACGGCCAGCGGCCGTTCGTCTTCCTGAACCCGGCCAAGAACGACCGGGCTCGTTCCCGGATGGACGCCGCTCACGAACTCGGTCATCTGCTGTTGCACCACGACGCCGAGCCCGGTAGCCAGATTCTGGAACGGGAGGCCACCGCCTTCGCCTCCGAGTTCCTCGCTCCCAGCCCGGCGTTGGCCGCGGAGCTGCCGGCCCGCCTCGACTTCGACCGGCTGCACGAGTTGAAGCGCCGCTGGGGCATCAGCCTGAAGGCGCTCGTGTACCGGGGCCACGACCTGGGCGTGTACCGGGACCACACCTACCAGCGGGGGATGAGCCTGCTCGCCCAGTGGGGCCACCCCGAACCGGGCGACCTCGGCCCCCGGGAGCAGCCCTCCCTGCTGGGCCGGGCCGTCGAACTCCTCGGCCAGCAGCGGGTGACGACGGAGAGCCTGGCGGCGCAGGCCGGCCTCCCGGCGACCCTCGCCAATACGGTGATCGACGCCGCCACCGAACGGCTCCCCGAACTACGACTGGCCACGGGAGGCTGAGACGGGAGCAGGTCGGCGCCGGCCGACCCTCGGGCGTCGACCTCCTGCTCGGAGCGGGTCGGTCAGCCCGGCACCGCGGGGGTGGTAACGAACGGCTCGGTGTGGTGGCTGCCCCAGACCCACTGATCGTCGCCGTGGTCGACCAAAGTGCTGCACCGGTAGCGCAGCAGGTCCACGTCCGTGTTCGGAGGCGGGCCGCCGGAGTGCGGCGGCGTCGCGTCCAGGGCGGCGTCCGCGTTGTAGACGAACCGGTCCGGCAACCGGTAGTCACGGCGGAACTCCGTGCGCCACTGCGAGTTGCCGCCCCAGCCGTGAGACAGGTCAGCCACCTGCCGGTACCGCCGCCGCCATGCCCAGTACAGGGTCGAGGTCGCGGCGAGTACGGGATCCAGGTGGTGGGCACCGGCGCGGACGCTCACGCCGCCACGCACCAGCAGCAGCGACCCGACGAGACAACCCGGCCACCACTGCCCGACCAGCAGGGGAGCCTCCTGCGCATCGTCGGCCGGCGTGACCTCGACGATCTCGTGCAGGAACGGGTGAAACGCCTCTCCCTCGGGGAACGTGCCGCCGATCGCGGTGACGAACTGCCCGTACGCCGAGGGCGGAAGCCAGTCCGTGGGGGCGTCGGGGCCGGTGGCGGGCGGTTGGCTGGGCAGGATGAGCAACTCCACCACCCGGCTCAGCGCGTACAACGCCCACCGGTCCTCCTGCCCGAGCGACACGGCGGCCATCTCCGCCTCGCCGGCCTGCCGCAGTGCCACCACGACGGGCGAGTTGGCCGCGACCCAGGGATCCAGGACGTCCCGGCCCCATTCGCTGCCGCCGTAGTCGAGAGTCGGCTCGTACAAGCCGAACCGGATCTCGTTCCAGGCGCTTTCCGGGAACACCATCTCGGCTGTCACGACCGACAGTCTGCCGGCCGACGCCGGACGCGGCGAGCGAGTTCCCAGCCCCACGCGGTAGCGAAGCGGTGAGGAAGTCCGTCGCTGGTAAGCCAGCAACCACGTATCCGATGCCCCTGATTCCGGGCATTCCGCCACGTCCGCCTACGCGGCTGTGGGCACTGGCGTGGATGGTCGAGAAGTTCGCTGCGGCAGTGGGTCCGCCGCTGCCGCCGTCGGGGAGGGAGCAAACCAGCCGCGAAACGGCACGGGTGGGTGTGCGGCTACGGTGGCGCGGCCGTGCGGTCGCTGGGTCGTGGACGGGGTGGCGGCTGTCTTCGCTGGCCGTGCGAGCTTCACGGCTCGGCGGGCGGTGCGGGCGGCTGCGCACATGCCGCGCTGGCCGGCGCATTGGAGGTTTCGGCAGTTCCCGTGTTTGTTGGGCTGGTGTGAGGCGGAGACGCCGAGGGCGAGTCGCCACAGGAGTGGGTCGGTCACGTCACCGGGGATCACGGCGGGCTGGCTGAGGTGTTCACGAGGCATGGCGGGGTCCCTTACGTCGATGGTCGTTTCGCCCGCCCGGCAGCCGGGCGGACGGTGGACACGATCGACGCTCGTCTTCAGGGAAAGGTCAAGTCGTCTCGCCTCGTCGGCTCTCTCAGCGAGGACGTCGGATACACGGGGCGACGGTCGTCGGGACGAGGTGAGGCACGGGCTGGTGTCGTGACCTGGTCGGTCGAACTCGTGTGCCGTCGGCGGCTTGGCCAGCTTGTGAGGGTGCCTGGCCCTCGGCCGGCCCGGGTGGGCCGGCCGAGGGCAGGTCGGGGTGGTCAGTGGTGCGGTGGGTAGTGGTATTCGCCGTCGGCGATGGATTCGTCGTCGGGGCGGTGGGGATCGTGGATGGGGTGCGGGGCGCGGGGTCTGACGTCGTAGATCAGGTTGTCGGGCGGCCATTGCTCGGGGGTGTGCGGGAGGTCGGTCAGGGCGAGGCGGTGGGTCTCGCCGATCGGCTGCCACACCGGGTCGGCGGGGTGGCTCTGGTCGGGGTTGCTGGTGACGACGGTGAGGTGCCGCATGTTGCGGCGGTCGAGGTACCAGCGCAGGCGCTGCTCTCTTTCTGGGTCGGAGGCGTGGAACAGCACGGTTGCCAGGCCGGTCCGTTCGGCCAGTCGCCGGTAGTGGTGGACGTGGTCGGCGAGGGCGCTGGTGTGGATGTTGCCGGGGTCGGGTTCGTACCAGAAGGCGTGTCGGTTGCGGTCGTGGATGTACTCGCCGTGCCAGGCGTCGCGTCGCGGTCTTGTGATCAGTCCGCAGGTGCGTGGTGACCACCAGGTCCGCAGGTCACTGCCCGGTTGGGTGCGGGCGCGGGTGGCCAGGTCAACGAAGAAGTCGTGGGCCTGGAGCAGACCGGGCAGGCGCGGGTCCTCGCGCAGCCGGTCGCGGGCTCGGTAGACCTGCGCTGGCGTGACACGGCGGAAGCCGCCGAGTGGGGTGAGCTGGGCACCGAGCGGGCCCAGACACCAGAAGGTGTCGTCGGCCTCGCTGGCGGTGGCGCTCAGGAGGCGGTCGATCCAGCCGCGGCGGGCGAGGATCTTCAGGCGCCGGCTGGTAGACGCCGGGTCGGTGGCGAAGCCGAGTGCGGTGAGTTGGGCGGTGGTCAGGGTGCGGTGCTCGGCGAGCATCTCGACGACCCACCGGTCACGAGGGTAGAGGCGGCCGAGTTCGGCGATGAGCAGCTCCGCCGGGATCGGTTGGGCGAACGGGACGATGAACTGTGAGTGGTAGGTGGTCAACATGACCGGTACCTCCGGTGTCGTGCCGCCGATAGGCGGCAGCAGTGGAATGGACGCCCGCGACGGCGTCGGTGCGGTCGCGGGGTGGAAGCAGGTCCGCGGCGGCGATGCGCGGCGGCGGATCAGGGGTTGCAGCTTCGGCTCGGCGGCTCCGTGTTCGGATCGCCGCACAGGCGCGGCACCGACGAGGGTCGGCAGGTGCTGCTGACGTCGGGAAAGAGGCTCGATGCCCGGTGCACGGTCCTGCTGTTCCGGGCCGCGCGGGCGGTGGTGGGCGTGAATTCAGCCCTGCGACCGTTCGACCTTCTGGCGTGGGGCGAAGGGGTGACCGAACGCGTCAGGCTTGTCGTCGGGGTGTTGCAGGTGCGGCAGCGCGTCGGCGAGGTCGGCCAGGGTGAGCAGACCGGGGTGGCCGTGCAGCCGCCACAGCGGCCCGGCGGGGCCGACAGCGGCCCGCGCGGCGTGGTCGCGGCTGCCCGTAACCACCGGCACAATCAGCGTCTCCTCGGCCAACCGTTGGTGCAGGTGATGGGCGCGCTCGGCGGAGTGCAGCCACAGCAGCACCGGCCACTTCGGGCCCC
This sequence comes from Micromonospora sp. LOL_025, assembly GCF_048060285.1. Classification (NCBI taxonomy): domain Bacteria; kingdom Bacillati; phylum Actinomycetota; class Actinomycetes; order Micromonosporales; family Micromonosporaceae; genus Micromonospora; species Micromonospora sp. LOL_025. Next base: position 35,414 of record NZ_JBHMIR010000023.1, on the reverse strand, counting down.
CTTTGCGGGCCATCCAGTGGTAGGCGTCGAGTTTCCGGACGAGTTCGGTCAGGGGTTCGGTGCCGGTGTCGTACTCGAGGAAGAACGGCACCTGCCGGTCCCCTGCCGTCCAGATGCCGTGGCCGTCCGGATGGATCGGAGCGGGACTGACCTGGAGTACGACGTCGGAGTTGGGCCTGGCGAAGACCCCGAGGTCGGCGCACCGCGCCTCCGGCCACCAGCGAAGCAGCTCGTGGTCGGGGTGGGCGCGGGCGTGGCCGGCGAGGTCGGTGAAGAACTGGTTGACGCCGAGCCGGTGGTCCAGGACACGGGCGACGGTCCAGCGGCGGCGTCGGGCTTTGGTCTGGCTGGGCCGTGGTGGCGGCTGGTCGCGGTCCACGGCGACGAGTTCCGCGCCGAGCTGGTCCAGGACCCAGTGGTACGGGTACGAGCCGCCGTCGGTCTTCAACGGCCGGAACCGGTCGATGACGCCGACGTCGTGGAGCCGGCGCAGCCGACGTTGGGCGAAGTCCAGCGACGGGAACAGGGCGTAGGCGATCTGTGGCGTGGTCAGCACGCCGTGGTCTGTCAGCCAGCCGAGCAGCACGTGGTCGCGGGCGGTCAGCATGGACTGGGCGCGAAGCAGTTGATCGGACATGGTCGGTGTCTCCTGCGGGGGTGAGAGATAGACCGGAAGGTCTCTCTGGGCTGGGAGGAATCTGGTCAGTGGCGGCGTGTGCTGCGGTGTGAGTGGAGTGAGGGGTCAGTTGCCGGGTCAGGTTCAAGGACGACCCCGCAACGGAGGCAGGCACTGACGCCGCAACTGACCTCGGCACGGTTCACCGGGCCGGACCTACTGTCAGGCCGGCGAAGGAAAAGGCGCCGGCCGCCAGCGCGCAAAACGAGATGACGGCTCGGCGCTGTGAGTTGCGTGGGCACCGGGTGCCGCTGGTGTGGGGCCGCGACACCTCCGCGCGGTTCGGTCGTGGCGCTGCCGGCGTGAATGAGGGACGGAAACTGGGTCAACGTGCTCGTTTGCGCACTGGACGGGTGTGTGTTGGCGGGCGGTCCCCAGACATCGGCCGGTCCGGCGGGCGGAGGGGCGATGAAGGCGCTGGCAAATCGGGTCAGGTTCTGTCAGGCGGCGGGCTCTTTGACGGAACCGGGTCGTTGGTCTCGCAGAAGCGGCGGCCTCTGTCAGGCGGCGGGCTCTTTGACGGAACCGGGTCGTTGGTCTCGCAGAAGCGGCGGCCTCTGTCAGACGTCGCGGGTCATGGCTCTGTCACCGGGCGTTGTTGGTGACAGATTCGGCGGTGCCCAAGGTGAGTGGGGTGGGGCGGTCGACCGTGCCGGCCGCGCGAAGTCTCGCGGGCTCGTGGTTCGGGTGGTAAGCCTCGACCGACCTGGACGGGCCTGCCGAGGGAAACGGTCGGAAGGTTAGTCAGGCAGAGGGGTACTGGTAGTCGCCGTCGGCGATGGCTTCGTCTCGCCGATCGGGGTCGTGGATGAGTGCGGGGTGAGTGGCGAGGCCACCGGACCGGCGAGGAGCTGCGGTCGGCGTGCCAAGTGACAGCACGACTGGCCCCTCGCACGGGTCGACGGGCAGCGGATCCAGCGTTTCAGGGGCTGGCAGCCGGGACGCGCGGATGACCAGCGCCGGCAGATGCCGGACGTCTCCGTCACGTAGGTCTGGTCCAACCCGATGGCCGCCGTGTCGAAACTTCCTACACCCCCAAACCGGGCTTTGTCAGCTCTGGCGAACGCCCCCCTGGTCTGACAGAGGTCCGACAAAATCTGTCAGAGCAGTTCAGCCGCTATATGCCCATGCCCTGATTGGGGTTTCCCTCGTCACTGCCACCGCCCGGTGTTCTCCTTACGCTCCCTGAATCACCCAGTGCGTCAGACGTCCGCTATGTCTCCAACATCAGAGATAGCCATAATGGCGGAGTTCGGCCGGAAGGCAGGCGGGTGGGCAAGGTCAACATGCCTCCTAGCTGGACTGTCAGCTTGGCCCGCCGCCCTGTCGGAGATTGTCAGGCCTCTGTCAGACCAGGGGGGCGTTCGCCAGAGCTGACAAAGCCCGGTTTGGGGGTGTCGGAAGATTTACGACCCTGCCGCTATCAGGCGCCGGTGTCACCACGATCGCCGGGCCGCTGGTTCGGCCGCTCGTGACATGTCGTCGTCGTCGCCGTCAGGCAGTCTCCGGCGGCGGCCGAGGCGAGGGTCGACCGCCGGCGGCCGGACAAGCGTGTCAGCCACCACGCGCGCATCAGAGAAGCCTGCCGATGGCTGCGGACGTGATGGCACGACAGTGCTGGTGGTGTCATCCGAAACGAGATGGCGGGGCACGTGTGACACGCCAACAGCCACACCAGATGTCAGCGGAGAGCACCGATGGACATCAAGGCGTTGACACGGCCGCTACGGCCGACGCCAGGTGCCACGGCATGCCGGCCGTCAGGTCTGACACGAGTGACGACCTCGCGTCCTCAACATGAGGTCATCGACTGCGGTCGCTGACATTGGCGCATGCAGGGTCGTTGAGCAGGGCCTTGACACCCTCATAGTCGCTCTGCCACGGGTGTCAGACAAGCATCCATGACCGCCTGGCCAGGTCCTCCGCCGACATGGCCATGCTGGCATGAGCAGCGCCTGGACGCGCGGCGAGGACGCCACCGCCCCCGGCCGCCACGAATCATGGCCCGGGCATGGACAACACCATCGCCGCGGCCGTCCACCGGCACGACCTGTCAGACACGGCCATGGCCGGCGCGAGCCGAGTGACACGGCCGCGCGATGACATGTCATCGACGAGACACCACGGCGACTGACATGTCAGCGCCCGCCGTGCCATCAACAGGCACCGCTACACGGTGTCCGAGCATCGGCGCCCACGGATGAAAGACCGAGCGCCAAGCGCAGGCGTACCCAGCGGCGAGACCCGAACGGGACAACGCCATGCGCCGCTGCGAGCGGGGGGACGTGGAGCTCAGGGCCAACCCTGACCGGCCTCGTTCCCAGGAGGAGCCGCAGGCGTCGTCACCGTCCGACGCGGGCTCGGTCACCGACCGGCCTACCCCTTCTTCACTGCCGCCCACGCCCATCGCGGCGACACCGCCGCCACCTCACCTGTCTTGATCACCGAAGGGACCACCTCGAGATGACCGCCCCTGAACAACCCGACGTACCTCCTGCCCACCCGGTCAGCGATGGCTCCGACGACACATGGACCGCGGACCGGATCCGCGCTCTGGGCCCGGTCACCGACCTGGCCACTACGGCCCGGATCTTCGGCCTGTCCCGATCCGTCGCCTACGACCTGGCCAAGCGCGGCCACTTCCCGGTTCCGGTGCTGCGGTTCGGCAGCCGTTACCGAGTCCCGGTCGCAGCCATCCTCCGCGCCTTGCAGCTGCCCGCCGCACACGGGCCCGAGCCCTCGCCCCCACCACCGGCCGGCGACTTGATCACGGGCGAAAGGCACGCGTGGATCACCCCGGACAGAATCCGCAGCCGCCGGCTGCCGCACACCCCCACGGAAGGAAACACCTGATCATGGCGGAAGGAACCGTCTTCAAACGCTGCTCCTGCCGCGACAGCGACGGCCGTAAACTCGGCAACCGCTGCCCGCACCTTCGCCGCTCGGGTGGGGCGTGGAGCCCCACCCACGGCCGATGGGCCTACCAACTCGAACTACCCACCCACCCCGGCAAACCCCGCCGGCAACTACGCCGCAGCACCTTCGACACCCGCGACGCCGCCACCACCGACCGCGACCACGCCAAGGCACTCCTCGCCCTCGCCGGCGACGACGCGGCCGTCGCCGCCGAGATCGCCGACATGCTCCTCGCCCTCACCTCCGGCGCCCCGCTCCCCGAGCGCGACACCATCGCCCGGCGGGTCCGGGCCGGGCTGCCCGCCACCGTCACCACGACCGTCGGGGAATACCTGCACTCCTGGCTGGCGGCCCGACGCAACCTGCGCAGCGTCCAACCCAACACCCTGCTGGCGTACGAGTCGCACATCCGCATCCACCTGGTCCCGCACCTCGGCGCCATCCCCCTGGTGAAACTGCGGGTCGAGCACATCGAGGCGATGTTTACCGCCATCGCCGACCGCAGCACCGCCATCGAGATCGCCCGGCAGAGCGACAAGCCATGGATCCGCGCCACCGTCCGTGGCCAGCGCACCACCGGCGCGGCAACCATGCACCGCATCCGCGCCACCCTGCGTAAGGCACTCAACGACGCGATCCGCCGCGGCAACAACCGACTCATCGACTTCAACCCCGCCGCCCACATCGAACTGCCCTCCGGAACACGCCCCAAGGCCCGGGTCTGGACCGCCAAGGCCGTCCAGAGATGGCGCGACACCGGCGAGCGACCCAGCCCCGTCATGGTGTGGACCCCGCAGCAGGCCGGCGAGTTCCTCGACCACGCCGAGGAGCACGACATCGCCCTCTACCCGCTGTTCACGCTGATCCTGCACCGCGGCCTTCGTCGCGGCGAGGCCGTCGGACTCACCGACGCCGCCGTCGACCTCGACAACTCCCTGGTCAGCGTCACCCAACAGATGGCCACACACGGCTACACGCCCGTGATCAAGAAGGTCAAGTCCGACGCCGGCAACCGGGTGATGGCGATTGCCGGCGTCACCCGCGCCGTACTGCGCGCCCACCACGCCCGCCGCGCCCAGTGGAAACTCGCCGCCGGCACCACCTGGCCCGACACCGGACTGTTCTTCGTCCAACCCGACGGGCAGCCCTGGCACCCCAACGCCGTCACCGACCGATTCGAGGCGCTCGTCCGCGACGCCGACCTACCCCCGATCCGACTGCACGACCTACGGCACTGCGCCGCCACCTACCTCAAGGCAGCCGGCGCCGACCTCAAGGACATCCAGGAACTCCTCGGCCACTCCTCCATCACCATGACCGACACCTACACCTCTGTCATGGCCGAACTCGACGTCGAACGCGCCAAGGCCGAAGCCGCCGCCAAGCTCCTTCCCCGCCGCCGACGTCCACCCGCCGCATAACCGACAACGCCCACCGGGCAGGGACGGCAACCCTTGGCTGCCGTCCCTGCCGCGTCGTCCCACACGCGGGTACCCGACTGCCTGCCGGTTCGAAAGGCTCGGCCGGGGTGCCCTACAGCGGCATCGCTGCAGGGCACCCCGGCCGACCTTCGGCTATAACCCGTTGCCCTGTTTCCTGGACAACTCCGGCGAAGCCCTCGCCGGCATGCTGCCTCAGGACCGGGCCTCGAACACCACCGCCGACCACATCACAGCCCTGGACCAAGCCCTCGCTCAGGATCCGAAGCTCACGGCACCCCGATCCTGCCAACAGCGATGCGGCCGACTCTAGCCACGGGTTACACGCCACATCCGCTGTCTGCCTGAGCAGCACCACCTGGACATCCGACTGTCCGTCGGCGCCGCAATCACCGAACCAGTCCGGGCCGCTATCCAGGCTCCCAACGACTGGATCCCCGCCATCGACACCGACGGGCACCTGCGGAAACACGCCGAGGTCTGCGAGATCACCCGGCCTTTCGAGGCTGCGGCTGGCCGCAGCGCACCCGGTTCCTGGTCCATCGTGAACGCCCACATGCCGGCGCTGAGCTGACACTGAGTCGATGTCGCTGCTCAGCAGGTTGAAGATCAAGCTAACCCTCGGGCGCCAAGACACGTGCATCCATCCGCCGCGTACGTCAGCCCATCGGGGAGGATGGTGCGAAACCCCGCTTCGGGAGGCGATCGCGATCTTGAATCTGTCGTGCGTGTTCTGCTCGGTGACGGCTGGCGTTACCGATCCTGGGGTCTGCCTTGCCGTCAACAACGAGTTCGTTGTCTTTCCGGCACTTCACCAGCGGCCGAACAACAGAGGTCACATGCTTCTCGTCCCAGCAGGTCACTTCGGCGGCATCGCCGACGTGCCGCCCGAGAAGGCAGCCCCCATGCTGGCCGCGCTTCAGGCAACGACGCAGGCGGTGAAGGCCGCGTTCGGTGCCAGCGGGACGACGGTGCGGCTCAACCTGGGACCTCCCGCTCAAGACATCTTCCATCTCCACTGGCACATCATCCCGCGGTATGTAGGCGACGACTTCAACAGCGCCAAGTCCTCCGAGGTGCCCCTCAGCGAACGTTTGCAGCTCACGGCGAAGCTTGGCCGGCACCTTGCCAGACGGGCTTCGGCCCGGGTTCGCAAGTGATCAAACGCCGGCAAACAGCCCGCCCCCGGACGCTCTACCCGGGTCGACCGCTCACGTCGCCTGAGCTCGCGCGAGCTTGACAGAGAGCCGGCCCTGGTCCTCGGCGCTACCGGTGCTGTACTGTCCGAGGAGTTTATGCACGTGCGCATGGAGTCGCTGACGTATGGGTACTCGCGGGTCGCCTCAACGCTACCGAGTAGGCGCTGAGCTGCGTCGAGTACGCGAGAACCTGGGGTTGTCCGGGGAGCGCGTCGCGGATTCGCTCGAGTGGTCGCAGTCGAAGGTCTCCCGGATCGAGACCGGAACGACGGCATTCACCGTTCGGGACGTAGACCGGTTGCTCGGCCTCTACGGGGTCGATCCCGACATCCGTGCTGAACTTCTGGCGGCGACCGCGGAAGATAACGGCGAGGGGTCCTGGATCACGAGTGCCGGCGGCTGGGGACGGAGACAGGGAGCGGTCGCGGCCCTGGAGTCGACAACGCGGGAGATCAGGCAGTATCAGCCGGTCGTGGTGCCGGGCCTGTTGCAGACCCGAGCCTACGCCCACGCGATGGCGGTCGCGGTCGGTGCGGGAAGCCCGGACTACATCGCCGACGTGCGCATGGCGCGACAGCAGACGCTGGAGGGACCTGACGCGCCTCGCTTCGTGGTCGTGGTGGACGCTCGAGCTCTGCTGTTCCGTGCGTTTCCGGTCGAGGTGTCCCGAGGTCAGATCCAGCATCTGACGGGCTTGGTGGGCCATCCCAACATCGAGCTCGGTGTCGTCCCGATCGGCGCGCAGCACACGGTCGTAGCAGCTCAGGGGTTCACCATCTTCGACTTCCGGTCCGGCCTCAGCCCTCGCACCGTGTGGATCGAGTCGCCCGGAGGTGACTGCTATTTCAGCGAGGAGGCTGCCGTCACCCGGTTTGAGAAGGCGTTCACGGGGCTGAAGTCCGTTGCACTGCACGGCAATCATGCCGTTGAATACCTCAATGCTCTCGATGTTGAGTTCGAGCGCTTCGACGCCATCGTTCCCGGAGTGGGAGGCAGCTGATGACATCAGTGAGGTTCGCAGGCGCGGCGTGGCGAAAGAGCAACGTGAGCGGCGATACGGGCTGCGTAGAGGCCGCCTTCGTCGAGGATGGGGTGGGGGTGCGGGACTCGAAACTTTCTGACGACAGCCCTGTCCTGGTCTTCACACGACACGAGTGGACGGCGTTCTTGCATGGCGTGGGCAACGGTGAGTTCGGCCTCCCCACAGCCTGAAGGCACACCGCCAGCACCATCGGACCGGTCGGCGGATGCTGCCGACCGGCGGCGTCAGATCCGCCCTCTGTTGGCTGCGGTGGCTGTCTCCGTAGCAGGCGACGGAGCGTTCATCGCCGCCGCACCGTTGCTGGCCTCGACCCTGACAGCCGATCCGCTGGCGATCTCCGCTGTGAGCGCGGCCTTCTACCTGCCGTGGCTGGCCCTCGGACTGCCTGCTGGAGCGCTCGCGGACAGGTGGCCACGCCGCCGAGTGCTCGTGATCGCCGACCTCGTCCGCGCGGCGCTGATCGGGCTGCTTGTCGCGGCGCTGGCGCTCGGCTGGGCGAGCATTCCGCTGCTGATCACGGTTGTCTTCGCGGTGGGTGTCGCCCAGTGCTTCTTCGACGCCGCGTCGCAGGCCGTGATCCCGATGATCATCGGCAGGGACGGGGATGACCTGAGCAAGGTCAACGGCCGGTACTGGGCGCTGGACACCGCGGGACGGTCGCTGGTGGGCCCGCCTCTCGGCTCGTTAACGTTCTCAGTCGGTCGGTCCCTGCCGTTCGCCGTCGACGCGGTCTCGTTCCTGGCCTCGGCGGCACTGGTGCGGATGGTGCCCGATGTGCGGTCTGATCAGCCGGACCGTCAGCCGTTGTGGGCGTCGATTCGTGAAGGCATGCGCCACCTGTTCAGAACACCGGACCTTCGCGTCCTCGCGGTCGCCATGGGCGTGTTCAACTTCGGCTACTTCATGGTCATGGGGACTTTCGTGCTCTATGCCCAACGCACACTTCACCTTCCAAATGCGGCCTACGGTGCTCTGCTGGCCGCGATGGCGGTAGGTGGGATCGTCGCTGCGGCCAATGCTCGCCGCCTGATCGCTGGTTTGGCGTACCGCAAGGTGCAGGCTGCCGCGATGATTGTCCAGGCGGGGGTGTGGCTGGTGGCCATGCTGGCGGGCAACGTCTGGATGATAGCCGCGCTGTTCGTCGTCTACGGCGCGGCGGCAAGTTCCGCGTCGGTCGCTGTCGGCTCAGCTCGACAGGCGCTGTCACCGGACGGCTTGATCGGCCGGGTGGTCGCGGCGTTCCGGATTCTGGGCCTGGGCGGGTCGGGACTCGGCGCTCTCGTCGGCGGCGCGGTGACGAAGTCGGCCGGGCTGGACGCGACCTTCGTCGTCGCCGCGGTGGTGCTGGTCGTGGCCGCGTGTTTCACCTGGCCGAGGAGACGGCAGCCGCATCAGGCGGACGACCACGAAGGGGCGCGGTCGGGCGCTCTCACCTGAGCTCTGTGCCGCCGTCCGCATCACGCAGCCTGAGACCGGCAGACATTCCAGGCAGCCGTGGGTCATCGCCGTAAAAAATGCTGTGCAGCGAGACGATGCGGCGGCAGGTCTCGGCGTGGGAGGCCATGCCCTGCCGCCGAATCATCGGGATCAGCGTGCTGGATACGGAGAGGATCGCGCGCTGGAAGCCCGCGTAGGCACGCGGAATGTCGAACGCCTTCAGCCGCGACTCGACCTCGCTGAGCAACTCGTCGCATGCAGCGTCCAAGTCGATGCCGCCGATGCGGAGTCGCTGTAGACCGATGTACCGCAGACTGTTCAACACCTTCTCGCGCAGCCGTGAGGCACCCACGGTGGCCAGCGCGACAGCACGGAGATCCTTGCCGAGCGGTGACGACAGCAGCGCCGCGCGGACAAGGCACGGCTCGACGTCAGCCGGCGCGTCGGCGAGGGAGGCACCGGTGTAGCGCGAGAGCTTGCGCCCTGCCGTGTCCAGCAGCGTGCCGTGCTGGACGATCATGGCGGGCAACGCGTCGGGTCGGTTGGCGGCCAGGAGCGTCAGCAGCCACTTGCGCTGGATATCGAATCCGGCCACGGCCACGATCGGGCCGTAAAGGCCGAGACGGCGCAGCAGGCTTGGCCCGAGAGCACCGACCAGCCGCGGATCGAGGATCTCGCCGTCATGTAGCGGGGAAGGGACGCCGAGAATCCGCTGAGGGTGACCGACCCGGATCAACGGATGGACGTCGGTGAGGCTGCGCAGACGGCGGATGCCGTAGCCGGGCACCCATTCGACGGTGGCCGCGCGACGGAACATCTCGTCAAGGTCGACGGGCAAGAACCAGTCCCGTGTGGTTCGCAGACGCAGCGGGCCGCCACAGGTGAAGCAGTGCTCGGCATCGACGCTTGGCGGGAGAGCGATCCGGCAGCTGAGGCACCACTTCTCCTCAGCGGCCAGGTAGCGGACGACGTCACTGTTGGCCAGATCGGTGATGACGGCCTGGACGTGTGCTCGTACGGACGCGTCGTCATCCCGTAGTGCGGCATGGGGCGACACCACGATGCCGAAGCCTTCCAACGCGGCGACGGCGCTGTCGACAGCAAGCCCGCAATAGCGGGCGAACCCCTCCGGATCGTGGCCGAACATCGGCTCCAGGCGGCGGCTCGACATGTTCCACGACTGCGGCAGGTGAGCATCACCGCCGAAATACTGGGCAGTCCGGCGAGCCGCGTCGAGCAGTACCCATGTGTAGATGCCGCCGAGGTGCGGCGCACCGGGCGGTGACGGCGGCGCCAACAGGACCGTACTCGGCTCGCGGTTCTCCCACACGATCATCGCGGCACCCGCGCTCCGCCGCCCGCCACGTGGCGGGGCAGCCGCCGCCGCTTGGCGCGGGCGAAGTGCGCCATGAATTCGACGAGCTCTCCGACCGCATCCAGGGAGATCGCGTTGAACAGCGAAGCACGCAGGTGTCCGACCTTGCGGTATCCCCACAGTCCGACGAGTCCCTGCCGCGCGGCGTCTGCCTGAAACTCGTCCTCCAACTCCGCGGTCGGCAGCGCGAACGTGACATTGACCTTCGATCGACTGTCGCGGTCGGCGAGGCCCGTATAGAAGTCGCTGTCGTCGATCGTGCGGTAGAGCAGCTGGGACTTGGCGGTGCTGAGGGTGTCCATCGCCGCGACTCCGCCCTGCTGGATGGTCCACCCGGCCATGAGGCTCAGAACGAAGATCGCGCTGATCGGCGGGGTGTTGAAGCGCGACCCCGCTTGCGCATGCGTGAGATAGCTGAGGAAGGGCGGGAGCTGGCGCACCGGTTCGAGGAGGTCGGCTCTGATCACGACGAGCGCGATGCCGGCGGTGCCGAGGTTCTTGTGAGAGGTCGCGTAGATCAGGCCGTGCCGGGCGATGTCGAACGGGCGGGTGAGAAGGTCGCTGGACGCGTCACAGGCGAGCCATGCACTCGCCGGGATGCCGGGCGGCTGCTTGAACTGCGTGCCCATTTCGGTGTTGTTCGACGTGTAGTGCACGTACCGGGCGGTCGGCGTGAACGACGCTTCGGCTGGCGAAGGCAGTCGCAGGTAGCCGTCCGAGTGCGTGGAGGCGGCGATGTTGACGTAGCCGTAGACCGCAGCTTCGGCGGCTGCCGCCGCCCCGAAGTGTCCCGTGACCAGGTAGTCCGCGACGGCGTCCGGGCCGAGGTGGTTGGCGGGCAGCATCGTGAACTGGAAGCGCGCGCCGCCGTGTAGTAGCAGCAGTTCGTATCCCGCCGGGACGCCGATGAGCGCGCGCAGGCGCTCGACCGTGGTGTTGTAGAGCTGCTCGAACTGTCCGCTGCGGTGGCCCAGTTCGAGGATGCCGAGCCCGGTGTCGGCGTAGTGCTCGACGCTTGCCTGGTACTCGGTCAGCACGTCGTCGGGGAGGATGGACGGCCCTGGTGCGAAGCTGCGTACTCGTGTGGGCATGGCGATGCCTCCGTAGCTGCTGGTACGGCTCCGAGGGTTCGGGTAGGCGTACCCGGCTGGCCGCCCTGAATCAGGTAGTGGCCAGCCGGGCGGTGTGTCAGGCGATGATGGCGACCCTGATGCCGTTGACGCCGCTGTCGGTGTCCGCGTCACTGAAGACCGCTTCGTCGGCGCGGGCAGCCACGCGAAGCGGTTCGGCCAGTGCTCGGGCGGTTCGGTGGCCGTCGTCGGTGACGCCCTGCAGCACGACTTTGGCGATGCGGGTGTTGCTGCCGAGGTTGAGGCCGCTGCGCAGGACGCGGATCTGGTCGAGGATCGTGGACATGTCGTCGATGAGCTTGCGGTCGGTTCGCCACTGCGGGTGCGGTGCCGGCCAGGGCGTGAGGTGAAGGCTGACGGTGTTCTCGTGGGGCCGGAACATCTGCTGGTAGAGATAGTCCGTGATGAACGGGGCGAAGGGTGCGAACATGCCGAGGACGGCGCGGAAGCCAATGCCGAGCGCCGCGCGGGCGCTGGCCCGCTCGGCGTCGGTGTGGTTGCCGGGGTTGAGGAACCGGTCTTTGACCATCTCGATGTACCGGTCACAAAAGACCGACCAAAAGAAGCGTGTCCCGGCCTGGTACCCCTGCATGAAGTCGTACTGGTCCATCGCCGCAGTGGTCTCGTCGAGGGCGGACGCCAGGTGCGACAGCATCCACCGGTCCACGTGGGTGCACAGCGCTGAGGGATCGGGTGCGGTTTGTGGGTCGAACCCGTACATGGTCATCAGCCGGGCGACGTTCCACATCTTCACGGCGAACTTGCGGCCGGTCTTGACGTCCTTCTCGTTGTAGCGCAGGTCGGTGCCGATCCGGGCCTTGGTGGCCCAGATACGCAGCGCGTCAGCGCCGTACCGCTCGATGACGTGATCGGGAACGTAGCGGTTGAAGCCGTCCGGCGTTGTGGACTGGTCGAGGTCCCGCTTGGCGATCTTCTTGCCCTGCTCGTTCAGGCCCCAGCCGGAAATCATCACGGTCTGCCAGGGCAGCCGGTCGAAGTGGTACTGCGACTGCACGATCGTATAGAACAGCCAGGTTCTAATGATCTCGAACGCCTGCACACGCAAACACATGGGAGCCAGCAGCGGGTCGCTGATCAGCCCGTTGACCGCCCAGCCGTCGTTGATCTGCGGCGACAGGGAGGAAGCCATCCACGTGTCCATGACGTCGGGGTCCGGGCTGAGACGACCGGAGCAGGCCGGGCAGGCATCCACGGGCGGCTTATCGGCGAGGGGGTCAACGGGCAGCGCGCTCAGATCGGCGGTGACCGCGTAGCCGCAGTCATCGCAGAACCACACGGGAAACGGCACACCGTAGTGCCGCTGGCGGCTGATGTTCCAGTCCCACTTCAGGCCCTCGATCCAGTCTTCGAGGCGGCGCCGCATGTGGGCGGGTATCCAGGTCAGCTCCTTGGCGCGGGCCAGGAACGTGTCCTGGTGCTCGCGCACGCGGATGAACCACTGCGCCCGGATCTGGTACTCCACCGGCGTCAGACACCGCTCGTGCACCCCGACGTTCTGCTTGAGCGGGCGGCTTGTGGTCAACGCGCCTATCTCTGCGAGCTGGGCCACGATCGCCGCTCGCGCCTGGGTCAGTTGCAGACCCGCGAACTGCTCGGCGAGCTCTGACAGCCGGCCGTCGGGGGTGACGGCGAGCCGCAGGTCGAGCCCGTCGCGTCGCCACTTCAGGACGTCTTCGCCGTCGCCGAAGGTGCAGACCATCATCAGCCCCGTGCCGAAGGCGGGATCCACGGACTCATCGGCCTTGATCGGGACCTGATAGCCGAACAGCGGTACGGTCGCCTTGGTCCCGAGCAGGTACCGGTACCGCTCGTCTTCCGGATGGAAGTACAGCGCCACGCAGGCGGGCAGTAGCTCGGGGCGGGTCGTTGCGATGACCAGCGCCTGACCGTCCGCCGCCGTGAAAGCGATGTCGTGGATCTTTCCATTGCGGTCGAGGTCTTCGACGTCGGCTTGCGCCAGGGCTGTCCGACAGTCGGTACACCAGATGATCGGATCCTCCACCCGGCGCAGATGGCCCGTCTCGTGGAGCTTGATGAAGCTGGTCTGCGCGGTGAGCTGGCACCGCTTGTCGATGGTCGAGTAGAGCAGATCCCAGTCGACCGACAGGCCCACCCGGCGCCACAGATCCTCGTATCGGGCCGCCGTCTTGCGGGTTTCGGCCAGGCACAGGGCCACGAACTCCGACCGCGGCATGTCGACGGCTTTGACCCCGTAGGTCTTCTCGACGTAGCGCTCGGTGGGGAGACCGTTGTCGTCGAAACCCATCGGGTAGAAGACACGATCGCCTTGCATCCTTCGGTACCGGGCCACGAAGTCGGGCTGCGAGTAGCTCATGGCGTGGCCGACGTGCAGGTGGGACGCCGACACGTACGGAGGAGGCGTATCGATGCTGAACACCGGGCCGACCGCCGAGCGGTCGAACCGGTAGATGTCGTGCTCCTCCCAGAGCGCCCGCACCGTCGTTTCGACGGCGATGTGGTCGTATTCAGTGGCATCCATACCGCGGCATCCTCACTCTTACGCTGGCCGGTTTCGTTGGGCGTGTGTCTGGCTGAGGCGACGCTCGAAGATCAGGCGGGCCTCGGGAGTGAGGTCCATCGACAGCACCTCGCTCGCGTCGACGAACCGGTAGTTCGAGTGCTCGGTCAGGCGGGGTGCGGCGCTGTCGGGCAACTCGACCTCGAACGAGAACGCGGCCAGTCGGCCACTCACGACGGGCTGGCCGTCGAACAGGCGACGGACGGCGAGGTAGCTGCCTGTCTCTTCCCACACCTCGCGGGCTGCTCCGTCGCGGGGATCCTCGCCGGCCTGGAGGTAGCCGCCCGGGATCGTCCATTGGCCGGGGTAGAGGTAGTCGTCGGGGTGTCGCTGCACGAGCAGTGCCTTGTGCCCAGCCCACAGGATGCCCATCGCTGCCGCCTGCGGTAGCGCGATGTCCCAGCGGACCGCGCTGTCCTGCCCGTTCCATCGCACGTCGCTGACGCCCCGGCGGCGGAAGTCGTCGAGCATGCGGCCATGGACGGCGTCCAGGAAGGTCGCCCCGCGAAGCGCGAAGGCCGCGCCCACCTTCTCGTAATGCGAAGTGGCCTTACGGGTGGTGCACTCCTCCAGAAACGCGATCTCCTCAGCGGTCAGCCGCCCGGTCGCGGTCAGATGGTCCAGGCCATCGCGGTAGCCCATGCTGAGGTAGCCGTAGAACGCCGCGATGTACTCCAAGCTGATGAGCGGCGTCCGCACGAACTCGGCCGCGCCGTGGGGTGCCATCGAGACGTCGAACAGGAACTTGCGCAGGAAGTAGGAGAAGGAGGCTACGGTCCTGATCGCCTCGCGACGGGTACGCGACGGAGGCGGGTCGGTGAACTCGGCGAAGATGTTCCGCCCAAGCAGGTTCACGCTGGTGTACTTGGCCTGGTAGATGAACAGCTCCGCGCGGTTCTTGTGCTGGAACAGCTCGTAGCGCCCCAGCGAAGGCTGCGCGTCGGCCAAGGTGTGCACGTTGACGCTGATAGGAATGCCGAGCTGGGCTGCCAGCCCGTCGCGGACCATCGCGATGCGCTCGGTGGTGCCGGCGTCGAGGCGGTCGATGATCATTTGAACGTCTATGTTGCTCTTGGCGTGGGCGATACCCCGTGAACGCGAGCCCATCAGCATCGCCCCAACCACCGCAGGAACGCCGCCGAAAGCCTCACGGAGCGCCTCGATGAGATCAGTGTCGATCCGACGGGTGTTCAACCGGTCGGAGATCAGCAAGTCGGTCATGCGAAGGCCGTCCTCTGCGAGGGGACGAGTGAGGGACCGGAGGCGGGTCGATCGGGCCGAGGGCCGGGATCGGCGGCCGACGACACCTGCCCCAAGGCCATCGTGAGGTCGATCCAGTCGCCGCCGAGTGCCGCCGAGGCAGTGGCGGCTTCCAGCACAGACACCACGATCGCACCGTGGATGCCGTCAGTCCGTGGACACACACCGGTGCGGACGCAGTCCGCGAAGTGGCTCAGTTCGGTGTCGAGCGGAGGTCGTGAATCGGCTGCCGACAGCGTTCGCGGCAGCACCTTGCTGCCGTTGACGTGCAACCGGACAGCTCCGCCCACGTCGTCGTAGACGACGCCTCCCGCCGTGCCTGCGACCGTGGCCCGCCTGACCTTCTCGGGGTCGATGCAGCTGAGGTGCACGTGGCCGAGGAAGTCGCCGAAGTCGAGTGTGAGGAAAGCCAGGTCGGAGATGGTGGGCCGGGTGAACATGTACTCCACGCAGCGCACCGCCGTCGGCGGACGTCCAGCCCAGCGAATCAGGATCGACACGTCATGCGGTCCGAGGTTCCAGATGACGTTGGCGTCCTCGCGGAACCTTCCGTACGCCAGGCGTTGCAGGCTGACGTAACGCAACTCACCGACCTGCCCCTCCCGAAGAGCACGCTCAACGTCGATGACGTGTTCGGAGTACAGGAACGTGTGGCCCACCATGAGAGTCAGGCCGGCTGTCGCCGCGGCCTTGGTCAACGCGACCGAGTCCGTGGTGGACAGGGCCAGCGGCTTCTCGACGAACACGTGCTTGCCCTGGGAGATCGCCGCCATGGCAAGCTCGAAGTGACTCGCGGCGTCCGTCACGATCAGCACCGCGTCGAGCTGCCGGTCACCCAGCAGGTCCGCTGGCGTTAGGACCTTGGGTGCGGACGTCAGACGGGCGGCAAGACTTGTCGCAGCCTCGGGATTGACGTCCGCCACAGCCGACAGTCGGGCTCCGACGCTGCGTTCAGCTGCCGCCGCGACGTTGGCACCCCACTGCCCGCAGCCGATCAGACCGACCCGGACCGGCCCGGAGGTCCGGCGATCTCGCTCTTCAGCGTCAGGCCGGGTCGCAGCCTGGGGGTGTGGCATCGAACTGCCTCCTACAGCATCATCAGACAAGATCAATATTCATGCACGCATGAATAAAGTTCCATGGAAATCCCTCCATTGTCAAGAAAGTTGCTGTGGTGGTTGAGCGAGTAAACCGGCAGTCGGCTGATCGGGATGGCCTGCCGGTCCCGCGGAGCCCCGGCTGGCCGACCGCCTCGCCTGATGGCCAGCCGCAGCAGTGTCCCGCGGCTGGTACGCGCCCTGCCCGACCCGCCGGTCCGGCCACTCACCGCGCCGCAGCCCGCACCGACGGCCACAGCGGACCTGACCCAGGCTGCCGTCGATGTCACTGCTAACGGCAGAGCAGGGACTGCTGGTGCCTCGAACCCGGCGCCGCTACGAACAGGTTCAGGCGCTCCAGGTCGTCGGCCACAGCATCCGGGAGATCATCCGGCGACTCGACCTCGCCCGCGGCACAGTGCGCCGCTTCGCCCGCGCCGGCAGCATCGATGAAGTCCTGGCCGAACCTCGCGCCGGCCCGGCCAGCATCCTCGATGACCACCTCGACTACCTGTACTAATGCCTCAACGATGGCATCACCAACGCCACTGCACGCGACGACCAGGCCGGCTTCGCCACGATCCGCGCCGGATCAGGGATCTTGCTGCTGATGTCCGCCGAGGGCAGTCGCCCGGACGCCGCAACGCTGACCGTCGCCCGGTCGACGGCCGGATGGGTGGTCGAGGGTCGGCAGGGGTGGACATCCCGAGGAGGGCGAGCGCTGCGGTGAACCGGGACAGCCAACACCACGAGGAGGCACCGCCACCAGCGGTCCGCCGGTCAGGCTCAAACGGCCATCCGGTGAACGCGTTGCTCGCGGCTGGGCGAGCAGCCGCTGGCCGGCGGTTACGTCCGTCGCACCACCGCCTCGGGGTGACTTCGAGGCTTGGCTATATATCCTGCTCGTGAACCAAATATGGTGGGCCGCCTGGGACTCGAACCCAGAACCTAAGGATTAAAAGTCCTCAGCTCTGCCATTGAGCTAACGGCCCGCAGCGTCACCAGGCTACCCGATCATCCGGGCGTGAGTTGATGTCCGCTCAGGCGCGGATCCGCTGGAACGCGCGCCCTGTTCCGCTGCGACGCAGGCTATCGCCCATTCACCTGAGCGCGCTACCGCAAACCCCGCGGAGACGCCCTCCCAGCGTCTCAAGCTGCCCTGCCTGGTCTTTTGCCGGCCGCCCGCCCGATGGGGTGATCGTCGGAGCGGTCACAGACTCGGGCGCCATGATCAGCAGGTAAAGGCGGTCCCGCTTTCGAGTGACCTCGGCGGCCCATCCGACTCACCGCGGGGGCAGGTGCGAGCGGGAGACGAGCCGGGTGGTGCCCCATCCCTGCGGCCCGTCTGGCCCTTCGGGCTGCCGAACGCTGTAGCAGCCGAACGGCGCCGCGACTGCCACGTCCGTGCGGGCAGGCGGCTGACGAGGCCGGTGACGTGGCAGCCGCCCGGTCACCTGGTCCGTTGGTCGTTAGTGGGGTTTGCGGGCGGTGGTGGAGGCGTACTCGTAGCCGCGTACGACCACGGTTGGGTCGGTCATCAGTTCGCCGAAGCGGTCCAGGTCGGCGGTGGTGAGGTCGGTCTTGAGTAAGTGTTCGCGCAGCTGCCGGGCATTGTCGGCGTACAGGCGGCAGCCTGGGCTGCCACCGTTCCAGGTCTGGGCGACCCAGCGGGTGTGGACCTGCTCGAGGCCCGCGTCGAGCAGGAGTGCTGGTGTCTTCTCGCCCCAGTGCAGGTCGACGCCGCGGTCGGCGAGGGTGTCGAGGACGCCGTGTACGACCCGCACGATCAGGTCGGGGTCGCTCGTGGTGGGGGCGTGCGGGACGGTGGTGCGGGCGTAGACGATGTCGCCGAGGACGAGCCGGCCGCCGGGGCGCAGTGCGGTGATCATCTGTCCGAGCAGGCGTTCGCGGTTGGGCAGGTGCTCTAGGACGCAGCGGGCGGTGATGACGTCCACGGTTTCCGGTGGGGTGGGCAGGGGATCGGTGCGCAGGTCGCGTTGGTAGACGTCGAGGACGGCGGTGGGCGCGAGGAGGGTGGTGTCGAGGTCGACGGCGGTGACCTTGCCGGTACGAGCGACGAGTTCGCACAGGTGCGCGGCGATGGAGCCTGCTCCGGCGCCGACGTCCATCGCGTGCTGTCCCGCGCTGATGCCGAGTCGGGCCAGCTCGGCGAGCGTGATCGGGTCGAGCATCTCCTGCAGGGGGTGCAGTTGGGTGGGGGTGTTGCGGAACTGGTAGCGCTGCGACGTGGTGGTTCTCGTCATCGGGGTGCTCCTTACGTCGTCGTTTGGCAGGGCGGGGTGAACGTGGGTAGCTGGCGCTGTTGGGGTCGTGGGTAGAGGCGCCGTGCGGTCGTGGGGTGCGGCGGGGGCGGGTTGGCTGGTTCCCACCAGCGGCCGCTGGTGTGGCTGTGGGTGAGGTAGAGGACGTAGACCTGCGGTTGCCAGCCGGATCGCGTTCGGATGGCGGACTCGTAGGCGAGTACCTCTGCGGTCTGTGGGTGCAGCACGAGCAGTTCGCGCCACTTGTCGCCCGTGGTGGTGATGCCGATGCCTCGGCGGCCGGCCTCGGCGGACACGTGTGGGTGGTAGAGAAGCCCGTCGAGGCTGGCCAGCACGGTGAGAGTGGCGGCGCGGGCGTCGCGGCGGGGGCTGTGCCAGCTGAGTAGATATTTCAGGTGTCGGAGGACCTCGCGGGCGTTTGTCGGTGGCGTGCCGGTGAGGCCGAGCTCGGCGCGGAGCAGGTCGGTGTGGGTGAAGGGACGGCTGAAGCTGAGTTCCGGCGGCCGGTGGCCGGGCAGCCACCATTCCTTCGCTGGGGTGGCGAGGCCGGGCGGGTGGGTGGTGAGGAGTTGGGCGCCGGATCCGTCGTCGGCGCGCCACCGGACCACGTCGCGCACCGCGACGCCGTACTTCGGCGGGATGTCGCGTCGGCGTTGGTGGACGAGGTCGTAGGTGCCTGGGACGTGGTCGCAGGGGCTGAAGGTCAGGCGCGCCGCCAGTCGCCGCAGGGCAGTGCCCGCCGGTTGGGGATAGGACAGGCGGGTGGCTGTCGTGTGCCGCATGGTGGTGGCCGCAGGGGGCAGGTGGGGCTGAGGTGACGCCGGCAGCACGCACCGCCCCGCATCGGCGGCAGCGCCGGGCCGGGCGAGTGCGCCGACCGGCGCGGCGGTGGTGGCGGCGAGCAGGACGGCCGCGGTCGCGCAGCGCACCACCGCGTTGCGGTGACGGGCGATCGGAGTCGGCATCTTCGCCGGTGTCACCGTCGTAAGTTCGGCGCGGTTCACCGTTCGGTCTCCGTGTGGTCTGTCCGCCCGGGTGAGGTGAGGGCGAGGTGGTCGCGCAGTGTCTGGTCCGCCTCGCTGCTGGTTGCCGCGATCGGGCTGGTGAGGCGTCCGGCGGCTAGCACCTGCACGGTGGCGTCGAGGGCTGCCGCGGTGCGGGCGTGCGGGAGGGCGACCAGGACGCCGACGCCGTGGCCGGGAAGTTCCCGCAGCACCTGCACGACGTGTGCGGCCACGGTGGGGGCGAGTCCCTCGGTGGGCTCGTCGCACAGCAGCAGGCGGGGTGCGGTGCGCAGGGCGCGGGCGATGGTGAGCATCTGTTGTTCCCCGCCGGAGAGTTGGTCGCCGCGGTGGCGCAGCCGCGCCGCGAGTGCGGGGAACAGGTCCAGCAGGTCGCTGGTGCTCCAGGCGAGACCGGGTTCGCGGCGTCTCGGCGGTTGGGTGACGGTGAGGTGCTCGGCGACGGTTAGGGAGTGCCACAGGCGGCGACCTTGCGGCGCGAGGGCGACGCCGGCACGGGCGGCCCGGATCGGGCTCCAGCCCGTGACGTCGTGGCTGTCGAGGAACACCCGTCCGGTGGTGGGGCGTAGGTGTCCGGCGAGGGTGTGCAGCAGTGTGGTCTTCCCGGCGCCGTTGGGGCCGACGACGGCGTGCACCGCGGCCGGGTGAAGATCCAGGTCGACGTTGTGTAGGACAGGTGTGTCACGGTGGTAGCCGGCGGTGAGGTCACTGACCGTCAGCATCGTCACCTCCGCTGCCGAGGTAGAGGGCGGCGACGGCCGGGTCAGCGCGCACCGTGTCGGCGGGGCCGTCGGTGTGGCGGCGGCCGTGGTGCAGCACGGTGATCCAGTCGGCGAGGGCGGCCACGACGTCCATGTGGTGCTCGACGAGCACGACCGCCATCCACCCGGGCAGGCCGCCGAGGATGTCGAGGAGCCGGCTGGTTTCGGTGTCGGTGAGGCCGGCGGCGGGTTCGTCGAGCAGCAGCACCCGGGGCTGCCCGGCGAGAGCGACGGCCAGGTCGAGCATGCGGCGATGCCCGTGCGACAGCGTGACGGCCACCTGTCCGGCATGATCGGCGAGGCCGACAAGGTCGAGGACCTCGGCTGGTGTGCGGTCGGGATGGTGGCGGTGGTGCCACCCGCCCATCCGCACGCAGTCGAGGACCGTCAGATCGGGGTAGACGGTCGGGTGTTGGAAGGTACGCCCAATGCCCGTGCGGGCCCGCCAGGCCGCGCCGCGGCGGGTGATGACCTGCCCGTTGTAGGTGATGGCGCCGGTCTGGGTGCGGGTGGTGCCCGCAAGCAGGTCCAGCAGAGTGGACTTACCGGCACCGTTGGGGCCGATGACCGCGTGCCGATCGCCGGGGGCGACCGTGAACACATCCAGGTCGAGGACGGTCAGCCGGCCATAGGTGTGACGCAGCCCGGTGGCGACCAGGCCGTTGCCATGGGCGCGGTCGATGTCGCTCGGTAGGCGCTGCGAGGGCACCCCGTCGGGGTCGATGCGGTGGACGGTCTTCACGGCATGCTCCTGACAGTGGATCGGCCCGCCTCGTCGGCAAGGGCCGGGTGGCCCGTGCCGTAGGCAGAGCGAGGGTGGAGGCGGAGGGAGAGGCGGGTGGGTAGGGCGGTCAGGCCCCCGGGCAGCAGATACACCGCGGTGACGAAGAGGGCACCGAGGAGCAGGGGCGCGTGGCCGGGCAGCGGGGCGGCGACCACGTCCCGCACCGTGAGGACCGCGATCGCGCCGGCGGCGGCGCCGGGTAGCGACATGGCACCGCCGATGACCACGGCCAGCAGGGCGAGGGCGGCGGTGGTGAATCCGACGTCCGCGGGGGTGATCCACCGGTGGGTGTGGATCAGCAGTGCCCCGCCGATACCGGCCAGCGCGCCCGCACCGGCATGTACCGCCCACAGGTAGGTGGTGACTCGGTGTCCGCTGGCCGCGGCGCGGGCCTCGTTGCCGCGCACGGCCGCCAGCAGCGTCCGCCGGTCGCCGCCGAGCAGCGCCATCACGGCGGTTGTCGCGGCGATCGCGACGACTGCGGCGTAGAGCAGCACCGTGCGGTCGGCCAGCAGTGGCGGCAGGCCGGGCAGCAGGCGGGGGCCGGGGATCCCGGCGAGCCCGTCGGTGCCGCCGCTCACCGTCCGCCACTGCCCGGCGGTGATCGCAGTCAGTTCCGCGGCGGCGAGGCTGAGCATCAGGTACACCGTGGCGCGGTAGCGGACCAGCACCGCGCCGATCACTGCGGCGGTCAGGGCTCCCGCGCCGGCCGCTGCCAGCAGGTGCAGTAGGGCGAGGTCGCTGCCGGCGAGGGCGAGGCGTGCGGTGGTGTAGGCGCCGGCCGCGTACGGGGCGACCTGGCCGAGGGTGGGCAGGCCCGCGTGGCCGGTGACCGCCGCGACGCTGACCGCCAACACCGCCAGGGGCAGCATCCGCGCCGCGGTGGCGTGCAGATACGGATCCGGTGACAACGCCACAACGCCCACCACCGCAGCAGCCAGACCAGGTGCCACCCACGGCCGGCCGCGTCGTCCCAGCGCCCGTGCCACCGTCAGCGACGAGCCGCGTCCTTGACCGCTCATGCCGAGGCCCGTCCGGGAAGGCTGGTCCGGCGGGCCAGCAGCACCAAGGCCATGGCAGCGATCAGCAGGTACGGGGCAACCGTGGGGAAGGACGTCACGCCGACGGTCTGCACGAGCCCGACGGCGAGGGCGGCGGCGAGCGCGCCGGGAACGGAGCCGAGACCACCGCAGACCACGATGATCAGGGACAGCAGCAGGGTGGTGTCGGCGGTGTGCGGGCCGACGCCGAGGATCGGCGTGGTCAACGCCCCGGCGAGACCGGCGAGAGCCCCGGCGGCCACCAGCACCGCCGCGTCCACCAGGCGGGGGTTCACACCGATCGCGGCGACCATGGCCCGGTCGTCGACCGTGGCCCGGACGAGCCGCCCGGCGCGGGTGCGGTGCAGCAGCACGTACCCCGCCGCGACGACCAGAACGGCGATGCCCAGCACGGCGAGCCGGTCGACCGGATACCGGTGCCCGGCAACCCGCACGGTCGTCTCCAGCGCCCCGGGCAGGCGGGGTCTCAGGATGTCGTGACCGTAGGCGGCGGTGAGCAGGTCCGCGCCGACGAGCGCGACACCGAAGGTGAGCAGCGCCTGGTCGAGATGGCCCCGTCCGCGCAGGCCGGCGGTCGCGGCGGCGAGCACCCCACCACCGGCGGCCCCGACGAGGGTGGCGTAGCCGGCGGCGAGGGCGAGGCTGGCCCAGGTTCCCGAGCTGGTGGCAACAGCGACGTAGCCGCCAGCGGCGATCAGGGTGCCGTGGGCGAGGTTGAGCACACCCCCGGCGCCGAACGCGACGGTCAAGCCCGCGGCGGCAATCGCCAGGAGCAGCCCGTAGGCGACCCCGTCGACGGCGGGTATCAGGTAGGCGTCCACGCGCACCGCGCCCCCTTCTCGTTCTGGCTGTCTCGGTCAGGGCAGGGTGGTGAGGTCCTGCAGCAGGACGTTGGACAACACCGGGCCATCACGCTTGACCTCGCGCAGGTACCAGCGCTGCACCGGACGGTGCTCGGTGGGCTCGAACTGCCAGTCCCCGCGCGGCGACACGACCCGCCCGACCTGCCCGATCGCGGCGTTGAGCTTCTCCCCGGTCACCTGCCCGTTGACGGCGGACAGCGCCCGGTCGAGGACGGCGGCCGCGTCGTAGGAGGCCATCGCGAACGTCGTCGGCTGCCCCGGATGCCCGGCGGCGGACCAGGCCGCGACGAACTCCTGGTTCGCCTGATTACCGAGAGTGGGGCTGTAGTTGAGGACGTTACGGATCCCGGTGGCCGCCGGACCCTGCGCGGCGAGGACGGACCCTTCGGTGAGGAAGCCGGCGGCGTAGAGGGGAACGTCGCGCAGGTCGGACTGGGCGTACTGCTTGACGAACGCGACCGCCGCCGCGCCGGCGTAGAAGGTGTAGACGGCCTTCGGCTTCGACTCGGCGGCCCGGTTCAGGTACGGCAGGAAGTTCTCCGTGGCCGGGAACGGGGTGAACAGCGTCTTGCCGTCCGGGTTGGCGAGTCTCCCGCCCAGGCGGGTGAAGGTGTCGGTGAAGCCGCGTAGTTCGTCCCAGCCGCCCTGGTAGTCCGGGCCGATCGCGTACACCTCACCGTCGCCGACC
The DNA here is from genome assembly GCF_048060285.1 of Micromonospora sp. LOL_025. Lineage (NCBI taxonomy): Bacteria > Bacillati > Actinomycetota > Actinomycetes > Micromonosporales > Micromonosporaceae > Micromonospora > Micromonospora sp. LOL_025. The sequence goes on along the minus strand of NZ_JBHMIR010000023.1, from coordinate 11,822 downwards.
TGCGCCTTGATGTAGGAGGCGATGGCGATGCCGGGCTCGTCGGAGTTGTACGAGGTGTGCCACGTGTAGCCGAGGTCGCGGGGCTTGCCGCCCACCGGCGCGAACGCCGGCCTCGCGTTCGACCCGAGCAGCGGAACCTTCCGCTCGGTCGTCAGGGTCTGCACCTTGTCGACCGTCGCGCCACCGACCAGGCCGGTCAGGGCCACGACGCGGTCGCGTTCGAGGAGCTTCTGCGCGGCCGGGACGGCCGTGGCGGGACCGTCGCCCTCATCACCAACGACCAGGTCGATCTCTCGGCCGCCGAGCTTGCCGTCATGCGTGTCGAGATACAGCTGGAAGCCGCGTCGCATGTCCTCGCCGACTGCGGCGTAGGTGCCCGACAGCGACACCAGCAGCCCGACACGGACCGTGCCGGAGTCGGTGGCGGTGCTGCTGCACGCGGCACCCGCCAGCAGGACACCGGCCACGGTCAGGGCGGCGAGTCCGCGTCGCGGGCGTGGGCGGGGAACAGACATGAAGGTGCTCCTTCGTGCGGGGTGACAGGTGGGTTCGGTGGGGTCAGGACCGCGTGGCCGCCGAGCGGGGCGCGGTACGGGTGAGAACGTGCTCGACGAGGGCGATCAGCAGCCGGCGGACGCTGTCTCGGTCGCGGGCGTCGATGCCGACGATCGGCACGTCCGCAGTCAGGGCGAGGGCTTCACGGATGGCGGAAACGGGGTAGGAACGGGCACCGGGGAACTGGTTGACCGCGACGACGTAGGGCAGCCGGACGTGGTCGACGTAGTCGAGGTGCCGAAACGAGTCCTGCAGCCGACGGGTGTCGACAAGGACCACCGAGCCGGCGGCGCCACGGACGATGGCGTCCCACATGAACCAGAAGCGGTGCTGCCCCGGGGTGCCGTAGACGTAGAGAGTCACACCGTCGACCTCGAGACGACCGAAGTCCATCGCCACCGTGGTGGTGGTCTTGGCCGGGGTATACGAGGTGTCGTCGGCGTTTCCGGGCGACATGGCGGCCTCGGTGGTCAGCGGCGCGATGTCGGACACCGCCCCGACGAGGGTGGTCTTCCCGACGCCGAACGGCCCGGTCAGCACGATCTTCAAGTTCGGCGGCGCGCCCGCAGGTGGACGGGCCGCGATGGCGCGCGTGCTCATCGCCGGCCGGCTCCCATAACGGCGAGGGCACCCGCAAAGGCGGGAGTGAGCTGGTCACCGACCTGATCGGCGAAACGACCGAGCTCCTCGGTGACGAACGCGAGGTCGGCATCGCGGGTGGCCAGGGTGAGCAGCGACGCGCCGGTGCTCACCGCAACCAGGATCAGGAACCCGTGAGCCAGCTCAGTCAGGTTGCCCCGCACCCCGCCCGCGGACAGGTCACGGGCAGCACCATTGAGCAGGCTGTTCATCCCGGCCGCCACCGCGGCGAGGCGTTCGGCGGCTTCCCGGTTGAGCCCATCGGTCCAAGCCAGCAGCAGCCCATCGGCCGACACCGCCACGGCCTGGCTGATCCCGGGCACGCGGGCGACGAGGTTGGTGTTCAGCAGGTAACTCAGATCACTCATGACTGGCCCTTCGACTGGGGAAAGCGGCGGTCGAGGCCGCGCTGGTAGGCCCCCGCCGTACTGGCCAGGCCACCCATCGAGCGGACCGGCGCGTCGGCAGCGGGCGGAGGCGGGGATGTGAACGTGGCCTTGGGCTGTCGCTTCGGCAGGCCGTTGGCCGTGGTGGTGTCCTGTCCGGGCAGCCCGCGCGCAGAGGTGGAGGGCATGTGCACCGTGGCTCCCGCGACGAACCACGCCGGTGGCGGCAGGTGTCGGGCTGTCTCGTCGTAGGCCGGCGTCGGCTCCGACTCAGTCACCCGCTGCGGCACCGGAATCACCGGTAGCGCCTGAGTAGGGCCATCGGTCGTGCTCGGGGCGGGCGGCCGGCGTCGGGCGGGCAGCGCGGTCGGACCGCCGCGCCGGGCTGGCACCGCCGTGGGCGCGGGCAGGGTAAGGGCGGACGCGGGCGTGCCGCCGGGAGCACGCCGGCCGGCGATAGGGCCGGTGGGCAGCGCGGCCGGCTCGGGAATGCTGATCAGGAGCTTGTCAGCGGGGATCTCGATTTCCGCGACCGTGCCGTGCGGCTGTCCCGGCAGCAGCCGTACGCGCAGCCTGTGCGCCGCGGCCAGCAGCGCGACGGTGGCCAAGCCCTGGCGCCGGATGTGCTCCACCTCGATCATCGGCGCGGGCTCGGCCAGCTCGGCGTTGAGCCTGGCCAGCAGGTCCGGCTTGATGCCGGGGCCGGTGTCGGTGACCTGGATGATCGCCCGGTTGCCCAGCAGGTGCCCGGTGACCAGCGCGTCGCCGGGGCTGTAGCGGGTCGCATTGTCCAGCAGCGACGCCAACAGGTGTACCAGGTCATCGATCATCGGCGGTGGCACCAGAACCCGCTCATCGATCACCCCGAGCAGCACCCGCCGGTACTCCTGGATCCGGCCCTGCGCCGCCTGCGCCACCGTCACCAGCTCCGCCGGCTGCGGATGCACCGCCCCCAACGACCGACCCGACAGCACCAACAGGCTCTGCGTGGCGTGAAGCAACTGCGCGGCGAGACTGTCCACCGCGAAGAACGTCGCCAGGGTCGCGGCATCCTTCTCGTCCCGCTCGGCCATGTCCAACTCGCGCAGCAGCCGATGCGTCATCCCCTGACACCGCCGCCCCACCGCCTCCACCGCACCGGCAGCCACCCGCCGCTGCCGCGCCAGATCCGTCGAAATCCGGTACGTGTTCAACGCCAGCGAGTCGAACGCGGCGGCCACCTCGTCCACCTCGTCCCGCGCCGAACCGGGTGCCAGCGCGGCAGGCGGCGGCGGAACCGACGCCGGGTCGGCAGGGTCCGCCGCGCCGACGCGACGAACCAGGTCCGGCAGGTCCCGCTCAGCGACACGGGTGACCGCGTCACGGACTCGCCGCAGCCGCCGAGCCAACGCCCGACCCTGTCGCCACGCCAGCACCGCCGCGACCACGGTCAGCGCCACGGCGACCGCCGACAGCACGCCCGTGGTGACCCACTGCTGTCGGCGTTGACGCCCCGCCTCGGCGGCGATGTCCGCGTCGACGCGGGTCTGCACCTCATACAGCCGATCGCGCCGCTCATTGCTGACCGCGGCCCACCGGGACGCGTTCACCCGCAACCGCTGACCCACTTGAGTGCGGGCAACCTCGTCGTCGAGACGCTGCGCCGCGAGGACCTGCGACCCGGACAGCGCCTGGTCCAGCCACGACCGCCACCGCGCCGGCGACCGCTGCGACACCGCCAGCAACGCCTCGTCATACCCGGCACGGGTCGCGGCCAGCTCCCGCTGCACCGCCTGCGACACCACAGCGCCGTTGTTGGCGGCTACAGCTGCCTGTTGGATACCCGCGTACTGCCCGGCCTGTGACAACGCCGCCGCCACCCGCAACTGGTCGGCCACCGCACCGTCTGCACCGCCGACCTGGCCCACGGTCTCCCGTACCGCCAGCCCCTGCGCGACCACCGCCCGATACCGCACCAGCACCGCCGTCAGCGACGCTGATCGTGCCTTAACCTGCTCCCGGAACACCGGAAGCAACCGCAGCTGCTCGTCGAACGGCCCCACCAGCCGACTTACCGAGTCCGACGCATTAAGCTCGCTGCGGCGCTGCCGGTAGGCGTCGATCGCCCGGTCGGATACCGCGACCTGATCGAGATAACCGTTGAGGCCACCCGCCGAATCGACGACCAGCCCGCCGGCGACCTGCCGCTCCCAGTCGAGTTCGTGCAGGACCCCACCCACTGCGGCCGACACGGCCACCAGCGACTGCAGGCGGTCGGCACCGCGCGCCTGACGGCTCGTCGATGCCACACCCCACGAGGCGAAAACCAGAGTCGCCACCAACGGGATCAGCAGCAGGAGCGCAAGCCTCCGAGCAACAGGCACAACAGTCCTCTCATGTTCCGCGCAGTGCAGCGCCGGTGCGCAGGCCTCAAGTGCAAAACAACACGGGCTCAGCCAGGGCGGACGGATGGCGATCAGAACAACCAGGACCCGCCGTGACGCGGCGGTCGCCGGCGAATCGACTCGGGCAGACGCCTTTCAACGCATGCCTTGGGCAGTTGCTCCATCGCGAGGCGGCGATGTTCCTGAACGGGCGATTCGTTCGTCATCGAGGTTCGCGCTCATAGCGGGAAAGATCGACCCCCACTGGTGGGGAGTAGCGAGGCGCCGATACTCCACGGATTACGGGGAGTATTCACATAGCCGGCTTCCGTCACAGCGATGGTGATCGCTAACGTGCAGTTGACAGCGACCCGGCGGGTCCTTTTCGGAGGTGGGGATGGCGAGGAGCGCGCGTAGCTACCAGAAGGAAGCCGACGACCTTCGCGCGATCGGCTGGACGTACCAGCAGATCGCCTCACACTGGCGGCAGCGGTACCGCTTCAATCCGCGGGTCGCCTTCCGCCTGGCGCACGGCTTGACGCAGGCTGACGTGGCGCGGCGGTGGAACGAGCAGTGGCCCGACGCGGAGGCGCCGAAGACCGCCAAGCAGATTTCGTACTGGGAGATCTGGCCGGGTCCGGCGGGGCGAACACCGTCGTTGGACACGCTGAACAAGTTGGCGTTTCTTTATCGGTGCGCCGCTGGCGAGTTACTCGGCGGCGAGGACCACAGCCACCTCGACACGGCGGCCCTGAGCGCGAGCGATCCGGAAGTGGGCGCCGGCCGGTCGGCCAGCGAGCGCGTCACCGGCGCTCCACTGCCCGCTGGCGCGGTCCTGACCCGAGTCACCGATCGGGTCGTTGAGGACATGGAAATCCTGACCGACACGTACCGGCGCCTCGACTACCGGGAAGGCTCAGGCAAGGTTAGTGCCGACCTCGGCGCCCACCTGCACCGGATGCTGGAGGTCAGCAACCGCACCATCAGCACCAGCACCCACCGCCGGTTGCTGCGCGCTGCCGGCGACGCCGCGCAACTCGCGGCCTGGCTAGCCATCGACGCCCAGCGCTATCAGCAGGCGCACGGGTACTGCCGGCTCACGATCTCGCTCGCGGAGAAAGCCAACGACCGGGCCCTGCACTCCTACGGTCTCGGTGTGCTCAGCCAGATCCACCTTCACCGCGGGGACGGCCGCACCGCGCTCAGCCTGCTGGGCACCGCCCGCGACGTCGGCGGACCGGGCATGCCGGCCGCTGTCTACTCCTGGCTCGGTGAGGCCACCGGAGAGGCGTACGGATTCCTCGACGAACCCCGCCAGGGGATGACCGCTCTGGCCGAGGCCGAGCGGGTCTTCGACGGGGTCAGCGTCGACAACACTCCCGCCTGGCTGAGCTTCTTCAACGCCGACTGTCACGCCGCCCGCCTGAAGGGCCGCTGCCTGACCCGGTTGAGCCGGCCCGCCGAGGCGACCCGTTCCCTGTACGAGGCGCTGACCCTGCTGCCCGCCGACTTCGTACGGGAACGCTCCGGCACATTCATCGACCTCGCCGTCGCGTACACGCAGATGAACCAGATCGAGCAGGCCTGCCACGCCGCCACCCAGGCCGACGTCCTCGCCCGCCGCACCGGATCCGAACGCAACCGCAAACGCCTCCGCCAACTCCTGGTCGACCTGCTGCCCTGGGCCGGCCTCGACTGCGTGCAGAGCCTCTACCGGCAGGTGCTGATTAACTAGAGTGCGTGCGCGAGACGACCCCCGGACCGCTGTGACCCGCCGTTCCTGGATCGAACTGGTCATCCTGTCCGCCCTGTGGGGCGCGGTGTACCCGCTCATCACCGTCGCGCTGCGCGATCTCTCGCCCCCGATCGTCGTCCTCGGCCGAGTGCTACTCGCAGCGCTCCTACTGCTCCCCCTCGCTATACGCAGGGACGCACTTCGGCCCATCTGGCGCAGCCCTCGGGCGATCATCGAAACAGTGCTGGTGCAGTCCACCGCGCCACTGCTGCTGCTCACCTACGGGCAGCAGTACGTCTCGGCGAGCGTCGCTGGCATCCTCGTCGGCGCACAACCACTGTTCGTCGCGCTCCTCGCCCTCCGCTACGCACCCGACGAACGTCCCCAAGGCTGGAAGGGCCTGACCGGCATCGTCCTCGGCCTAGTCGGCCTGGTCATGCTCTTCGGCATCGACCTGCGCGGAGGCCGGATGGCGCTGATCGGCGGCACCCTCATCCTCATCGCCGCCGTGTGCTACGCCGGTGGCGCAATGATGATCCACCGCCGGTACGCCGAGGCACCGCCCCTCGGCGTCGCCACCTCCGCCATGCTCGTCACCACCGCAGCGGTGAGCGTTCCCGCCTCCGCGACGATCCCGACCCGGCTGCCCGGAGTGGAAGCGGCAGCCGCCCTGCTCATCCTCGGGATCGTCTGCACCGGCGCGACGCTCGCCTTGTTCTATACGCTCATCACCCGCGTCGGCCCCGCCCGCGCCGCGCTGGCGTTCTACCTGTCACCGGCCTTCGCCGTCGCCTTCGGTGTGGCCTTTCTCCGCGAACAGATCAGCGTGTTCGCGATCCTCGGGCTCGCGGCGATCGTTGTCGGCTCCGTGCTCGCCGCACACCGGAGAGAGCCGACGCGATCGTGATGCCGCCTTCGCGCCTCGCCGCAGGCCAGCGCCAGATATCAGGCGGCGGCGACAATGTCAGCAGGCGGCTGATCAATAGTCCCTTTCGCCGCAGAGCGTCGGCCATGGAAGTATGCACGCATGACGTTGTCGTTCGAGGTGGTCACCGAGAGTCTCTCCCCTCGGCGCGAGCATGTGATTCCAGTTTTCGTCAAGGACACGCGATTCAACTCCTCTTGGTGGTGCAGCGGCAGTGCGAAAAGTCCGGTTTCCTACTGCCGCTTCCTGGATGGCGATGAGGAGGTGGTGCGAGCCAAGGTCCTTCCGGACTCCGGCGAGTACCGCGGATACACGTCGTGGGCATGCCCTGTTGGTGGCGTGACGGAGATCGACCTCATCGAAGTTCGCATTGACCTCCGCAGGTCAGACCGTCGGTACGGACGGCAGGCGGTTGAGGAGATCGCTCATCACTACGGCCAGCCTGTCGTCGCAATGTCTCTGGACGAGACTTCAGACGGCTTCTGGCGTTCGCTTGGCTGGACCGCTCACGTCCACCCAGATGACGAGGACTATAGGAAGTACCGGACTCTGTTCACTTCCGTCTAGGCCACGGCGGGGTTGCTGCGGCTGCCGGCTTCGCGCGCTAACGGCGTTAGTCGCCGAGCAGCCATAGACGCAGGTGCGAGCCGCCATCTGCAATCCTGCACATCGATCACAGCGATAAGCCCATGGGCCTTGACGCCCGGCCGGCAGTTCGGCCAACTCGTTGATCAGCATCGCCCACTGAGCGCTGTTGAACATGCTGTCTCATATGGGCAGATTCTCCCCAGCATCGGAAACGCGGCTGGGTCCAAGCCCGCGATCGTGCCCTCCGCCCACTCCATACCCGTCTCGCCCCGGGCAAGCACCGCACCTGTCTCGCTGCGCACCTGCACGTCGATCACGTACGACGTCCCCGCAGTGCGCGGATCTGCCGCGAAGCGAGTGCCGGCAGCCTGACCGTCGTCCGAGCGATGACCTTCTTCGTCAACTAAAGCGAGGGGCGCACGTTCGTGCTGACGGTCGTGCCCGCCTCGACAGCCGAGACGCGCCCCCCAGGCGCATAAAATTACCGGCGCTGGGCAGGTTAAACACGCTCGTAGTGCAGGTCGATTTCTACGGCGGGGCACCAACCTGCGCCAGCATCCCGGTAGGCACGTCCAACCTCAATGGACGCAAACAAGGTCGAACGGTCAACGGGCATCCCGCCCCGGGATCTTGGCTGCTCCACGGGTGCTCGGACGTTCCGATGCCGGACGGATTCGCCGCGCGATTCCTGGATTCGCACCTGTGCCGACCCCTCATCGCGACGTAACGCCAGGCAGGCACGGTGCGGACCAGCGCAAACGCGGACGGACGGCGTGCCCAGAATCCGGACGGCAAGCCCGACTCGGTCGCTGCACGGGGTCGAAGGCTGTTTGCCTCGTTCTGCGCACTTTTAATCCATAGGTTCAGGGTTCGAGTCCCTGGCGGCCCACTCCTCCGCAGGTCAGCGGCCCTTTGCGGGGCCCCTGTTGCCGTAATTCGGACCGGTACAGCAGCGAAGTACAGCAGTAGGCCCGTCACCGGTCGAGTGCGCTGCCGAGCCGCTTGAGGGCGTCGCGGGTGGCCGCTGACGACACCACCGTGTAGATCTCCATGGTGATGGCGAACTGGGCGTGCCGGAGGATCTGCATCGCCACCCGGGGGTGGACGTCCAGGTCGGCCAGGAGCGAGGCACAGGTCCGCCGGGCGTCCCGGACGGTGATCCGCCGGACTCCGGCAGCATCGCAGCGCCGGTCCCAGAAGCGGTTGAAGTTCCGTGGTTCGAGCGGCCGGCCGTAGCGAGTGGTGAAGATCAGGTCTGACGGGTGCCAGGCCGGGCCGGCGGCGTCCCGGGCGGTGGCCTGGGCGGCGCGGCGACGGTCGATCGCCACGGTGCAGATGTCCGGCAGCGGCAGGGTGGCGTCCGAGGCGGCGGTCTTCGTCTCCCGGTGCAGCAGTTCGGCACCGACCCGTTGGAGCTGCCGGTCGATGGTCAACTCCCCCGCGTCGAGGTCGACGTCAGCCCAGGTGAGCCCCAACATCTCGCCCTTACGCAGGCCGAGCACCAGGACCAGGACGTACGCGGCGTAGAGCGGGTCGTCGTCGGCGCGGGCCGACTCCAGGAAGCGCCGCGCCTCGTCGCTCGTCCACGCCTTCCGCTTGCGCTTCCTCACCGGGGGCAGCTTCACCAGGGACGCGACGTTGCGGGTGATCAGCCCTTCGGTGATCGCCTGGGACAGCAGCGTCCGGAGCACGGTCCGCAGGTGGGCGACGCTCGTTGCCGAGGGCAGATTCTTGCAGCAGTCGCCGAGGGCACAGCAGCGACGCTGGGCGGGCTTGCGCCGCTCGTCCTTGCCCTGGGCACAGCACTGGCAGGTCCGCCCCACCTCGTTAATCCAGGTCTGGACGTCGCTGACCCGGAGCTTGTCGAGCCGCTTTCGGCCCAGCCCGGGCACGAGGTAGAGCCGGACCACCACCTCGTAGGTGACGTAGCTGCCGGGGGCGAGGTTCGGCCGGTCTGGTCATGGCGACGATGGCGGAAGGTCTGCCGATGCGGAGGCGAGCTGCCCTGCCGCACCAGACATCGGATCCCGATCAACAGAGGCCACTGGCCGTCAGACCCCGAACGAAGAGGTGCCCCGGCATCGGAGTGGCGGGCAGCGCGGAAGGCGCCGCGATGACGACACACCTCCCGATCACACCGGCTTGGGCGTGCGGCGGCTGCGGTGCCGACTGGCCCTGCCAGCCCCGGCGGCAGGAGCTACGAGCCGAGTACGAACGCGCCCCGGTGTTGCTGGCCCTCTACTTGGCCGCCCAGCTTGTCGACGCCGCCCAGGACCTGGCCCACGTTCCCGCCGGCCGCCTGCACCGTCGATTCCTTGGCTGGACCCGATGAGCATCCTGCGAGCTGGCGACGAGAAGTTCCACTACAGCGACGGCTCCCACAAGTGGATCCCACCCGACCCCGACTACGACCAGGAGGTCTGGGACGAGCAGGTCCGCCAACACAAGGAAGGCCACCTCAGGAACGAGCAACCCAAGGTCCGCATCCAGCGCCTCATCTGACGCCAGCAGTACAGCAGCGAAGTACAGCAACCGTGCCAGCCGAACCCGGTCGAGAAGCGCGCCAGCAGCCCGGATGACCTCGAACCACACCGCAGAAGGCCGGCTCGCCGGCAATCCATAGGTTCAGGGTTCGAGTCCCTGGCGGCCCACCACAAACCGCCCCTGAGCTGTGAGAGCGCCGGACAAAGATCATCGGGCACAACCAGGGCACAGCTCAACTCCGATCTTGGTGCCGGTGGCGGTGCCGGAAGTACCGGTCCCGACCACCGAGCCAGTCTGCCGGGTGACCAGACTGCGCGCGGCGCGGTTCACCACGTACTCGGTCTCGGCGGGCCTGACCAGATCCCTCCGGGTGGGACACGAACCGACCCTCCGGGGCGGCTGGCCGACCCGTGCTCCGCCCTCTCCGAACGAGCGTCATAGCTACTTGACAGCTATAGGAGCGTCAACGCGGTCGCCGAGTCGCGTTTTTGCCAGCCTCAAAGCCGAGATCTGTACCCGCGTTTTCACCAGCCGTGCGCAGGCCCCGCCGCGAGGTGTTCACCTGCATCACTAGAACAACAAAAGGTTGCATTCTGCAGTGAAAATCCACACATCTCGCGAAGCACGTATCTGCTATCGTCGATCCATTGCCCTCGCGGCATGAAACTCCGATGTCCGGTCCCGGGGTGAAACCTCACTGAAAGGAACGGGGACATGAAGAAGAAGGTTCTTGGCGCCGTCGCTGCCGCCGTCATGCTGGCGCCCGCCCTGGCGGCTAGCCCGGCTCACGCGGCGGGGCCTGTCGTGAAGGTCTGGAGCGGAATCGGCTGGTCAGGTGTCTCCCAATGGCTGTACACGGCCGAGGACAACTACTGCACGGGCGTCGGTGCGTGGAACGACGGAATCCGGTCCGCTCGCACGGAGAGCAGCGGCACAGTGGAGATGTGGGAGCACAGCAACTGCACCGGCTACTCCATCGTCGTTGACAGCAGCGGCTGGAGCAACATCGGCCCCTGGGTCAGCGCCATCAAATCCCATAGCTAGCACCCAGCGAAACTGAGGGACGCCCCCGCACCAGGCCGGTGCGGGGGCGTCGTGCCGTTCGGTCAGCGGCGGGCGGTCAGCTCGCTCCTCGGCTCCCGCAACGGAAGGCCGACTGACCGGCCCGGCCCGTGTTGGGCCGGGCCGGCCCTTGAGGACCATTGCTCGCCAGAGTCAAGGTGACGGTGATCTTGATGTGGGATTCGAGGCACCTCGCGAGGCCGGGTTTGCGGATGACCTGGGAAAAGATGGAGCTGCCAGGCATCGCACATCAACAGCCGTCTTGGCCGCCCCACGGCTCTGTCACCACCGCCGCAGAGATCAGTGCATGCACGTATCCGCTGGTAAACGCCACTTGATCTTGATCAACGTGACTTTTCCGACGCGGCGTCGGCAACCTTCAAGAGCAGATTCTCCTTGCCACCCACCCTGGTGAACTCCGCCGCCAGCTGCCGGAACACCTTCTTCTCCGCGCGCAGCCCGATCCGGTGCACCGTCGAGATCAGCAGCCTGCTCACCCCGGCCCACCGGTGAGCCGGCTGACCCGCTGGGCCTGGCCGCCTGGCGCCCCACGCTTCCCGCTCACGGTCGCCGGCCACGGCCAGATCAGCCACGCCCGGCTCGGCGACCGTACGGGCCGGCTCGTCGCGCTCGCTGGCGCTGCCCCGGCCGCCTGGGGTCTGCTCTTCGTCACCGATGCCCGCGGCCGCCGGTGGACGCTCTACTCACCCGACCCCGAATACACCGCCATGCTCGCCCCGGCCGCCGCCAGCGGCACACTCGAACTCGAGTTCGCGGTCCTCGCCACCAAGTTCCCCGGATGGAACTCCGGCTGGCGACTCTGACCGCCTCGCACCCGTGCCGGTGGTCGACCAGCACGACGTTCAGTACCCGGACCGGATAGGTGACGGCGCTGACCCTGTTCCCACGTGCCGGGATCAGGGGAAACGGCGAATCGGGTGTCCCGCAAGCCCATCGTCTTGAGGCAGCGCCCCAGGTGCACGCCTAGATCAACTGCTTAGCGTTGCTTTATCGCTGGAAGCTACAACCGCCACGTATTCGATCTGATGCGAATACAAGACAGTCTGCGCGCGGCATGCAGCTGA
>NZ_JBHMIR010000022.1:0-105749 GCF_048060285.1 Micromonospora sp. LOL_025 | reverse complement strand
GTTGGCACCCGCACCGAGGGGGATCGGCTACGCGGATGCAAGCACCGTCCGGCGCCCAAGGAACTCAGGGGATCTCCAGCGAGAACTGGAGGAGGGCTCTCCGGCGTCACCGGAGGAAAGATCAGATCAGCCACGTCGGCCGCACGTGTCCGACCTGTGCGGGCCGGAAGGGCCGGGCTGTGGCGCGAGGCGGGAGATGCCCTCACTCGGCTGCGCGGGGCGGGGGGTTGCCCTCACGTCGGCCGGACCATGTGTAACGACCACCGGCCCGCCATCATTCCGGCGGGGCCGCGGGCACGCCATGGGCCCGGCACCACCATCCCTGACGGGGCGGCCTGGCCTTGGCGGCGGTGGGCCATGCTCGGGTCTTCCTCGGCCGTACGCAGGGTGTAACGACCCCACCCCCGCCACGATTCCGCCCCCACGATGCCCCCGATCACACCCCCGAACCGGACACCCGGCCTCAATACGCCGTTCGAGGCGATCGACCACCGACGCCCCACCGAACGACAACCCCGAAGCCGGACAATCCACGCACCGGATCCGCCCGCACGTCCGAGATCTTGGTACGTAACGGCCCCTCCGAGGGCCCTTGCCTACCAAGATCTCCCGACCGACCGACCGACCGACCGACCGGCCCGACCGGCGGGCAGGCGGGCGGGCAGGCGGCGCGGGCGTCGATCATGCAGTTGTGGTGCCCCGCACAAGGTGCGATTCGGGGCACGATACCCACCACAACTGCATGATCGGCCACCACGGGCGGGCACGTCGAGAGCCACGCACCACGGCGACACGCAGCCCCACGACGGGCGACCGTGGCAACCGCCTCAGCACGCCTCCCGCAGCAACGGCTCCGCCTCCTCCTCGGTGCCGCCGAGGGCCTCCCGGACCTGCCGGGCCAGTAGGTGGTGCTGGGCGTCCCGGGCGATGCACTCACCGAGGCAGGCGTGACGCGCCGCCTCCGCGAGCCGACCGGCCGCCCGGTGGGCCGTGACGAGCCCGATGAGGGCGGAGACCTCGCCGCGCCGGTAGCCGATCTCCCGGCTGAGCCGCAGGGCGTCGTGCAGGAGCGCGATCGCCGAGCCCGGGCCGTGCAGGCCCAACGCGATCAGCCCGTGCGTGCTCAGGGACTCCGCCTCGACCCGGCGTCTGCCGATCGCACGCGCGATGCTCAGGCACTCGTCGGCGAAACGGAGGGCCTTGGCGTGGTAGCCGAGGTCGACGTAGGCGGCGGCGAGCTGGTCGAGGTCCGTGGCGACTCCGTAGAGGTTCCGCAGCTGCCGGCGGATCACCACGGCGCGGGTCAGGTGCACCACCGCCAGGGCGGGCCGCCCGAGCGCGCGGAGCCCGACGGCGAGGTTGTGCAGGGCGTTGGCGACGTCGTTGGTCGGCTGGTCGGCCCCGGCGAGGGCGGTGAACCCGGCCAGGGCCGTGTGCTGGGCGTGGAGCGCCTCGACGACCTGGTCGAGTTCGAGCTGGACCACGCCGAGGTTGCCGAGGCAGCTCCACTCGGCGTGCCGGTTGCCCAGTTCCCCGTAGAGGCGGAGGGCGTCCGCGTAGCACCTGCTCGCCTCCGCGAGGTTGCCTTCCTCCCGGTGCACGACGCCGAGGTTGTTGAGGATGGATGCCTGTCCGGCCCGGTTGCTTAGTTGGCGTTGGAGCACCAGCGCGGTGGCGAACCGTCGTCGGGCGTCGGAGTAGTCGGCGCGGCTGGCGCTGAGGGTGGCCAGGCTCAGCTCCATGGCGGCGACGCCGTGGTCGTCGCCCTCCCGACGCGCCTGTTCGAGACCCAGCTCGGCAACCTTGCGCCACTCCCCGTGCGCCCCCGTCTCCTGAAGGTGGCCGCGCATCCGGTCGGCGAGTTGCCAGGCGAGCCCGGGCGGGCCGTGCTGCGCCGAGTGGCGGACCGCGGCGAGCAGGTTGCCGTACTCGGTGTGGAACCACTGTGGGGATTCCGGTTCGTCCGGCGCGCCGGCGACCCGGGTCAGGGTGGAGGGCAGGGGTAGGAAGGCCATCCGCGGGAAGGCACGACGGGCGATGCTGTCGGCGGTGGCCAGGTAGGAGCCGAAGAGCCGGGTGAGGGCGGCGTCGCGTTGCTCGTCGCTGTCCTCGGTGCGGGACCGCTCTGCCGCGTAGAGCCTGATGAGATCGTGGGTGACGTACCAGCCGCAGTGCCCGGGACGCACGAGGTGGCCGGCGGCCAGCGTGCGCAGGAGAGCGTCGGCGTCGGCCCAGCCCGCCTCCAGCAGCGCCGCCACCTCCGACGTGGTGAAGCAGTCGACCGGTGCCGACGCCAGCAGCCGCAGCGCGCGCCGCTCCCCCTCGCCGAGCCGCCGGTAGGACGGCTCGATCGCGGTACGCAGCGCGACCTCCGGGTCGCCGGGCACCGACAGGCCGCCGAGCCGGTCCCCGTGGCGCAGTCGCCGTACGTAGTCGGACGCGTCGGACGGACCCGCCGTGGCCAGGTTGGCCGCCGCGATCCGCAGCGCGAGCGGAAGGTGGCCGCACAGCGCGGCCAGCTCGTCCACGACGCCCGGTGTGACGGTTATCGCATGCTCCCGGAACACCGAGGTCAGCAGGGCCGCGGCATCGGCCGGGGTGAGCGGGTCGAGGCTGACCGCCCGCCCGCCGTGCAGGGCCACGAGACCGCCGAGCGTGCTGCGGCTGGTCACGATCACCGCGCAGCTCGCCGTGCCGGGCAGCAGCGGCACGACCTGCTCGGCCGAGGCGGCGTCGTCGAGGACGAGCAGCACCCGCCGTTCGGCGAGCGCGGCCCGCAGCGCCGCGGCGCGGGCGTCGGTCGAAGCCGGTTGGGCGGAGCCGCGTACGCCGGCGTTGGTGAGCAGCTCGGCGAGGACGTCGGCCGGTCGGGCCGGGTCCGCCTGCTGCCCGCGCAGCCGCACGAACCACTGGCCGTCGGGAAAGAGCTCGCAGAGGCGGTGACCGACGTGGACCGCCAGGGCGGTCTTGCCGACGCCCGGCGCCCCCGAGACCGACACCAGCGGCAGGCGCCCCGCAGCAGCCGCCGCCGCGATGGATGCCTGGACGGCCGCCACCACCTCGGCGCGGCCGTGCAGCGTCCCGGGATCGGCGGGCAGCTGGAACATCGGGTTGGCCGGCGGCGCGGGCGCGGATGCCGCCGCGGGCGCGGGTGCTGCCGGTCGCGTGACCGTCGCGGCGGACGGGGGCGGTTGCCAGCGCAGCTCCGGATCCGACCGGAGGATGCACGTGCGCAGGTCCCGCAGCGCGGGCCCCGGGTCGAGACCCAGTTCCTCGGCGAGGACCATGGCCAACCGCTGGTAGGCGTCGAGCGCCTCGGCCTGCCGCCCGCTGCGGTAGAGGGCGAGCATCAGTTGCCCCCAGAACCGCTCCCGCAGCGGGCTGCGCCGGGTCGCCCCCCGCAGCTCGGCGACGATCTCGGTATGGCGGCCCAGGGCGAGTTCGGCGTCGAAGTACGTCTCCCTCGCGCGCTCCCGCCGCTCGGTCAGGGCCGGCACGTCCTCGCGGTGCAGCACCTCGGAAACGACGTCGGCCAACGGCTCACCGCGCCACAGCGCGAGGGCCCCGCGCAGCAGCTCGG
The DNA here is from genome assembly GCF_048060285.1 of Micromonospora sp. LOL_025. Lineage (NCBI taxonomy): Bacteria > Bacillati > Actinomycetota > Actinomycetes > Micromonosporales > Micromonosporaceae > Micromonospora > Micromonospora sp. LOL_025. The sequence continues at coordinate 102,169 of NZ_JBHMIR010000022.1, read as the reverse complement.
CGCGCCGCCCCGGGTCTGCGGTCCGGTCCGCCGCCGCCAGCAGGGCGTCGAACCGGCCCAGGTCGAGGGCGTCGGGTGGCAGCTCGACGAGGTAGCCGTTGGCGCGGGTGACGATCAGCCCGCCCGGACGGTCGTCACCGACCAGGCCACGACGCAGCCGCCGGACGAGCGAGTGCAGGGACGCCTTGGCGTGGGCGGGCACCTCGTCGCCCCAGACCCGGTCGACGAGCGCGGGGACGCTCACTGTGTCGCCCCGGTTGAGCAGCAGCGTGGCCAGCAAGGCCCGCTGCCGGTTGGCCGGAACCGGTATCGCGCGCCCGTGCCGGCTCACGTGCAGCGCGCCGAGCACGCCGAAATCCCACTCCACGACAGCCCCCTGCGTCGCGCCGGGCTTGCCCCGTGACGCCGACCGAGAGCGACGGTAACACGACGCTCCGACACGATCGTCCGCTCGCGACACCGGGCGGACATCGACGCCCGTCCGACCCCTCGGGCCAGCGACAGCGGGTCCGAGGCGGCCGGTGCGACGGTGTCTCCGACAGCGAGGCGGAGCGGGTGACGCGGGTGGACCTCCGCCTCCCGGGGCCGATCGAGGTCGTCCGGGCGGGGTGCCCGCGGCGACCGGGAAGGACGCCTCGGCGACGGGCCGTACGGATCCCGAGGGCCACCAGGACGGGGACCCGGCGGGCGTGGTGACACCCGCCGTGGCCGCGCCACCGCCTCAGCGGGACAGGTCGCGGTCGGGTGCCTGCCCGTCCGAGTACGCGCTGCGGTAGATCGTGCCCCGCCCCGTCGGGTCCGGCGCGTAGGGCAGCGGGGCGGGGTCGACGGGCGGGACGGGTTCGACGTCCGCCGCCGCGCCGCGCCGCGCCCGGACGATTCGGGAGACCACGAACCAGCCGGCGGCCGCCACGCAGGCGACGATGACCACCTTCTGGAGCACGCCGGCGTACCCCTCGACCAGGTGCCAGTTGTCGCCGAGCAGGTAGCCGGCCATCACGAAGGTGGTGTTCCAGATCAGGCTGCCGAGCGTCGTGTAGACCGCGAAGGTCAGCACCGGCATCCGCTCCACGCCGGCCGGGATGGAGATCAGGCTCCGGAAGATGGGGATCATCCGGCCGAAGAAGACGGCCTTCACCCCGTGCCGCAGGAACCACTCCTCGGTGCGGTCGACGTCGCTGAGCTTGACCAGCGGCAGCCGCTGCGCGATCGCCCGGATCCGTTCCCGACCCAGCGCGGCGCCGATCCAGTACAGGGCGAGGGCGCCGATCAGCGAGCCGAGGGTGGTCCAGAAGATCGCGCTGACCACGCTCATCCGGCCCTGGCCGGCGACGAAGCCGGCCAGCGGCAGGATCACCTCGCTGGGGATCGGCGGGAAGAGGTTCTCCAGGGCCACGGCCAGACCCGCGCCCGGGCCGCCGAGCCGCTCGACCAGGCCGATGACGAAGCCGACCAGTCCGTCCTCGGGCGGCGCGGCCTCCCCGGTGGTGGAGCGGGAGGCGAGCAGGGCGTGCGTGGTACGAATCATGGCCCACACGCTACGAACCGATCCTGGGAGTCCGCCAACGGGCCGGCCCCCGCGTCCCGCGGACGGTCCACAGCGGCGGGATGCGGCAGACCACAGGGACCGTCCCGGTCCGGCGGGCCGCCCACGCGGCGACCTCGTCGGGCGATCCGACGGTACGCGACGACCTCGCCGCACAACCCACCGACAGCCTCGCCACCGGCCCACCGGCACACGACGACCTCGCCGCACGCCCCACCGGCACGCGACAGCTTCGCCGCAGGACCCACCGGGAACGCGGCGGGCCTCGTCGGGCGGCCCGGCGCCGGCCGCGCCGCCCGGCGAGTGGGTGCGCTCGTCGGGGCGGTCCGGATCGGGCATTCGCACTAGGGTGGCCCCGTGACGACCCGCACCACGATCGCCGACGCGGCCCCGATCCGGGTCGCGGCGCCCCGCGCCGGGACGGCGGCACGATGACCGGCCGGCTGGCGCAGCTGTGGCGCTACCCGGTGAAGTCGATGCTGGGTGAGCGGCTGCCCGCCGTCGACGTCGGCGTGGCGGGCGTGGCGGGCGACCGGCGGCTGGCCCTGCGGCACCGGGGCACCGGGCGGGTGGCCAGCGCGAAGCATCCCCGGCTCTGGCGCGACCTGCTCACGCTCCGCGCGGCCGGCGCCGCACCCGACCCGGTACGGATCACGCTGCCCGACGGGCGGTCGCTGTCCAGCCTGGACGCCGACGTCGACGACGTGCTGTCCCGGGTGCTCGACGTCCCGGTGACGCTGATCGACCGGCCGCCCGCCGGGGCGGTCCTGGACCGGGCCGACCCGGACGCGGTGCTGGCGGCCGGTGTCGCCGCCGAGGTGCCGGTCGAGGCCAACCCGCTGGGGGCGGCGGCGCCGGGCACCTTCTTCGACTTCGCCCCGGTGCACCTGGTCACGGCCGCCACCCTGGCCCGGGTGGCCGCCGAGCTTCCGGGCGGCACCGTCGAGGCGGTCCGCTACCGGCCCAACCTCGTGCTCGACGTCGACGCGGACGGCTTCGCCGAGAACGACTGGGTCGGCCGCGAGCTGCGCATCGGCCCCGAGCTGGTGCTGCGGATACTCGCCCCCACCCCGCGGTGCGCGGTGCCGACCCTGGCGCACGGGTCACTCCCCCGGCAGACCGAGGCGTTGCGCGTCCCGGCCCGCCTCAACCGGGTCGCGCCGCTGCCGCAGCTCGGCCCGCAGCCGTGCGTGGGCGCGTACGCGCAGGTGGTGCGAGGCGGTCGGGTGGAACAGGGGTCCGTGGTCGAGGTCGGCTGAGCCGGTTCAGTCGTCGTCCTCGTCGTCGTCCTGCGACGGCGTCTTGAGCCGGTCGAGCAGGGCGTCGAGTCGGGCCGCCGTGTCGGGCGGGATCTGTCCCTCCTCGGCTGCCTCGGCGAGGCGCTCCCGCAGCTGCTCGACCCGCTTGGCCCGGTCCTTCTGCTTGCCCCGGCTCAGGTCCGCGAGCTTGTCCCGTAGCCCTTCGACCGTCTTGCGGTCGATCTCGCCGCGGGCCTGCGCCCAGGCGAGCACCGCGGCGAACTCGGCGACGAACTGCGGCAGGCCGACCGGGTCGGGCCTTGCGGTCACCGGCGGCGGGGTGGAGGTCCTGGTCGGCGGCGGCGTCGGTCTGGCCGAGGTCGGGTTCGCGGCCGGTGTGCTGGTGGCGGGGGCCGCCGCCGGTGGCGGACTTCCGCCGTCGCCGAGGACGAGCGCCCCGACGAGCCCGACGAGCAGCGCGACGCCGACGGCGACCAGTGCGGTGACGGGCCTGTTGCGCGCCGTCCCCGCGCCGCCGGCCGGGGCGGGACGGCCGGGGCGGGCGACCACGGGATGGCGCCCACCCGGCGCGGCCGGGTACGCCACCCCGGCGCGGCCGGCGCCGGCGGGGTGCGGGGACGGCGGTGCGCGGTCGATCAGGGTCGGCGGGTGCGCGGCGCCGGCGGACACGGTCGGCAGGACGGCCGTGGGCGGGTGGGCCGGCGCCTGCGGGCCGAAACGGGCGGCGAGCTGGGCCGCGCTCGGCCGGCGCGCCGGATCGGTGGCCAGGCAGGCGAGGGTCAACTCGGCGATGGCGGGCGGCAGCCCGGGGACCCGCGGGGGCGGCACCGGCGGGTGCCCGGCGTGCACCTCCAGCGCGTCCTCCCAGGTCTGCACGGGCAGCGGGGCCCGGCCGGTGAGGGTGCGGTAGAGCAGCGCACCCATGGCGTAGACGTCGCTGGCCGGGTTCGGCGGCCCGGGCCGCATCCGCTCCGGGGCGAAGTACGCGGGCGTGCCCATCAACAGCTCGCCGGTCTGCCCCGCCCGCGGGTGGTGCGGCCCGGCGAGCGCGGCGATGCCGAAGTCGAGCACCTTGGCACCGGTCTCGGTGAGCATGACGTTGCCGGGCTTGACGTCGCGGTGCACCACGCCGATGCGGTGGGCGGCGGCGAGCGCCGCGGCGACCTGGCCGGCCATCCGCACCGCCTCCGGCCACGGCAGCGGCCCGGCGTCGAGCCGGTCGGCGAGGCTGCGCCCCTCCACCAGCTCCATCACCAGGTACGGCACGACGATGCCGCCGTCCAGGGCCGCCTCGCCGTAGTCGTACACCTGGGTGACGTGCGGGTGGGTGAGCCGCGCGGCGGCGCGGGCCTCGCGCTGGATGGTGGCCCGCAGCTGCGGGTCGGTGGCGAACTCGCGGGTGAGGGCCTTGACCGCGACGGGGCGGTGCAGCACCTCGTCGTCGGCGCGCCACACCTCGGACATCCCGCCGAGGCCGATGCGCTCGCGCAGGACGTAACGGTCGTGCAACCGCAGGGTGGGCGAGAACGGCGACATAGCCGTTCAGTCTGCCCTGCCGGCGGGGCCGGCCACCAGCGCGGTGCCCGGTTACGGGCCGGTCGTCGCGGTTCGGGCGGCGACGACCGGCCCGCACCGACGGTCAGGGGCAGCGCGGCGCCGGGACGACCGGCCCGCACCGACGGTCAGGGGCAGCGCGGCGGGGGCGACCGGTGGCGGCTGGATGGGGTCGGCGAGCCGGCGCAGGCCGACGGGGCCGGCCCGGCCTGCGGCGGTCGGGGCCGGCGGGCGTGCAGGCGCGCGGTCAGCCCTTGCGGGCCACCCCGCCGTACATGCTGACCTCGGCCGCCGCCGGGCGGGGCTGCGGCGCGTCCTCGGCACGCCACTCGGCGACCGAGGTGACGCCGGGCTCCATCAGCTCCAGCCCGTCGAAGAAGCGGATGAACTCGGCCCGGGTGCGCAGGTTGATCAGGCCGTGCGGGCTGCCGCCGCGGGCCGCCGCCTTCGCCTCCTGCGCCACGTGCGGGGGCAGGTAGTCGTGGGTGGCGTGCGAGGCCGCCAGGTAGCTGCCCGGCGGCAGCGCGTCGAGCAGCCGCGTGACCACGGCGTACGGGTCGTCCTCGTCGCCGACGAAGTGCAGGATCGCGACCAGCATCAGGCCGACCGGCCGGGACAGGTCGATGGTGCGCAGCAGGTCGGGGTGGCGCAGGATCCGCTCCGGGTCGCGCAGGTCGGCGTCGATGTAGGCGGTGGCGCCCTCGGGCGAGCTGGTCAGCAGCGCCCGGGCGTGCGCGAGCACGATCGGGTCGTTGTCGACGTAGACCACCCGCGACTCGGGGGCGATCGCCTGCGCGACCTCGTGGGTGTTGTCGGCGGTCGGGATGCCGGTGCCGATGTCGAGGAACTGACGGATGCCCGCCTCCCGGGCGAGGTGACGCACGGCCCGCTGGAGGAAACGGCGGTTCTCCAGCGCGGCGGTGCGGATGGTCGGGAAGGACGCCGCCACGATGTCGCCGGAGTCCCGGTCGGCCTGGAAGTTGTCCTTGCCGCCGAGCCAGTAGTTGTATCGGCGCGCGGGGTGGGCCACCGAGGTGTCGATGCGGTCGCTCGGGTGGGCGGGGCCGGTCGTCGTACCCGGGGAATCGGTGGTCAAGGCAGCCTCCACGACTCTGCGCCACCCGCGACGGGGGCGTCCGTCCACTGTCGCCGGTCGGCGACCATGGTAGCCGCACCGCCACCCGGGCGAGACCCCGCCGTGGTCACTCCGGGTAGAGGTCGTCCAGGATCGCGCCGAGGATCTCCGGCGTACGCTCCGGCGGCTCGGCCTCCACGCAGAGGCGTTCCATCGCCACCGCGTAGTAGTCGAGGTCGTCGCGCTTGTCGAGGTAGAGCGCGCTGGTGAGCTGTTCGATGTAGACGATGTCGGGCAACTCCCGGTCACCGAAGCGCAGGATGGTGAAGGCCCCGCCCGCGGCGGCGTGCCCACCGGCGGCGAACGGGATGACCTGGAGCCGGATGTTCGGCGACTTGGTGGTCTCGATCAGCGCCGCCACCTGCTCACGCATCACCCGTGGGCCACCGATCGGCCGGCGCAGCGCGGCCTCGTCCACCACCGCCCAGAGCTGCGGCGGGTTCTCGCGGTGCAGCAACCGCTGGCGCTGCATGCGCAACGCGACCCGGCGCTCGATCTCCGCCGGGGCGGCCCGGCCGTGCCCGAGCAGCACCACCGCCCGGGCGTACTCCCGGGTCTGGAGCAGGCCGGGGACGAACTGGACCTCGTAGCTGCGGATGAGCGCGGCGGCCGCCTCCAGCCCGAGGTACGACTGGAACCAGTTCGGCAGGACGTCGCCGTAGCGGTGCCACCAGCCCGGGCTGTTGGCGTCGCGGGCGAGCTTGAGCAGCGCCTGCCGCTCCTCGGGCGCGGTGACGCCGTAGAGGGTGAGCAGGTCCGCGACGTCGCGCTCCTTGAAGCCGACCCGGCCCAGCTCCATCCGGCTGATCTTCGACTCGGAGGCGCGGATCTCCCAGCCGGCGCCCTCCCGCGTCACCCCGCTGGACTCGCGCAGCCGGCGCAGCTGGGCGCCGAGCAACATGCGCAGCACGGTCGGGCCGGTCCCCGGACCGCCCTCGGCGGGACCCATCGTCACAGCCGACCTCCACATGCCGGTTCGTGCCGACCAGGTGCCCTTCCGCGGCCGACGCGTAAGCATGCCATGAACCGTGAGTGAGGTGAACTTCCTCGGTGCGGACAATCCGTCCCGGTCATCGGGACGCGCTCGCCGCCGGCAGGCGGACGTCAGGCGATCAGGTTGTCGAAGTCCCCGTCGCGGGCGCCGAGCACGAAGGCGGCGATCTCGTCCACCGTGTAGATCAACGCCGGCCCCTCCGGGTGCCGGGAGTTGCGCAGTGCGATGCCGGCGCCGCCGGGCAGTTCGGCCAGCTCGACGCAGTTGCCGCTGGGATTGCTCCGGCGGCTCTTCTGCCAGGCGAGCGGGGGCAGCTGGTTGGTGGGAACGCCGTTCGGAGGCTGTTGCATGGAGGTCTTTCTCTCGCGAGCCCCGCGACGCCGGGCAGCGGTGCCTGACAGAGGGGGCACGATATCGACGAAGGGGCTTCCTGCACGTGCATCTGCTATTGCATCTGCATCGGACAGCGAGCATGATAACGCACGTGAACAGTGCCCATCTGTTCACTCTGAGTCACCTGACCTGGGCTGCGACCAGGAAGGACGGGGCCCGATGCGCGGGCGCGGACCGCCGCGCGCGAGGGCCGGCGGCATCGTGCTGATGGGAGGTCTCGTGCCGGATCCGTTGACCATCGCGTCCGGCATCTGTGCCGCCGGGGCACTCGCCACCTCCTGGCAGCTGCGCCGCCGCGCGATCCAGGCCGAGGTCGAGATCAGGCAGCTCCAGGCCGAGCTCGCCGCCGAGCGGCACGCCGCCAGCCACGACCCCCTGACCGGCCTGCCCAACCGCCGCGCGTTCTACCGCCTGGCGGCCACGCTGCTCACCGACGCGGCCGGGCAGCCGCTGATCGCCGTGGTGCTCGACCTCGACGACTTCAAGCAGATCAACGACCGCTACGGCCACGCCGCCGGCGACCAGGTGCTGGTCAGCGTCGCCCAACGGCTCGCCGCCTTCGCCGGCGACAATCTGGTCGCCCGCCTCGGCGGCGACGAGTTCGCCGGACTGCTGGCCAGCCCGACGATCGACCGGCGGTGGATCGAGCACGCCACCCGGCGGCTCTGCGACAGCCTCGCCGCGCCGATCCCGCTGGGCGGGCTCAGCGTCCGGGTGACCGCCTCCGTCGGGCTCGCCCCCGTCACCGGGCCGGGGCAGCTCACCGAGGCGCTCGACCGCGCCGACGCCGCGATGTACCGGGCCAAGAGCCTCGGAGTGGCCCGCCCGCCCCGGCAACTCGTCGACACCGCCCACCTGGCGGAGTGCTGAGCGCGCACGTCGCGCCGCCGGATCGCCGGTCGGGACACGACGCGTTTCGACGTGTCTCGCGCCGGATGCCGGGTATGCCGGCAGGGTCAGCGCCGCACCGGCCGAGGGAGGAACCACCGTGGCGAGCATCCGGGCCCTGGTCCTGAACTGCACCCTCAAACGCTCCCCCGCCCCGTCGAGCGCCGAGGTGCTCGGGCGCGAGGTGCTCGACGCCCTCGCCGACCAGGGCGTGGCGGGCGACCTGATCCGGGTCGTCGACCACGACGTGCGCTTCGGCGTCTCCACCGACGAGGGCGACGGCGACGGCTGGCCGGGCATCCGGTCCAGGCTGATGGCCGCGCAGATCCTCGTCATCGCCACGCCGATCTGGCTCGGTCAGCCGTCCGCCGTGTGCAAGATGGTCCTCGAACGGCTCGACGCCGAGCTCTCCGAGACCGACGCCGAGGGCCGGTTGCTCACCTACGGCAAGGTGGCCGGGGTCGCGGTCGTCGGCAACGAGGACGGCGCGCACCACACCATCGGCGAGGTCCAGCAGGCCCTCAACGAGGTCGGTTTCACCTGCCCCGCAGCGGGCGCCACCTACTGGGTCGGCGAGGCGCTGCACAAGGTGGACTACATCGACGCCCGGTCCAAGCCCGACACCACGGGACGCACCACGAAGGCGCTGGCGCTCAACAGCGCGCACCTGGCCCGGCTGCTGGCCGAGCAGCCGTACCCGCCGCCGGACGCCCACGCCGCCGGGATCGGCCCGAGCCGCGAGCCGGCCTGACGGTCAGCGCCAGCCGTAGCCGGCGCGCAGCGCCCGCCCGACCCGGTCGAAACGGGCCCGGTCCAACACCGCGCCCTCCCGGCGGATGCCGTCCTCCCGCATGGTCAGCACCCGGTCCAACCGCACCCAGCTCGGCCGGTTGTCCCGGTCCCACTCGCCCGGACCGAGCGCGAGCCAGTGCCGCTGCCCGTCGCGCTCGGCCTGGCTGGACAGCATCAGCCCGAACAACGTCCGGCTGTGCCGGCCCACCACCAGCACGGGGCGGTCCTTGCCCTGACGCGGGTCGTCCTCGTACGGCACCCAGGTCCAGACGATCTCGCCCGGATCGGCGTGCCCGTCGAGCTCCGGGGCGTACGCCAGTTGCCGGCGCTGCAACGCGGCGACCTGGCGGGGGCGGGCGACCTGCGCCGGGCCCGGCCGGGGCCGGCGCGGCGACGGGATCACCCCGCCGATCCGGGCCGCCACGCTCCTGAGAAGACCTGCCACGACCGGCAGCCTATCCCCCGTCGTGGGCGCCGGCCCGGGCGGGACAATCCGGTGGACCGGGCCCGGACGATCGGTCAGGATCGGCGCCATGCCGGTCCCCGCCCACCAGGTTCGCGCCCACTTCACCGCCGACACCGTGATCGTGTACCAGGCGTACCCGCCGGAGATCGCCCGCCCGGCGCTGGCCGCCGGCCGCTTCGTCCCGCCGTTCAGGCGGGAGCGGATGACGTGGATCAAGCCGTCGTTCCGGTGGATGATGTACCGCTGCGGCTGGGGCACCAAGCCCGGGCAGGAGCGGGTGCTGGCCGTCGAGATCACCCGCGCCGGCTTCGAGTGGGCGCTGGCCAACTCGTGCCTGAGCGGCTTCGACCGCGACCGCCACCCGGACCGGGAGGACTGGTCGCGACGGCTGCGGGCCAGCCCGGTGCGGGTGCAGTGGGACCCGGAACGGTCGCTGCGCCTGGCTCCGCTGCCGCACCGGTCCCTCCAGGTGGGGCTCTCCGGCGAGGCGGTGCGCCGGTACGTCGACGAGTGGCTGGTCGGTCTCAGCGACGTGACCCCGACCGCCCACGCGGTGCGCGCGGCGCTCGACGCCGGCGACGACGCCGCCGCCGGGGCGCTGCTGCCCCCGGAGCGCCCGTACCCGCTGCCGCCCGACGTGGCCGCCGTGATCGGCGCGTCCACGCCGTGACCGGGCCCCGTACCCCCGGCGGACGCCGGTCCGCCTCCGCCCGCCACGCGCCACGGCTCCAGCCGGTGCTCGAGGTGGGTCGCCTCGACGACTTCCCGCTCTGGCCGGTGGCCGACGTCGGGCCGTGGCTGGCGCTCTCCGACGCCCTGACCCCCGCCGAGGTGGGCGCCGCCGTGGCCCGGATCGCGGCGTACCACCACCTCGACGACCGCACGGTGTGGCCCGGGGGCGACGATCCGCTGACCGCCGTGCTGCCGGTGGTGGCGGCCGGCCCGGAGCCCGGTTCCCTGCTGGTGCCCGGCGGCCTGCGCCTCACCGACCCGGCGACGGGGGCACGGGTCGACCCGGGCTGCTGCAGTGACCTCAACGAATGGCGCGAGTGGTACGAGATCCCGGCGGGCCGCTCACCGGACCTGGGCCACGACCCCGGCCCCTGGGTGGAGCGGCGCCCCGACGGCACGGTCCGGGTGTGGGCGGACGAGGAGGGCAGTTCCTGGGTGGACGTCCCCGTCGACGAGCTGACGGGGCTCGTCGACGGCGTCCGGGCGGACCTGGCCGGGTTCCTGCGGGCGCTGCGGAGCTGGGCCGACGACGTCGCTCCCGCCCGAGCGGACGAGCTGGTCGCGAACCTGGACCGGCACCTGCGGGTGTCGGAACCGGACGCCCCGGCGAGGCCGTGAGCCGACCGGCGGCGCGGGTGGTCGGGCGGCGCCGTACCCCCTGGCACGTGCTTCACTGGGGGTGTCGGTGCCGGCACGGACGGGGGCGGTGGCGGGTGGTCCTCGAGACACGGATGCGGAGCCTGGCCGCGCCGCCGACGGCGGTCGGCCCGGGCACCCGCCCCCGACGGCGCGTCGCGGCCGCCGCGGCCGCCGCCCTGCTCATGCTGGCCGGCGCGACCGGTTGCACCGGCGGCGGGCGCTCGCAGCCGCCGCCGGCCGACGCCGCGTCCGCCACCGCCGCCACGGGCCCGTCGCCCACGCCGACCGCGCCGGCCGTCGAGGTCCGCGACGACCTGGCAGGCCTGTTCCGGCAGGCCGGCCTCCGGGGCACCTTCGTGATGTACGACGTGGCGGCCGGACGCGTCGTCATGGTCGACCGGGAGCGGGCCGAGCGGCGCTTCGTACCCGCCTCGACGTTCAAGATCGCGCACAGCCTGATCGCGCTGGAGACCGGCGTGGTGCGCGACGAGCGGGAGAAGGTCCCGTACGGCGGCGGGCCGCAGCGCGTCGCCGCCTGGGAGCGGGACATGGGGCTGCGCGACGCGGTCCGGGTCTCCAACGTGCCGGTGTTCCAGGAGCTGGCCCGCCGCATCGGGCCGGACCGGGAGCGGGAGTGGCTGCACCGGCTCGGCTACGGCAACGGCGAGGTCGGGCCGGCCGTGGACCGGTTCTGGTTGACCGGGCCGCTGGAGATCTCGGCCGACGAGCAGGTGCGGTGGCTGGCCCGGCTGGCCCGGGGCGAGCTGCCGGCCGACCGGGGGCACCAGGCCACCGTCCGGGAGATCCTGCGCCTGGAGCGCATCGCCGGGTACGCCCTGTACGGCAAGACCGGCTGGACGGACGCCACCGACCCGGGCACGGGATGGTGGGTCGGCTGGGTCGAGCGCGGCGACCGGCTGTACTGCTTCGCGCTGAACGTGGACGTCCGCGCGGAGGGCGACGCCGACAAGCGCCTGCCGCTGGCCCGGCAGCTGCTGCACCGCCTCGGCGCCCTGCCCGCCCCCTGACCGCCGCGCGCCGTCGCGGCGACCAGGGGCTGCCGGCGGGGCGTCGCACAGGTCGCCGGCGCGGCGGAAAGTCGGTTGCCGCAGGCGGTCGGCTCCGGGATGGTGTCGTCCATGACGTTCTGACGGGCAGCATCCCCATCGCCGAGGCGCGCGGCACCGACCGGTGTCGTGGTGCCGTCCGTCCATTCCCGTTTCCGCGAGAAGCGAGCGTCCTTGTCTCAGCACCAGTCCCCGCCGCAGTCCACCCCGGCCACCGTCACCGTCTTCGCCTCCCCCGCGAGCTGGATCGAGTCCGAGGCCCTGACGCAGTGCCGGCAGGTGGCCGCCCTCCCCGGCATGATCCACGTCGCCGCCATGCCGGACCTGCACCCGGGCAAGGGTGCCCCCGTCGGCGCCGCCATGGCGTCGACCGTGCTCTACCCGTTCCTGGTGGGCTCCGACATCGGCTGCGGCATCGCCGTGTTCCCCATCAGGCTCAAGCGGGCCGTGCCGGAGCGGCTCGCCGCCCGCTTCCCCGACCTCGACCGGCCGCTCGACCCCGAGCGGGACGCCGACGACCCCGCCTGGGCCGTCGTGGCGGGCGACATCCCCGCCGGTCACGTCGACGGGCTCGGGACGGTCGGTCGGGGCAACCACTTCGTCGAGCTGGCGCGCGTCGACACGGTCTTCGAGCCGGGGCACGCGAGTCGTCTCGGGCTCGACGCCGGCGATCTCGTGCTCGTCGTCCACACCGGCTCCCGGGGTCTGGGCGAGCGCATCCTGCGGGCACACACCGAGGTCCACGGCGCGGGCGCCGCCCCTGATCCCGCCGCCTACCTGGCGGCGCACGACGACGCCGTACGGTGGGGCTCGCTCAACCGGCGGCTGCTGGCCGCCCGGGTCGCCCACGCCCTGGGGGCCACGCCCACCGAGCCCGTCGTCGACCAGTGCCACAACCTGTTGGAGGTCCACGACGGGATCTACCTGCACCGCAAGGGCGCGGCGCCGGGCGACGGCCGCGACGTGCTCGTCGCCGGCACCCGGGGCACCGCCTCCTACCTCGTGGCCGCCCACGCCGGTCCGGACGCCAACCACTCGGTGGCGCACGGCGCGGGCCGCAAGATGTCCCGCGCCGACGCCCTGCGGCGCAGCCGGGCCAAGCACACCGTCGAGGAACTGCGGCGCACCCCGGTGGGGTCGCTGGTGGTGTGCGGCGACCGCCAACTGCTCTTCGAGGAGGCGCCCACGGCCTACAAGCGCATCGAACGGGTGATCGCGGATCTCGTCGACCACGACCTGGCCACGCCCGTGGCCACCACGGTCCCCCTGGTCACCTACAAGACGCCCGACGCCGGCTCCTCCACCACCCGGTCCGAGCGTCGCGACGACCGCCGCAGGCGGGGTCGGGCATGAGCCTGCACCTGCTCGTGTCCGCCGGGCGTGGCCCGCAGGAGTGCGCCTGGGCGCTGGCCCGGCTGCTGCGCCGCCTGGAAGACGAGGCCGCCCGACAGGGCCTGACGACCCACCGGGTCCGGACCGTTCCCGGCGAGCGGCCCGACACCTACCGGTCGGCCCTGATCCGGATCTGCGGCGGCGGCGCCGAGGCGTTCGCCGCCGCGTGGACGGGCACCCTGTGCTGGCAGCCCCCAGCCCCTACCGGGCGAGCACCGGCCGGAAGAACTGGTACGTCGTCGCCCGGCCGTGCCAGCTCGACACCCCGACCACGTCGTTCGCGGAGGCGGACGTCGACATCGTGGCCTGCCGTACCGGCGGCCCCGGCGGCCAGCACCGGAACAAGGCCAGCACGGCGGTACGGGCGACCCACCGCCCGTCGGGCATCGTCGTCGTGGTCGACACCGAACGGCAGTTCAGCCTCAACCGCCGCCTCGCCCTGCAGTTGCTGCGGCAGCGGATCGCAGACGACGACGAGGCCGCTGAGCGCGCCGTCGTCACCGCCCGATGGCGTATCCACGACGAACTCGTCCGCGGCGACCCCACCCGCGTCGAACGCCCGGAACCGTCGGGGCAGGCGGCGGGCCCACCGCGGCGGCGGCGAGACCGGGGGCGCTCCCCCCGCCGCCGGGACGCGTCAGCCTCGTGAACGGCGGGAGCCGGACGCCGCCGGCACCGTCACCCGCACCCGCTCCTCCTCCGGGCGGCTGCCGATGTCGTCGAGCTGCTCGCAGATGGTCCTCCGCAGCTCGTCGTAGTCGCGGAAGTGGCAGTCGTTGAACAGCGTGTAGCCGGTCCACATCAGGTTGGCGCAGACCCGCGCCGGCACCCGGCCGGTCGCCGCGCCCATGCCGACCAGCGCCACCGACGCGATGCTGCCCGGCTCCTTCTCGTTCTGCGTGTGGATGGCCTGGAACGCGGCGGCGCACGCCAGCGCCACGTTCAGCGTCTCGCTCACGTCCTGCGCCGACTGATCCATGGTCGGCGTCGAGATCAGGAACCTGGGGTTGGTGGCCCCCGACGGCACGCAGACGGCGCTGCCCACCGGCATCGCTCCGCCGAACCGGTCGCGGATCGCCCGCTGGACGCGCAGCTGGATCCCCGCCCCGAGGTGCCGCTTGACGACCGCGTCGACGCCGCCGTCCATCCGTCCCCGGGAGTTGGTCGGGCTGACCCAGGCGTCGGCCTGCCGGGTGAGGATCGACCCCTTGTGGATCTCGACCTCGGGGGTGTCGGCGAACGCCGCGCGCCACGCCTGCACCACCTTCGCGTTGACGTCTGTCAGCACCACCCTGAGCAGCGGCTTCTCGCGGTCGACGGTCATGGCTCACTCCGGTGGGGAAGGGGTTCTCTCCGACGTGGAGCACGCTATCGCCGCCCACCGACAACCTTTCGCGTCGCGCCACGGCGTCCAGCACCGCGACCGCCGGCGCTGGGCCCACGCCGGTCGCCGGCGCCGTAACTGTCGCCCGCGGGCGGCAGAATGCCCCCACCTCGATCACCCGTGCCGTCGGACCGGCACGGCCCGCCACTCCCGGAGCCCGCGATGAGCGACACCACCGCCCCCACCCCGCCCGACCCGAACGACCCGCTGGCCCTCGCCGGCCTGTTCACCGGCGGCGGCGAGCCGTGGCTGCCGCTGGTCAAGCCGGTCATCGAGGCGCAGCCGGACGCCGCCACGTTCGTCGGCCCGGGCCGCAGCCCGATGGTCGTGCCCGTGCGGGAACTGACCTTCCAGGCGCTCAAGCCCAACCCGCCGCACAAGTGGAAGGTCGTCGTCTTCGGGCAGAACCCGTACCCGCGCAGCGAGAGCGCCACCGGCATCGCCATGTTCGACAACACCTTCCACGACTGGGACGACAGCCGGTTCGGCAGGGTCGTCACCATCCGCTGCATCATCAAGGCGGCGGCGATGTGGAAGCACGGCATCGCCAAGAAGACGCCTATCGCCGACGTCCGCGCCCTGCTGCGGGAGCACGACACGGTGCAGCCGCCGGAGTGGTTCCAGGCGATGCTCACCCAGGGCGTGCTGCTGTTGAACGCGGCGCTCACCGCCAGCGGCGACGGGGCGATGGCCACCGACCGGCACACCGCGTTCTGGCGGCCGGTCGTCGAGGCCCTGGTCGAGGAGATCCTGAAGGCCAAGCAGCACGCCGACGAGGAGGACCGGGGCGTGGTGTTCGCGTGGTGGGGTGCGCACGCGCGCAGCCTCAAGCGGGTGGTGCAGCGGCTCGAGAAGAAGTACCCGGACGTGGAGGTCCGCCACATCGACCACCCCAACCCGGCGGCGCAGGGCGACATATTCTGCGACGGGAACCACTTCGCCGACGTCAACGAGGCGCTCAGGACGCTGGGCGCCGACGAGATCGACTGGCTGCCTCGCAAGGGATGGAACGCGGGCGGCACCAACGCGGACACGGCCGAGCGCATGGGGGCGTTCATCGCCTCCACGATGGAGTTGCACAAGCTCTACCTCGAACGGCTCGCCAGCGTCAAGGACGAGGGCCTGGCCCTTCCCGCGATCACCGGCGTGTCCGACACCCCGTTGATGGACTTCCGTGCGGCCGTCGCCCCGGTGGCCGCGCTGCTGCCCGGGCTCGACCGGCACGTCGAGCAGTCACACCGGTTCGGCGAGAAGCAGGTGGACGGCGGGGCCGACGGCCTCTCCGCCGACGAGGTCGCGGCCCTCTACCTCTACACCTGCGAGTCGGCGTTCTACCGGCAGATCAACGCCACGCTGCGCGACCCGGACCGCAGTCGGATCGTCCCGTACCTGCCGTACCTGCGGCTGCTGTTCTCGGCCGTGTCACGGCTCCCGACCCGCACGGAGCCGCTGTGGCGCGGGGTGTCGCTGGACCTGCGGGCGCAGTACCCGCTCGGGCAGACCGTGACGTGGTGGGGCGTCTCGTCGTGCACGTCGAAGCTCGGCGTGGCCCAGGCGTTCCTCGGCGGTCGGGGCAAGCGGACGCTCTTCGAGGTGCTGCCCGTACGGGCCGTGGGCATCCGGCGGTTCTCCGCCTTCACCGGCGAGGAGGAGCTCATCCTGGCGCCCGGCACGCGGCTCAAGGTGACCGACGTGAAGACGGAGCGCAACGGCCTGTGCACCGTCCGGCTGACGGAACTGGCCGAGGAGCGCATGGTGGCGTGAGCGGCCGGCGGCAGGCGGGACCGCCCGGCGGGCGTGGCGTCGGAGCGCCGGCTCCACGCCCGCTCCGCGCACCCGCGCGTGACCGCCCCGCGTGCGCGCGCGTGACCGCACCCGCGCGTCACCGTCCCGCCTGGGTGGCCGGGACCGGGGCCGGATCCGCGCCCTAGCCGAGGCAGGCGAGGAGTTCCCGGTATGCCTCGTCCACCCTGCCGTGCTCGCTGCGCACCACCCTGGTCCCGGGCCGGGCGGCGACGACCGCGAGCAGCCGGTCGTACATCGCTGCCAGCTCGGTGGTCCCGCCATGCCGGTCGAGCATGCGCTGGGCGTCGAGGTGCGCCGGATCCGTGGAGGTACGGCTGCGTTCGGCGAATCGCCGCAGCGCGTTCTCCTTGCCGTCGAGCAGGACGAGCTCGTGGAACCGGGCGCCGGTGTCGTGTGCCACGCGCTCGGCCTGTTCGATGAATTCGGGACGGCCGAGGAACTGCGGGACGATCACGTCGTGGCGGCCGGCCAGGTGCGTCCGGGCCGCCGCCAGCGCGACGGCGCGGGCGAGCAGACCGGCGGGACCGGCATGGTCACGCCACCGCCCGATGAGGTCACGGATCCGGTCGATGTCGAGATCGAGCGCGAGCGGGTGGTCCTCGACGTACCTGCGGGCCAGCGTCGACTTGCCGCAGCCGGGTGGCCCGTTGAGCACGATCAGGCGCGGCGCCGACGCGGCAGCCGGTTGGGCCTGTGTCACGACGCGCCTCCTCGGTCGGCCCGCGCCGCCGGGAGGCGCCGCCCGTACGGACGCCCACGATGGTACGTCCACGGCCCGGAACCCACGTGCGGCGCGGACCGCCCCCGGTCCGGGGCAACGGCCCGCGCCGCACGCGCCGGCTCAGGAGGATTCGGGCTTCGTGGCGGCCGGTGGTGCGCCGGCGGTCACGAGGGCCCGCAGTTGCGGGGCCATCGTGGCGCTGTCGGGCTCGCGACGCAGCTCGCGTAGCAGCCCGACGACCATGCCGACCATCACGAACAGGAAGGGCAGCGCGGCGAGGATGGTCAGCGACTGCAGGGCGGACAGCCCGCCGGCGAGCAGCAGCACGGCGGCCACCAGGCCGGTCAGGACGCCCCACATCGACACCAGCCAGGCCTTCGGCTCCAGGCTGCCGCGCGAGGAGAGCGTGCCCATCACCACCGAGGCGGCGTCGGCGCCGCTGACGAAGAAGAGCGCCACCAGCACCATGACCAGGATCGCGGTGACGGTGAAGAACGGGAACTCCCGCAGGACCGCGAAGAGCGCCGCCTCCGGGCTCTCCTTCACCGCGGCCGACAGGTCCGTGCCGTTGAGTTGCAGGTTGATGGCGGTACCGCCGAACACCGAGAACCAGACGAAGCTGACGAGGCTCGGGATGGCCACCACACCGAGGACGAACTGGCGGATGGTGCGGCCCTTGGAGATGCGGGCGATGAAGGTGCCGACGAACGGGGTCCAGGAGATCCACCACGCCCAGTAGAAGATGGTCCAGCCCGCCATCCACTGCTCGCCGCCGAAGGCGCCGGTGCGGAAGCTCATCGGGATCAGGTCGTAGAGGTACCCGCCGGTCGACGCGGTGAGCGTGTTGAGGACGAAGACCGTCGGGCCCACCACGAGCAGGAAGAACATCAGCGCCACCGCGAGCACCATGTTGGTGTTCGACAGGAACTGGATGCCCCGTTTGACGCCCGTGACGGCGGAGACCACGAACGCCACGGTGAGCACCGCGATGATGCCGATCGCCAGTGGGGTGGACTTCGGCACGTCCCAGAGGTTCGTCAGACCGCTGTTGATCTGCAGGGCGCCCAGACCGAGGGAGACGGCCGACCCGAACAGCGTCGCGAAGATCGCGAAGATGTCGATGGCCCGGCCGGGTCCACGGTCGGCGCGCTCCCCGATGAGCGGGAAGAAGGCGCTGCTGATCAGGCCGCGCCGCCCCTTGCGGAAGGTGAAGTAGGCCAGCGCGAGGCCCACCACGGCGTAGATCGCCCACGGGTGCAGCGCCCAGTGGAAGAAGGAGTACTCCATGGCCACCCGCGCGGCCTGCGGTGAGTTCGGTTCGTTGAGGCCGCGCGGCGGGGTCGCCAGGTGCGACAGCGGTTCGGCGGCGCCCCAGAACATCAGGCCGATGCCCATGCCGGCGCTGAACATCATCGCCACCCAGGAGACGGTGGAGAACTCGGGTTCGTCGTCGTCGCGGCCGAGCTTGATCCGGCCGTACCGGCTGAGCGCCAGCCAGGCCGACAGCACCACGAAGCCGGTGCTGGCCAGCACGAAGACCCAGCCGAACGACCGGACCACCCAGTCGAGCGCGGTGCCGGTGACCGAGGCGAGGTTGTCGGTGGCCAGGATGCCCCACGCGACGAAGAGGACGGTCACCGCGGCGGCGACGCCCAGCACCGTCCGGTCGATGCCCTGCGCGGGGCGGCCCGGCCGGGGTGGCGCGTCGCCCGGCGGGGTGTTGTCGTCGGTTGCCGGACCTGTCGCGGACACGGTCATGGTCTGTGGACCTCCGTGGGCTGCCGGGCCCGCGGGCCGCGTTCCCGGCTCCGCGCGCGCCGGTCGGCCCGCATCTCGGGTTGTCCCGCGCCCCTTCTGGACGCCCGGGAACTCGGAAAGTCGTCGCTGACGGTGCCGACGTCGTTCCGGCGGGCCTACGGGCCCGCCTTGGCTCGGCTGCCGCGGACGTCGGCGACGACCGGCGATTACTTTCGGCGTCGATGTTGGAGGTGACCCTGCGGTCTCATGACAGTCCGGTGACAAACCGGCGGGCCGGCGGGTCACCGGTTCCCGTCCCCGCTGAGTAGACAGGTGGTGACGGCGGCCCGCCGAGCGGGCACAGTGAAGCGGTGACGACCGACATCCGCACCCCCCTGGCCCGCTACGCCGACCGCCTGCACGCCGTGATCGGCGACGGGCACCACGTCGCCTCCCCGCTCGGCGCGTGGCTGCTGCTGGCGCTCGCCGCGCCGGGCGCCACCGGCCCGACCCGCCCGGCGCTGGAGGAGGTGCTCGGCACCGACGTGGCGGCCGCCGCCGAGGCGGCTCACGGCCTGCTGGCGGCGCCGCACCCGCTGGTGCCCTCGGCGACCGCGTTCTGGCACCGGCCCGGCGTCGAGACGCCCGGGCTCGACGGGTGGCGGGCCGCCCTGCCCGCGTCGACCGCGACCGGGCCGCTGCCGGACCAGGCCCGGCTCGACGCGTGGGCCCGCGAGCACACGCTCGGCCTCATCGAGGCGTTCCCGCTGACGGTCACGCCGCAGGTGCTGCTGGTGCTGGCCAGCGCCCTGGCCACCCGGGTCTCGTGGGCGACCCCGTTCGAGGTGGCGCCGGCCGACGCGCTCGGGCCCGGCAGCGCCTGGGCCGGCGGGCTGCGCCGGGCGCTGCGCAGCCCGGAGCACGGCCACCGCTGCTGGATCGCCGACACCGCGCGGGCCGGCACCGTCGCCGTGCACGCCGCCCCCGCCCAGCCGCAGCGGACCGCCGACGGGGCGGCCGGGCTGCTGGTGGTCTCCGTCGTCGCGGCACCCGACGTGCCGGCCGGGGACCTCCTCGCGGCGGCCCACGAGCTGGCGACGGCCGCCGCCGACACGCCGGAGCGTGAGCTGCCGGCACGGCGGCGTTCCCTGTTCGACGTGCCGCTGGGCGAGGGCCCGCTGTGGACGCTGCGCGAGGAGCCGACCCGGACGTACGCGCCGGACGGCCGGGAGGAGCGGGCGACGGCGGTGCTGCCGTGCTGGTCGGCCCGCAGCCGGCACGAGCTGACCGCGCCCGGGCTGGGCTTCCCCGCTGTCGCGCGGGCGTTCGGCGAACTGCTGGACTCGCCGGGGCTGGAGTTCGAGGCGGCCCAGGCGGCCATGGCCCGCTACGGCCGCTACGGCTTCGAGGCGGCGGCCGTCACCGGCTTCGCCGCGACGCTCAGCCTGCCGCCGGAGGGGGTGGCCCGGGTCGCGGAGCTGCGCTTCGGCCACCCGTACGCCGTGGTGGCGGTCGCCACCGACGAGCGGGCCGGCGGCGGCGCGGCCGGCCCGTGGCACGGGGTGCCGGTCTTCTCCGCCTGGGTCGCCGACCCGGAGGAGCTGGCGGAGGCCGACGTCGCGGACCGCTACGAGGCGTAGCCCGGCCCGGGACGCGACCCCGATCAGGGGGTGTGCGGCTCGGCCATCGCGACGGCGATCTTGCGGGGGCCGGTGAACGGCTCCCGGCCGTGCGCGGCGGTCATGTTGTCCACGACCAGCACGTCGTCGCGCCGGTAGTCGAAGCGGACGCTGGCTGCCCGGTACGCGGCCCGCAGGTGGTCCACGACGTCGGCGGGGATCTCGCCGCCGTCGCCGTAGTACGTGTTGGCCGGCAGCCCCTCGGTGCCGAACATGGCCAGCAGCCCCTCCTGGAGGTCCTCGGCGAGGGTGCTCACGTGGAAGAACGTGGCGTGGTTGAACCAGCGCGGGGTGTCCGAGCCGGGCCGGTGGTGCACGACGTCGCGCACCGCGCGGGTACGCAGCCCGTCGGCGCCGCGCCACTCCAGCTCGATCCGGTTCGCCGCCGCGTACGCCTCGACCTGGGCACGGTCGTCGGTGCCGAAGACGTGCTGCCACGGGGTGCCGAAGTCACCGTGGAAGTTGCGCACCAGCATCCAGCGGCGGCGGACGAACTCCTCGCGTACCGCCGGATCGATCTCGGCGTACACCCGGCGGACGTCGGCCAGCGGGGTGGCGCCCCGCGTCTGCGGCGGGGTCAGGCAGTAGAAGAACAACGTCAGCGGCCAGCGGGCCTGGTACGAGTTCTCGTTGTGCAGGAAGATCTCCTCGTTCGGCGGGTAGTCGGTCGAGGTGTAGACGCGGCCGGCGATGGCGTGCCGGGGCGACGAACGCTCGGTGTAGACCAGCGGCTCACCGGACAGCGCCCGCACCGCCCGGTCGAGGCCCTCGACGCCGCCGACGTCGAACCCGCGGAACAGCAGCCCGCCGTGCTTGACCAGGCTCGCCCGCAGCTCCGCGCGGCGGGCGGCGATCAGCTCGGTCAGCTCGCGGCCGTCGTTCTCGACGACGACCGGCAGCGTGGCGGTCCGGTCACTCATGCTCTCACTCCTGTCGTCGCTCGCCGTCGTCACCGGCGGTCGCGGGACAGCGGGATGGCGGCCCTGACCGCGGCCGGGGCGGGCGGCTCACCCGTGGTGGCGGGTGGCCGCGTCGGTGCGGGCGGCGGTGAGGTCCGCCCGGATCACGGCGAGCAGGTCGGGCAGCCGCTCGTTGAGGAAGAAGTGCCCGCCGTCGATCTCGTGCAGGGTGAAGCCGGCGGCGCTGTGCTCCCGCCAGCCGTCGCTGTGCTCCCGGCTGACGGTCTTGTCGCCACGGCCGCTGAACGCCACGATCGGCATCGGCAGCGGCTCCTCGGGGGTGTAGCGGTAGTCGTCCACCCGAGCGAAGTCGGCGCGCAGCAGGGGTAGCAGCAGCTCGACCAGCTCCGGGTACTCCAGCAGCCCGGCCGGCAGCCCGCCGCCGGCGTCCAGGCGGCGCAGCAGCTCGTCGTCGTCCACCCGGGACAGCCCGTCGAAGTGGCTGGGCGCGTGGACGTGCGGGGCGCGGGCGCCGCCGACGTAGAGCCGCAACGGCAGTGGACGCCCGGCGCGGCGCAGTTCGCGGACGACCTCGAAGCCGACCCGGCCGCCCATCGAGTGGCCGTAGATCGCGTACGGGCCGCGGATCCGCTCGGCGATGGCGTACGCGACGTCGGCGACCTCGAACACCGGGTTCTCGCTGATCCGGTTCTCGCGGCCGGGCAGTTGCACCGGCAGCACCTCGACGTCGGGGCCGAGCCCGTCCTGCCAGCGCCGGAAGACGGTCGCGCCTCCGCCCGCGTAGGGCAGGCAGAACAGTTGGACCGGCGCCGGGTGCCAGCCGCCGGCGGAGAGGAACCAGGTCACCGCGCGCCTTCCATCGAAAGAAATCGCTCCGGTGCCGCTGCCGCCGGAACGGGTGGTGGGTCGGTCCGGCGCACCGGACCGACCCGAGGTACGGCGCCCTCCGAGGCATCGGCGGGCCGACCGCGATCGGGCCGACCGCCATGCTCCACGAGGGGCCTCATGGTCTGCCTACACCTTCACGTCGGAAGCAGCATAGGGCTCGATGCCCGCCCGCGAGAATCCGCCTGGCCTGCCGCGGTGACGGGTGGGCGGGCGGCGCCGGGACGGCCGGTCAGGCGTCGTCCGGCCGGGGGATCGGTTGGGTCATGCCGTCGAAGTCCCGGGGCAGCCGGGCCACCATCTCGCGGAACTCGTCGACGGTGACCGCCTCCCGCAGGGTGGCGAAGACGGCACCGGTGCCCGTCCGGGCGGTGGCCTCGTCCGTCCCGGCCCGCTCCCCCACCCGACGCACGAAGTCCGCCGGACCGGGCGCGCCGCCCGGGCCGTCGCCGGGACCGGTCCCCGCGAGATAGCCGTCGAGTTCGTCGGGGAGGCGACCGGCCGCACCGCCGCTCATCCGTTCCACCATGGTCTGCAAAACGGCGCGGGTGATCGTGGCGGCCTGGGCGGTGGGCAGTCCGGCGCGGCGGGACACCGCATCGAAGAATAGGGGAAACCGCACGGCAGCCTCCTGTCGTCACCGGATGCGCGGATACCCGCCCCCGGTGCCCGCAAACGACCTCCCCGGGCGGGAGGCGGCGTGCCACCCGCTTGACATCAGCCCGGTTACTCAGCGAAACTTGAGTCAATGGATGCTGATGCTTCTCTGGCCGCGCGCGCCCGGATCCACGCCGCCCTCGGCGACCCGGCGCGCCTGGCGATCGTGGACGCGCTGCTGCTCGGCGACGCCTCCCCCGGTGAGATCGCCCACGCCCTCGGCCTGCCCACCAACCTGGTGGCCCACCACCTCAAGGTGCTCACCGGAGCCGGCCTGGTCACCCGCACGCGCTCCGAGGGCGACCGGCGCCGCGCCTACCTGCGGCTGCGACCGGCGGCGCTGTCGGCGCTGGCCCCGCCGCCGCTGGCCGGGGTGGACCGCGTCGTGTTCGTCTGCACGCACAACTCCGCCCGCTCGCAGCTCGCCGCGGCCCTCTGGACGCGGCGCACGCACGCCCCGGCCGCGTCGGCGGGCACCAGCCCCGCCCCCCGCGTGCACCCCCGCGCCGAGGCGGTGGCCCGCCGCCACGGGCTGCGGCTCGACCCGGTCGGCACGGCCCACGTCGACGACGTCGTCCGCGCCGAGGATCTCGTCGTCGCCGTCTGCGACAACGCGCACGAGGATCTCACCGGCGCGGCCCGGCCCCGCCTGCACTGGTCGGTGCCCGACCCCGTCCGCGTCGACACCGACGAGGCGTTCGAGGCGGCGTACGCGGAACTCGAGGCCCGGGTCGACCGGCTCGCCCCCGCCGTCACCGCCGGAGCGCCGCGATGACCGCCGGCCGCCCGCGCCGCCCGGCACCCGCACCCGCACCGTCGACCCGAACGGGAGCCCCGTGAGCACCACCACCCACGACGATCCGGCCGACGTGGCCGTGGTGGGACGCCTGTCCCGCCTCGACCGGTTCCTGCCGCTCTGGATCGGCCTCGCGATGGCTGCCGGCCTCCTCCTCGGCCGGCTGGTCCCGGGCCTGGACACCGCGCTGGACGCGGTGCGGATCGGCGGCGTCTCGCTGCCCATCGCCCTCGGGCTGCTGATCATGATGTACCCGGTGCTGGCCAAGGTCCGCTACGACCGGCTCGGTGCCGTCACCGGCGACCGGCGGCTGCTGGTCTCCTCGCTGGCGCTCAACTGGATCGTCGGGCCGGCGCTGATGTTCGCGCTGGCCTGGCTCTTCCTGGCCGACCAGCCGGAGTACCGCACCGGCCTGATCATCGTCGGGCTGGCCCGCTGCATCGCCATGGTGGTCATCTGGAACGACCTGGCCTGCGGCGACCGGGAGGCCGCCGCCGTGCTGGTCGCGCTCAACTCGGTGTTCCAGGTGCTCGCGTTCGGCCTGCTGGGCTGGTTCTACCTCGCGGTCCTGCCGGGCTGGCTGGGCCTGGCGGGCGCCGGACTGGCCGTGTCGGGCTGGGACATCGCCCGCAACGTGCTGATCTTCCTGGGCATCCCGCTGGCGGCCGGCTATCTCACCCGCCGCCTCGGCGAGCGGGCCCGGGGGCGCGACTGGTACGAGCGCCGGTTCCTGCCGAGGATCGGCCCCACGGCGCTGTACGGGCTGCTCTTCACCATCGTCGTCCTGTTCGCCCTCCAGGGCGAGGCGATCACCGACCGACCGCTGGACGTGGCCCGCATCGCCCTGCCGCTGCTGGTCTACTTCGCGATGATGTGGGCCGGTTCGTACGCCCTCGGCCGGGCGGTCGGCCTCAGCTACGCGCGCACCACGACGCTGGCCTTCACCGCCGCCGGCAACAACTTCGAGCTCGCCATCGCCGTCGCCATCGGCACCTTCGGCGTCACGTCCGGGCAGGCCCTGGCGGGCGTGGTCGGGCCGCTGATCGAGGTGCCGGTCCTGGTCGCCCTCGTCCACGTCTCGCTCCGGGCACGCCGCCGGTTCTTCCCGTCGCCCGTCCCGGGCCGGCCCACCGTCCCCGTCGCGCGCTGAGAGGAAGCACCCCGTGACCACGAGGCCCACCGTCCTCTTCGTCTGCGTACACAACGCCGGCCGTTCGCAGATGGCCGCCGGCTGGCTGCGCCACCTCGCCGGCGACGCCGTCGAGGTGCGCTCCGCCGGGTCGGCGCCGGCCGGAACGGTCAACCCGGCCGCCGTCGAGGCGATGCGGGAGGTCGGCATCGACATCAGCGCACAGACGCCGACCCTGCTGGCGTACGCCACCGCCGAGTCCTCCGACGTCATCGTCACGATGGGCTGCGGCGACGCCTGCCCGGTCTTCCCCGGCAAACGCTACGAGGACTGGCAGCTCGACGACCCCGCCGGCAAGGGCGTCGGGGCGGTCCGGCCGATCCGCGACGAGATCCGGGCGCGGGTGCAGCGGCTGCTGCGGGAGCTGGTCCCGGCCGGCTGACCGGGCGGGTGGGCGCAGCCGGCGGGGAGGGGTCGACCGACCCACGGGGAACGGGTCGGCTCAGCCGGCCGGGTCGTCGGCGAGGACGTCGAGCAGCAGCGCGGCCGTCCAGCCGAACGCCGGCGAGCCCAGCCCGGCCCCGGTGTCCGGATGGAAGTACTCGTGGCAGCCGGAGCGGGCCACCAGCTCGATCATCGAGTCGCGCAGGCCGGCCGCCAGGTCCGGGCGGCCGTGGCGCAACAGCCCCCGGCGCACCAGCCAGTTGACGTTCATCCAGCTCGGCCCGCGCCAGTAGCGCAGCGGCTCGAAGTCCGGCGCGGTGCGGTCGTGGCTGGGCAGCGGCCGGTCCATCCGGGCGGTCAGCCCGAAGCGCGGCGAGCACGCCTCGGCGACCAGCGCCGACACCTGCCGCGCGGGCAGGTCGGGCAGGACCAGCGGGGCCAGGCCGAGCACCGTCCGGGCCGGCACGAGGCGGTCGGCGCGCAGGTCCCGGGGGTGGAAGGTGCCGGTCGTCGGGTCGTACAGCCGGCGCACCAGGGCCTCGGTGATCCGCGCGGCGCGCTCCCGGTGCGGGCCGGGGTCGACGCCGACCAGCGGCGCGATCCGGGCGAGGGCGTGCTCCGCGGCGCCCATGGCGGCGTTGACCAGCGGGCACTCCACCAGGAACGGGTGCCGGCCGGCGAGGTCGTCGTCGCGGTAGCGGCGCTCGCGGTAGGCCGCCACGATCGCGACGTAGCGCGCGTAGTCGAGGTCCGTGGGGCGGTGCGCGGCGTCGGCGTGCGCGGTGTCGTGCCGGCGGTACGCGCGCATGACGGCCGCGTCGGCGGGCACCGCCGCCATCGGCGCGTCCCAGGCGGGGCTGTTGTCCAGCCCGGACTCCCACGGGTGGACGATGCAGGCCAACCCGCCCCGGCCGACGTCCCGGCGGGTGGCGAGGTAGCGCTGCTGGGCCACCAGCCGGGGATAGAGCCGGCGCAGCGCCGCCCGCCCGGCCTCGGAGGGGGACCGCCGGTACGCCAGCCAGGCGGCGGGCGCGTGCACGGGTGGCTGGATCAGCCCGGAGGTGGCGACCGCCGGGGCGCCCTCGGCGAGCCCCGACTCCCAGAACTCCGGCCCCGGGAAGTACGAGCCGACGCGCAGCGCCGGGTTGAACACGATGTGCGGCACCCGCCCGTCGACCCACTGGGCCCGGAACAGGCTGGCCATCTCGCACCAGGCGCGGTCGGGGCGGACGTGGGACCAGCCGATGGCGATGAACGCCGAGTCCCAGCTCCACTGGTGCGGGTAGAGGGTGCGCGAGGGCACCGTGTGGTCGTGTTCCCAGTTGGCGTCGAGGGTGGCGACGGCGAGGCGGCGCAGGGCACCGACGTCGCGGGCCCCGGCGGCGGTGTGCGGGCCGCCCGCGGTCCCGGTGCTCACGCCGCCGCCTGCCGGGGCTGGGCGTGCCGCAGCACGGCGGCGGCCTGGTGCAGGGCGCGTACGGGGTCGCCGCGCAGCCGGCACTCCAGCGCCAGCCAGCCCCGGTAGTCGATCTCCAGCAGGGTGCGGACGAGTGCCGGCCAGTCGAGGTGCCCGGCGCCGGGCTGGTGGCGGTTGGAGTCGCTGACCTGCACGTGCCCGAGGTACGGCGCGGCGGCGCGCAGCGCCCGGTGCACGTCGTCCTCCTCGATGTTCATGTGGAAGGTGTCCGCCACCACCCGCACCGAGGGCAGCCCGACGGCCGCGCAGAGGGCGACGGCGTCGGCGAGCCGGTTGACCATGTGGTCCTCGTACCGGTTGAGCGGTTCCAGGAAGAGGGTGACCCCCTCGGCGCGGGCGTGCTCCCCCAGCTCGCCCAGGGCGTCGACGAGCACCTGCCGGTCGGCGGCGGGCGAGCGGGGCGGCTCGAACGGCGGCAGCCGCCGGGAGAACATCCCCCACGCCGCCGGGGTCATCGCGCCGACGCCGCCGACCTCGGCGATCACGGAGAGTTGGGAGCGCAGGTTGCGCACCGCGTCGCGGGAGCGCCCGGGGTCGAAGTCGCCGATGAAGTGGTCCATCTCCACGCAGACGGTGGGCATGACCACCCCGGCGGCGCGGGCCCGGCGCAGCTCGGGCAGCCGGCGGGCGAGGCCGAGGTCGCCGGAGCCGCGCAGCTCGATCGCGTCGTAGCCGAGCGCGGTGGCGAGCGCGTACTTCTGGATCAGGTCGGTGCCCGGCAGGAGCTGCTCCTGACAGGCCAGGGGAATCGTCATCAGAACCTCAGCACCACTTGGAGGACGTCAGCGTCACCGCGGTCGAGCAGCGCCAGCGCGTCGGCCACCGCGCTCGCGTCGACGACGTGGCTCACCAGCGGCAGCGGGTCGACGCTGCCCTCGGCCACCAGGTCCATGAAGGTGTGTGCGACGCGGGCCCCGGTCCACCGGCCGGCCGTGCCGGGCGCCGGGGTCGGCCCGGAGACCTGGGCCGCCACCAGCTGGATCCGGTTGTGGTGGAACTCCTCACCCAGGCCGAGCCCGTCGGCCTGTCCCTGGTAGAAGCCGGCGGCCACGACGCGGCCGGCGTGGGCGGTGGAGCGGATCGCCTCGTGCAGCGCCGGGTACGCCCCGGACAGTTCCAGGCAGACGTCCGCACCCCGGCCGCCGGTGGCCCGGCGCAGCACGGCCGCGGCCGACTCGGTGCCCGCGTCGACGACGGCCCGGGCGCCGAGCCGACCGGCGTGCGCCAGCCGGGCGGGCACCCGGTCGACGGCGACCACCCGCGCGCCGGAGAGGACGGCGAGCCGGGTGGCGAGCAGCCCGATGACGCCCTGCCCGAAGACCGCGACCCAGTCGCCCAGGTGCAGGTCACCGGCGAGCACGGCGGTGAGGGCGATCGCCCCGGGACGGGCGAAGACCGCAGCGAGGGGGTCCAGCCCGGCGGGCAGCGGATGCACCGTGTCGGCGGGCACGACCGCCTCGGCGCGGTGCCCCCAGATGCCCCAGACGACCTGCCCGGCCCGGCGGCCGGCCACGTCGGGCGCGACCTCGACGATCTCGCCGACCTCCTCGTAGCCGAAGCCCACCAGCGGGTACGGCACGGCGGTCTGCCGGGGCACGAACATCCGGCTGACGTCGTCCCAGTCCTTGCTCAGCCGGGGGTTGCTGCCCCGGTAGAGGGTGAGCTCCGTGCCGGCCGAGATACCGGAGTAGCAGGTGCGGATCCGGACCTGGCCGGGGCCGAGCGGATCCGGGGGGCAGGGCTCGAGGCTGATCCGTCGGGGCCCGGCGAGTGAGACAACCCAGTTGACCATGAGTCACATCCCGGTAGCACTGGGCTCCATCGTAGGCAGAAAATCGGTATATGTCTTGTAATTGATCAATCCAACGCGTTGAATCCCTTCTATACCCTTCGAGAGGAGTGCCACCGATGTCAGCACCTCCGATGCGGATACTCGCCGCCACCCTGATCATGGCAGTCACCGGAACCGGCCTGCTGGCCTGTGGCGACGAGGAATCCGACAGCAACAGCAAGAAGATCACCGTGTGGAGCCTGGAGGACGTGGCCGACCGGGTCACCGCCACCAAGGCGATCATCGCGGACTTCACCGCCAGCACCGGCATCGCCGTCGACCTGGTCACCGTCAACGAGGACCAGTTCCCCGCCCTGATCGCCTCCAGCGCCGCCGCCGGTGAGCTGCCCGACGTGGTCGGTTCGGTGTCGCTCGCCGGCGTCCGCACCCTCGCCGGCAACGAACTGCTGCACTCCTCGGCGAACGCGGAGGTCGTCGAGAAGCTCGGTCGGCAGACCTTCTCACCGCGGGCCCTGGAGCTGACCGCCGACGACGGCAGGCAGCTCGCCGTGCCCAGCGACGGCTGGGGCCAACTGCTCGTCTACCGCAAGGACCTCTTCGCCGCCGCCGGGCTGCCCGCCCCCGACACGTACGAGAGGATCGCCGCCGCCGCGACGAAGCTCAACACCGGCGGCGTCGCGGGCATCACCGCCGCCACCGCCCCCGGCGACGTGTTCACCCAGCAGACCTTCGAACACCTCGCGCTGGCCAACAACTGCCAGCTCACCGACGACTCCGGGGCCGTGCGGCTGGACTCACCGGAGTGCGTCGAGGCGTTCCGGTTCTACGGCGACCTGATGCGCACCAGCTCGGTCAAGGGCGCGCAGGACGTCGACACCACCCGGGCCACCTACTTCGCCGGCAAGGCGGCCATGCTGGTCTGGTCGCCGTTCATCCTCGACGAGCTGGCCGGCCTGCGCAACGACGCCAAGCCGACCTGCCCGCAGTGCCAGGCCGACCCGACGTTCCTCGCGAAGAACAGCGGCTTCGTCACCGCGGTCAAGGGCCCGAACGGCGCCGAACCCGCCCAGTACGGCGAGATCAGCTCCTGGGCCGTGCTCGACGGCGCCGCCGCCGACCCGGCGAGGTCCTTCGTGGAGCACATGCTCGGCGACGGCTACCCGCGCTGGTTCGGCATGTCCCCCGAGGGGCGCTTCCCCGTCCGCAAGGGCACCGCCCAGGAGCCGGAGAAGTTCCTCACCGCCTGGAACACCAGCCAGGCCGGCGTCGACGCCAAGAAGCCGCTCTCCGAGGTCTACGGCGACGAGGTGCTCGCGGCCCTGCGCCGCAGCCCCGACACCTTCCAGCGCTGGGGCCTCACCCAGGGCCAGGGCAAGCTCGTCGGCGCGATCCTCGGCGAGCTGCCGGTGCCCAAGGCCCTGAACGACGTGGTCGCCGGCAAGACCGACGCCGCCGCGACCGCCGGACGGGCGAAGAAGGACGTGGAGGCGATCAAGGCGGGCGTCAATTGACCACCGCCCCACCGGACACCGGCCGCTCCCCCGCCCGGGAGCGGCCGGCCCCGGCCCGCCGCCGCAGGCCACTGACCCTGCGTCGCCGCGAGTCCCGCGCCGGGCTCGCGCTGGTCGCCCCGACCCTGCTCGTCGTGGTCGCCGTGATCGGCATCCCCATCGTCTGGACCGTCGTGCTGGCCTTCCAGCGGGTACGCCTGGCGACGCTGCGGCGTACCGGGCTGTTCGGCGAGTTCACGATGGACAACGTCCAGCGGGTGCTGAACACCCCGGGCTTCGCCGACACGCTGTGGACCACGCTGGTCTACGCCGTGGCCAGCACCGCCGGCTCGATCGTGCTCGGCCTGGTGGCGGCGCTGGTCGTCCGCCGGCCGTTCCGGGGCCGCACCCTGGTGCGCGCGTCGATGCTGCTGCCGTACGTGGCGCCGGTGGTCGCGGTCACCTTCGTCTGGCAGGTGATGCTCGACCCGCAGCTCGGCATCGTCAACGACTGGGGCCGGCGGTTCCTGGGCTGGGACACCCCGGTGCCGTTCCTGTCCCAGGAGTCGACCGCCCTGGCCACGGTCGTCGCCTTCGAGGCCTGGCGCTACTTCCCCTTCGCCTTCCTGTTCCTGCTCGCCCGGCTCCAGGCGGTGCCAGGGGAGCTGGAGGAGGCGGCCCGCGTCGACGGGGCCACGCCCAGCCAGCGGTTCCGGCACATCCTGCTGCCGCAGCTGCTGCCGGTGATCGGCCTGCTGGGGGTGCTGCGGTTCATCATGACGTTCAACAAGTTCGACGACGTCTACCTGCTCACCGGCGGGGCCGCCGGCACCGAGGTGGTCAGCGTCCGGGTCTACGAGTTCCTGACCGCGCGTACGGACATCGGCGCGGCGGCGGCGCAGGCGGTCGTGCTCGCCGTGGTGCTCATCGTGTTCGTGGTGGTGTACCTGCGCTTCTTCGGCGGACGGAGGGACGGCTGATGGACCGGGACCGGATCGAGACGGTGGGCCTGCGCTGGCTGCGCCGGCTGGTGATCGCCGCGTTCCTGCTGGTCACCGTCTTCCCCTTCTACTACATGCTGGTGCTCTCGGTGCGCCCCATCGAGCGGCTGCTGCTCGACCCCGGCTCGCTGGTGGTGGGCCTCGGCGAGCTGACCTTCGACACGTACGCCGAGGTGGTGAAGGCCGTCGACGACGGCGGCCAGGGTTTCCTCACCTTCATGCGCAACAGCGGCCTGGTCGCCGTCGCGGCGACGCTGCTGACGCTGGCCGTGGCGATCCCCGGCGCGTACGCGGTCGCCCGGCTGCGGTTCTTCGGCCGGCGGCAGGTCGACTTCCTCTTCCTGGCGGTCTACCTGTTCCCGTCGATCGTCATCGCCATCCCGCTCTTCGTGGTCTTCACCCGGGCCGGGCTGCGCGGCTCGCTGCTCGGCCTGGTGCTGGTCTACATCTCGCAGACCCTGCCGGTCTCGGTCTACATGCTGCGCAACTACTTCGAGACCATCCCGGTCAGCCTGGAGGAGTCGGCCGCGATCGACGGCGCCGGGCGGCTCGGCATCATCCGCCGGGTCAGCCTCCCCCTGGCGGCGCCGTCCATCATGGCCGTCGCCCTGTACGACTTCATGATCGCCTGGAACGAGTTCCTGTTCGCCCTGCTGTTCCTGGTCGACAAGCCGCACCGGTGGACGGTGTCGCTGGGGCTGGCGCAGCTCGCGGACGGCGTCGAAGTGCCGAAGACGGTGCTCATGGCCGGCTCGGTGATCCTCACCCTGCCCATCGTGATCCTCTTCTTCGCCAGCGAGCGCCTGCTCACCGAGGGGCTCACCAGCGGCGCGGAGAAGGGCTGAGGCCGCGGGCGGGGTTGCCGCGCGCCGGACGCGGACGGCCCCGCCCCTACGGGAGCACCGGGCCGGGCTACGGTGGCGGCATGGGAAACCCGACCCGATGGGAGACCGAAACCGGTCCGGAGCACTCGCAGTGGTACATCGACCGGTTCCGCCGGCTGGCCGCCGAGGGGGCCGACCTGGCCGGCGAGGCCCGGCTGCTGGACGCGATGGTCGCGCCCGGGTCCCGGATCCTCGACGCCGGCTGCGGCACCGGCCGGGTGGGCGCGGCGCTGGCCGACCGGGGCCACACCGTGGTCGGGGTGGACGCCGACCCGGCGCTGGTCGAGGCCGCCCGCGCCGATCACCCGGGCCCGCGCTGGCTGGTCGCCGACCTGGCCGAGCTGGACCTGGCGGCGGCCGGCGAGCCGGAGCCGTTCGACGCGGCGGTCGTGGCCGGGAACGTGCTGGCCTTCGTCGCCCCCGGCACCGAGCGGGAGGTGCTCCGCCGCGTCGCCGCCCACCTGCGTCCCGACGGCGTACTGGCGGTCGGCTTCGGCACCGACCGGGGCTACCCGCTGACCGGGTTCGACGCCGACGCGGTCGCCGCCGGCCTGCGACTGGAGCACCGCTTCGCCACCTGGGACCTGCGCCCGTGGCGCGACGACGCCGACTTCGCCGTCACCGTGCTGCGCCGTCCCGCCGACTGAACCCGCGCCGGCCCGGTCGGGTCGCGCTCAGGCGGGCGGCGCGCTCAGGCCGGGGCGGCGACGACCCGCGCGGCGGCCGGGTCGAGCGTGGCGCCGGCGGGGACCAGGGCGACCAGGCTGGCCGGCAGCCGCACCGGCCGCACGTCGCGGTAGCCGAGCGTGCCCAGCACCTCGCCGCCGGCGAGGACGTGGCGCCGGCCCAGGTCGGTGACCACGGAGACCGCACCGCCGGTCGCGCCGGGCGCCGCGACCGCCTCGACCACCGCGCCGCGGCCCGGCTCCACCACGACGTGGTCGGCGCGCACCCCGCCCCCGGCCGCCGGGGCGGTGCGCGGCGCGGCGGCGAGGTCGGGCAGCCGTACGCCGAGCCGGACCTCCGCGACGCCGCCGTCGTCGCCCACCCGGGCGCAGAGCCCCGTCCCGTCGGCGGCGGCCAGCCGGGGCGGCGCGGTCGGCGGGGCGGTGGGCCCCGTCGGGGCGAGGTCGGGCAGCTTGGGCAGCGCCGCGAACCGCCCGAGCGTGATCGGCTCCGGTTCGCCCTGGCCGGTGCGGGCCAGCAGCAGGCCGGCCTGCAACTCGGTGATGCCGGCCAGTCCGTCCCGCAGCGCAACGGCGTACTGCCGGCCGCCGCCGGAGTTGCGCACCAGGTAGACGTCGCCGATCCGCGCCCCGGACACCCGCGCGGAGCGCTCCCCCTCGGCCGGCAGGGCCAGCGGGGCGAGGTCGGCGCCGGCGGGCAGGCTGTTGAGCAGGGCCGGGGCCGCCGGGACCGCCCGGGCCCGGGTGGCCGCCAGGGCGGCCAGCACCCGGTTGGGGTCGCGCACCAGGTAGCGGCGCTGGTGCCAGACGAGGTGCAGCCCGCCGTCGGGGTGGCGCAGCAGCAGCGCGTCCTCGCCCAGGGCCCGGCCGCCGCCGGCCGTCGCGCCGATCAGCAGCGCCGAGCGGGGCGTCGCCCGGTCGGTATCGGCGGCGACGGAGCAGACCGTCCACGGCGCGGTGGAGAGCCGGCCCCTGGCGGGCAGCGAGTCGGGGGCGTCGGCGATGCCCAGCGGCAGCCCGCGCGGCACCCCGTCGATGGCGCGCCGGGAGACGAGCACGGTCTTCGGCCGGTCGGCGCCGATGATCAGCAGAGCCGACGCGTAGTTGAGCACCGGGTGCAGCTTTTCCTCCCGGTAGACGAACCGGGCCCCGGACTCCTTCTCCACGATCACCGCGCCCGGGTCGCGCCAGGTGCTGCCGCCCCCGGTGAAGAGGCCGTAGAGGGCGAAGCCGCCCAGGCCGATGGCCGCGACCAGCACGCTGACCAGGCCGGCGCCGGCGAGCCGCCGGAACGGCGACTGCGCCGGGTCGGTCTCCCGCATCACCAGCGCGGCGACGGCGCGCTGGACGGTGAACTGGTACGAGTGCAGCTGGTCCTGCCGCGACGGCATCGCGTCCCTTCCCGTGTGCGGTCGGGGCACAGGATAAGCGTTGCGTCGATGCGTTGAGGACCCTGCGTCGCGGCGGCACCGGTTTCCGGGTCGGGTTGCCGCCCTCGCCGGGAACGTGCCCGCGCCTCACCGACGGGGGTAGCATGGGCGCGGACGCCATACCCCCGGGGGTGTCGCGGAGGAGAACCAGGAGGCACGGGATGCAGCTGCGACCCGAGATGACGAGCGAGGCGCTGATCCGCCTGAAGCGGGCCCGGGGGCAGCTCAACGCCGTCATCGAGATGATGGAGGCCGGTCAGGACTGCCGCGAGGCGCTGACCCAGCTCGCGGCGGTGTCGAAGGCGATCGACCGGGCCGGCTTCAAGATCATCGCCTCCGGGATGCGGCACTGCAACGCCGCCCGCGAGCGGGGTGACTCGCCGGAGATGACCGAGGAGGAGCTGGAGAAGCTCTTCCTCGCGCTCGCCTGAGCGCACCCGACGAAACGCACCGCGCACGTTGCGTGACGGTGCGGTGACCGGGTAGACAGTGTGCACACGCCGCCACCCCTGGCGTGTGCCCGCCACATACCCCCCAGGGTATCCGATCCCACAAGGAGCACGGCAATGGCAGTCGAGGTGTCCGTCATCGCGACCTCCACGCTCGGTGACCGCAGCTACCTGGCCTCCGACGGCACGGTGGCGATCGTGGTCGACCCCCAGCGCGACATCGACCGGATCATGTACCTGGCCGGCGAGAAGGGCGTGCGCGTCACCCACGTGGTGGAGACCCACATCCACAACGACTACGTCTCCGGCGGCCTGGAGCTGGCCCGGCTGACCGGTGCCCGCTACCTCATCGCTGCGGACGACGAGGTCGCATTCGCCCGGACGCCGGTCGCCGACGGCGACACGGTGCCCGTCTCCGACGCGCTGCGGCTGCGGGTGGTCGCCACGCCGGGGCACACCTTCCACCACCTGTCGTACGTGCTCGACGAGGCCGACGACGGCGGCTGGCGTCCCGTCGGCGTGTTCACGGGCGGCTCGCTGCTCTTCGGCACCACCGGTCGTACCGACCTGCTCGGCGAGCGGCACGCCCACGAACTCGCCCACCGCCAGCACGCCTCGGCCGGGCGCCTGGCCGACCTGCTGCCCGACGGCGCCGAGGTGTGGCCCACCCACGGGTTCGGCAGCTTCTGCTCGGCCGGCCAGTCCGACGCGTCCGAGTCGACCATCGGCCGGGAGAAGCGGGCCAACCCCGTACTGCGGCTGGCCGCCGACGAGTTCGTCACCGAGACCCTGGCCGGGCTCGACGCCTACCCGGCGTACTACGCCCACATGGGCGCGGCGAACCTCGCCGGCCCGGCGCCGGTGGACCTCACCCCGGTCGCCCGGGCCGACGCCGCCGAGTTGCGGCAGCGGATCGCCGCCGGCCAGTGGGTCGTCGACCTGCGCCACCGCAAGGCGTACGCCGCGTCGCACCTGGCGGGCACGATCGGCCTCGGGCTCGACGGCCCGATGTCGACCTGGCTCGGCTGGCTCATCGACCGGGGAGCGCCGATCACCCTGCTGGCGGAGACGGCGGAGCAGGTCGCCGACGCCCAGCGCGAGCTGGTCCGCATCGGCATCGACCGAGCGGCCGCCCAGGCCACCGGGGATCCCGGGCGGTGGGCCGACGGGCCGGAGCAGTTGCGGGAGCTGCGCATGGCCGATTTCCCGGCGCTGGCCGCCGCCCGCGCCGGCGACACCCCGGCGGGGCTCCCCGCCCCGGACGTGGTGCTCGACGTACGGATGACCAACGAGTGGACCGGCGGCCACGTCGAGGGCGCGGTGCACATCCCCCTGCCCGACCTGCCCGGGCGCCTCGCCGAGGTGCCCGCCGGCACCGTCTGGGTGCACTGCGGCTCCGGCTACCGGGCCACGGTCGCCGCGTCGCTGCTGGCGAACGCGGGCCGCGAGGTCGTCGTGATCGACGACAAGTTCGGCCGGGCCGAAGCCTCCGGCGTCGCCATGAGCCCCGGCGACGCCTGAGGCGTGCGCACTCCCGCGAGGTTCGAACTCGACGGCGGGACGACGGCGGGACGGGCCGTCCACGCACCGGCCGGGCGGGGCACTCCCCGCCCGGACCTCCGCGACCCGGCGACCGACGTCGGTCGACCGGAGTGCCACGCGACGCCCCGGCCGCGGCCGTGACCGGCGGCCTCGCGCTGACCGTCGCGCTGGCCGTCCTCATCGGGATCAGCCTCGGCCTGCTCGGCGGCGGCGGGTCCATCCTCGCCGTACCGCTGCTGCTCTACGTCGCCGACCTGCCGGCGAGGGAGGCGATCGCCACCTCGCTGCTCGTCGTCGGGGTGACCAGCGCCGTGGGCGCGCTGCCGCACGCCCGGGCCGGCCGGGTCCGGTGGCGCACCGGCCTGCTCTTCGGGATCGCGGGCATGGCCGGCGCGTACACCGGCGGCCGCCTGGCCGCGTTCGTCCCGGCCGCGCTCCTGCTCGCCGGCTTCGCCCTGATGATGCTCGCCACCGCGGCGGCCATGCTGCGCGGCCGGCGCGACGACGCGGGGCGGGAGCGGCACGAGCCCTCGACACCGCGGGTGCTCCTCGACGGCGTCGTGGTCGGGCTGGTCACCGGGCTGGTCGGCGCCGGCGGCGGGTTCCTGGTGGTGCCCGCCCTCGCCCTGCTCGGCGGCCTGCCGGTGCCGGTCGCCGTCGGCACCTCGCTCGTGGTCATCGCGATGAAGTCGTTCGCGGGGCTCGCCGGCTACCTGTCCACCGTCGACATCGATCCGGGCCTGGCCACCGCCGTGACCACCGCCGCCGTGCTCGGCAGCCTCGCCGGGGGCCGGCTCGCCGGGCGCGTCCGGGAGGACGTGCTGCGCCGGGCGTTCGGCTGGTTCGTGGCGACGATGGGCGCGCTCGTCCTGGCCGGGCAACTGCCCGCGCACCTGCGGACGGACCCCCGGCTGTGGACCGTCGCGCTGGCGACGGCGGTCGCGGTCGCGGGGGCGCGACGCCGCCGGCGGCGTCCCCGCCGGCCCGATGATCGCAGCCCAGCCGACCGGTGGGACCGGCCCGACCGGACGTAGCGGGACCGCTCAGGGGCGCAGGATCAGCCGGATCGGGTCGCCCTGCTTGGTGTGCACCCGCCGCACCGCCTCCTCGGCGTCGGCCAGCGGCAGCACGTCGCTGATCGACGCCGACAGGTCGAGCCGACGCTGCCGGGCCAGGGACTCCAACTGCTCGACGTGCTCGGGCTCCGAGCCGTAGTGGCCGAGCACCGCCTGCTGGAAGTAGTTGAACGGGCTGTCCGAGGCGATCGTCACCGGCTTGTTGGCGATGCCCGCGAGGACCAGCCGGCCCCGGCGGGCGAGCACGGTCAACGCCTGCTCGCGTACGGCGGTCACCCCGGCGAAGTCGAACGCGACGTCGAGCCCTCGCCCGCCCGTCAACTCCAGCACGGCCTCGCGGAACGCGGCGTCGGCCGGGTCGAGCACCGCGTCGGCCCCCAGGGCCGCCGCCCGGTCCCGCGCCGCCGCCAGCGGTTCCACCGCGATCACCGGGGCCGCGCCCACCAGGCGCAGCAGTTGCACGGCGTGCGCGCCCAGCCCGCCCACGCCCCACACCCCGACCGCCTCGCCGGGGCGGGTCCGCGCGGTGTCCGTCACCGCCGCCCAGGGGGTGGAGACCGCGTCGGGGATGATGCAGGCCTGTTCGAAGGGCAGGTCGTCCGGAATCGGCACCACCGTGTCCTCGCTGGCGACGACGTACTCGGCCCAGCCGCCGTCGTAGTCCACGCCCCGGGTCAGCACGGTGCCGCGCCGGTCCCGCTCCCCCGCCTGGAGCAGCACCCGCTGGCCGGGCTGCCAACCTTCGAGGTCGTCGCCGAAGGCGTCGACCACCCCGGCGACCTCGTGCCCCAGTGTCACCACGTCGCCGGGCAGGTACAGCGGCGTGAGGGTGCCGTCGATCAGGTGCACGTCGGACAGGCAGACCCCGCCGCCTCGACCCGGATGCGCACCTGCCCGTCCTGCGGCTCGGGCACCGGCACCGACTCCATCCGCAGCGCCCGTTCCGTCAGGTGCAGCCGTCCGGCCAGCATGTCCGCCACCGCGTGCCCTCCCTGCCCCGGCCCCCGGTCGGGTGGCCCTCGACGGGTAGGCATACCCGGCCGGGCGGGAGGAATGCGCGTGCCGGCCACCGGGGCCCGGGGCGACGGCGGGTAGCATCCGGGCCCGTGGGCGTGCGATTCGAGGAACTGGCCTGGCGGGAGACCCCGATCGGCCTCATCAGCCTGCGCCGGCGCCGCGACCCGTCGCTCGACGTCGAGGTGTACGAGGTCAAGCTCGACGACGAGTATCTGATGTCCAGCCTCTTCCCCGTCGCGGAGATCGAGCTGGCCCGGCTGGGCCTGGCTCCCCTGTCCGGGCAGGGGCTCGACGTGGTCGTCGGCGGCCTCGGCCTCGGTTACACCGCCCGCACCGCGCTCTCCGACGACCGGGTCGGCTCGCTGCTGGTGGTGGAGGCGATCGAGGACGTCATCGACTGGCACCGCCGAGGGCTGCTGCCCTTCGCCGCCGGGCTGGCCGCCGACCCGCGTACCCGGTTCGTGCGGGCCGACTTCTTCGCCGCGGTGGCCGACGGCACCGGCTTCGACCCGCAGGAGCCGGGGCGGCGGTTCCACGCCGTGCTGCTCGACGTGGACCACTCGCCGCGCAACGTGCTGCACCCCGGCCACGCCCCGTTCTACACCCCCGACGGCCTGCGCCGGCTCGCCGCCCACCTGCACCCGGACGGGGTGTTCGCCCTCTGGTCGGACGACCCGCCCGATGCCGACTTCGAGGCCGCCCTCACCGCCGTGTTCCGCACCGCGCGGGCGCACGTCGTCCCGTTCGCCAACCCGCTGACCGGCGGGCAGTCGGCCAACACGGTCTACGTCGCCCGGCGCTGACGCGGCCCCGCGGGCCGGGGGCATCGGGGCCGCGGCGGCATGGCCCGGGACAGACCGGGAAGGCGGGCCTGGAGGCCGCGCCGCTGCGGCCGGAGTCACGGGAGGTGGACATGCGGAGCATGCTCTGGGTCGTCGGCGTCATCGCCGGCGCGCTCGTCCTGCTCGGGCTGCTGCTGGAGGCGGTCCGCTGGCTGGTGATCATCGGCGCGGTGGCGCTGGCCGTGGTCGTCGTCCTGGCGGTGGTGAAGGGACGGCAGGCGATGCGCCATTCCGCCGGGCACCGCTGACGACGCCTGGTCGGGGCCGAGCCGCGGCGTGCCCGCGACCGGTGCCGCCCGGGGACCTCGGCCGCTACCTACGCGACCGTAGGTTACCGTGGGGTAGGCGATCGTACGTACGGGCGGAGGAGAGACATGGACCTGAGCGCGGACCGGCCCTGGCTGCGCAGCTACGCCCCGGGCGTACCGGCGACCGTCGCGCCGTCCGACGAGTCCCTGGTCGACCTGCTGCGCGACGCCGCCCGCCGGTTCGGCCCCCGGATCGCCCTGGACTTCTTCGGCGCCAGCACCACGTACGCCGAGCTGGACGACCAGGTGGGCCGGGCAGCCGAGGCGCTGCGCCGGCTCGGCGTCAACCGGGGCGACCGGGTGGCGTTGGTGCTGCCGAACTGCCCGCAGCACGTGGTCGCCTTCTACGCCGTGCTGCGGCTCGGCGCCGTGGTGGTGGAGCACAACCCGCTCTACACCGCGCAGGAACTCACCCGGCAGCTCGCCGACCACGGCGCCCGGGTCGCGGTGGTCTGGGACAAGATCGTCCCCCTCGTCCGCGACAGCGCCGGCGCGACGGCCGTCGAGACGGTGGTCGCGGTGGACCTCACCCGGGCGCTGCCCCGGCGCAAGCGCTGGGCGCTGCGGCTGCCGCTGGCCCGGGCGCGGGCGACCCGCGCGGCGATGACCGGACCCGCGCCCGGGGCCCTGTCCTGGGAACGGACGGTCGCCACGACCACCCCCCTCGACGCCGCGCATCCCGTCCCCGGCCCGGACGACACGGCGCTGCTGCAGTACACGGGCGGCACCACCGGCACGCCGAAGGGCGCCATCCTGAGCCACCGGAACCTGCGGACCAACGCGGCGCAGGGCCGCGCCTGGGTGCCGGGCCTGCGCGACGGCGAGGAGACGGTGTACGCGGTGCTGCCGCTGTTCCACGCGTACGGGCTGACGCTCTGCCTCACCTTCTCGGTGGGCATCGGCGCCACGCTGGTGCTCTTCCCCCGCTTCGACCTGGACCAGACGCTGGAGGCGGTGCGCCGCCGCCCGCCGACCTTCCTGCCCGCCGTCCCGCCGATCTACGAGAAGCTCGCCACGGCCGCCCAGGAACGCGGGGTCGACCTCTCCTCGGCCCGATACGCCATCTCCGGCGCCATGGCGCTGCCCCCGGCGACGGTCGAGCTGTGGGAGTCGGTCACCGGCGGGCTGCTCGTCGAGGGCTACGGCATGACCGAGACCTCCCCCGTCGCGCTCGGCAACCCGGTCTCCCCCGCCCGCCGGCCGGGCACGGTCGGTGTGCCGTTCCCGTCCACCGACATCCGCATCGTCGACCCCGAGGACCCGTCGCGCGACCGCGCCCCGGGCGAGGCGGGCGAGCTGCTGATCCGGGGGCCGCAGGTGTTCGCCGGCTACTGGAACCGCCCGGCGGAGACGGCGGCGGCGCTGCTGCCCGACGGCTGGCTGCGCACCGGGGACGTCGTGGTGGCCGACGCCGACGGCTTCGTCAGCGTGGTCGACCGGATCAAGGAGCTGATCATCACCGGCGGGTTCAACGTCTACCCGTCGGAGGTGGAGGACGCGCTGCGCCGCGTCCCCGGCGTCCGCGACGCCGCGGTGGTCGGCCTGCCCGCCGAGCACGGCGGCGAGGAGGTGGTGGGAGCGGTCGTCCTGGACGAGGGCGCCGAGCCGCCTGACGAGGCGGACGTCCGGGCGGCGTGCCGGCGGCACCTGGCCGGGTACAAGGTGCCCCGCCGCGTGGTCGTCGTCGAGGACCTGCCCCGCTCCCAGATCGGCAAGGTCCTGCGCCGCGAGGTCCGCGACCGGCTGCTCGCCGAGGGCTGACACCGCCGGGCCCGGCCGTCCGTGGTGGGCGACGTGGTGTCGCAGGTCAGGGGGTGTAGCCGCGGGTGGTGCGGTTCGGGGCTGGCGGACCGGCCGGGTGAGCCGCCGCGTCGGGGTGAGCTGCGGCCGGCACCCCCGTCGGGCATCGTCGCGGTTGCCCCGGCCGCCGCCCGGTCAGGCGACGGGTGGGCCCGCAGGATGCGCCGGGCCCGGCGGCGGTCGAGCCACCGTGGCTCGGGCGGGTCCGTCGGATCGACGCCGGTGGCCAGGTCCAGCAGGATCAGCACCCAGAAGCCGGCCGCGCTGAGCATGTTGCGGGCGCGGCCCGGTTCCGGCGCTCCCGGCGGCAGCACGACCTGCGCCCACCGCCAGGCCGCCCAGGCGACCTCGCGGTCCGGGTGGTGCCGTCCGGAGCGGCTGAGCAGCCGGACCTCGCGTCGCGCGGGAGCCGGCAGCCGCCACCAGCGCCGCAGGATCTCCAGCCGTTCCTCGGCGCCGTCGGCGGGCGGTGGGGCGGTCACGTCACCGGGGTTCATGGCTGGCAAGGATAGGCGGGCCGCGCACGGCGGTCCCGACGGGCGGCGGTCGGTCCAGGCGGGTTGCGGCCGGTCGCGGCGGGCGGCGATCGCGGCGCGGCGGCGGTCCCGGCGGGTTGCGGTCAGAACCAGTCGTCGCGCATCTCCAGCGTGGTCCGGTCGAGGCTGTCCAGCAGGTCGAACTGCGGGCCGGTGCGGGGCAGCTCGTGTCGGAAGAAGTACCGGGCGGCCTGGCGCTTGCCGGCGTGCAGGTCGGCGTCCGGGCCGTCGCCGGGGCCGCCGGCCGCCTCGACGACGAGAAGCTGCTCCAGCCACATCCACGCGATCACCACGTGGCCGACCGCTTCCAGGTAGACGCTGGCGTTGGCCAGCGCCACCTCCGGGTCGCCGGTGCTCCACAGCCGCCGGGTGACCAGGGCGACCCGGTCGAGGGCGGCGCCGAGCGAGGCGGCCAACTCGGCGGTCTCGCCCCCGGCCTTCCACGCGCGGGTGGTCGTGGCCCGGACCGTCTCCACCAGCAGCGCCAGCCCGGCCCCGTCGCGCATGGTGACCTTGCGCCCCAGCAGGTCCAGCGCCTGGATGCCGTGGGTGCCCTCGTGGATCGGGTTGAGCCGGTTGTCCCGCCAGTGCTGCTCGACGTCGTAGTCGCGGGTGTAGCCGGAGCCGCCGTGCACCTGGATGGCCAGGTCGTTGGCGGCCAGGCACCACTGCGACGGCCAGCTCTTCGCGATCGGGGTGAGCACGTCCAACAGCAGCCGCGCCCGCTCCCGGTCCGCCGCCTCCGGCGCGGTCTGCTCCTCGTCGAGCAGCCGACCGCAGTAGAGGACGAGCGCCAGGGCGCCCTCCACGTAGCTCTTCTGCGCCAGCAGCATCCGTCGCACGTCCGGGTGGGCGACGATGGGCACCTGCGGTGTGGCCGGGTCCTTGTCGGCCAGCGGGCGGCCCTGCGGCCGCTGCCGGGCGTACGCGAGGGACTTGAGGTAGCCGGTGTAGCCGAGGGCGGTGGCGCCGGCCCCCACCCCGATGCGCGCCTCGTTCATCATGTGGAACATCTGCGCCAGTCCCTGGTGCGGCTCGCCGACCAGGTAGCCGACCGCGCCGGGGCGCCCGCCGGGCCGGTGCACGCCCTCGCCGAAGTTGAGCAGCGTGTTGGTGGTGCCCCGGTAGCCCATCTTGTGGTTGAGGCCGACCAGCACGACGTCGTTGCGGGCGCCGAGCGCGCCGTCGTCGCGCAGCAGCACCTTCGGGACGATGAACAGCGAGATCCCCTTCACCCCGGGCGGGCCGCCGGGGATCCGGGCGAGCACCAGGTGGACGATGTTCTCCGACAGCTCGTGGTCGCCGCCGGAGATCCACATCTTGGTGCCGTGCAGCCGGTACGTCCCGTCGTCCTGCGGCTCGGCGCGGGTGGTGATGTCGGCCAGCGAGCTGCCGGCCTGCGGCTCGGACAGGCACATCGTGCCGAAGAAGCGCCCCTGCACCATCGGCCGGACCCAGGTGTCGATCTGCTCGGGGCTGCCGTGCGCCAGCAGCAGGTTGGCGTTGCCGAGGGTCAGCAGCGGGTACGCCGAGGTCCCGACGTTGGCGGCCTGGAGCCAGGCGAAGCAGGCGGCGCGTACGACGTGCGGAAGCTGCATGCCGCCGACCGACGCGTCCATGCCGGCGCCCAGCAGCCCGGTCTCGGCGAAGACGTCGAGAGCCTGCTTGACCTGCGGGATGGTGTGCACCCGGCGGCCGTCGAAGGTGGGCTCCGCGAGGTCGGCGGCCCGGTTGTGCGGGGCGAACCGCTCGGCGGCGACCCGCTCGGCGAGTTCCAGTACGGCGTCGAAGGTCTCCCGGGAGTGCTCGGCATAGCGGTGCCGCTCGGTCAGCCGGGTCACGTCCAGCCAGTCGTGCAGCAGGAAGCGCAGGTCACGACGGGAGAGCAGGGTGGACGACACGGGTCTCCTTCCGTCGACGGGCGGGCCGTCGGCCGCGGCGCGGCCCGGCATGCCCTCGCGCAGGTCATCCTGACTGATCCGGCCGGCCGCCGCACCACCCGACGCCGATGGGCCATCAGCGGGGCGCGGGGACCGCCGCCGGCCGCCGCAGCGGGCGGAGCGGGGCATCACACCGCAATCCGGACAGGTTCTTGCCATAGCGATAGACAGGTCCCTATCCTCGCTGGAAAGCGCTTTCCGGGGCACGGGCGACGGCACCACCACAGGCGGAACGGGCGGAAGCACGGTCAGGGCGGCCTCGCGGTCGACGCTGACGGCCTCGACTGGTCGAGGCCGGAGCGGAACCGCCGACCCGATCCACATCGAGAAGAGCACCCCCACAGCCGGGTCGACGAGCGACCCGTCCGGCGACCGGCCAC
This sequence comes from Micromonospora sp. LOL_025, assembly GCF_048060285.1. Lineage (NCBI taxonomy): Bacteria > Bacillati > Actinomycetota > Actinomycetes > Micromonosporales > Micromonosporaceae > Micromonospora > Micromonospora sp. LOL_025. The sequence continues at coordinate 58,504 of NZ_JBHMIR010000022.1, read as the reverse complement.
ACGTCGGCAGCCACGACGGCCCCGCCGGCAGGACACGGCTCGTGGCAGCAACACCCGACATTTCACACGAAGGTGAGGCGAAGATGAGACGACCAGTCGCACTGCGACTCCAGGTGGCACTGGCCACGACAGCCGTCGGGGCCGCGATCGGTCTGGCGGTCCTGCCGACGCAGGAGGCGTCGGCGGCCGCCGGCGCCGCGACCGGCTACGCGACCCAGAACGGCGGGACCACCGGCGGCGCGGGCGGGCAGACGGTACGGGTCAGCACGGGCACCGGGATCCACACGGCCCTGTGCACCCGGGCCAGCAGCAGCACCCCGATCATCATCGAGGTCCAGGGGACCATCAACCACGGCAACACCACCAAGGTGTCGGGCGCCAGCTGCAGCACCGCCGACGGCGTGATCGAGCTCAAGCAGATCAGCAACGTCACGATCATCGGGGTCGGCACCGGAGCCGTCTTCGACCAGCTGGGCATCCACATCCGCGAGTCCCGCAACATCATCATCCGGAACGTGACCGTCCGGAACGTCAAGAAGTCCGGCTCGCCCACGTCCAACGGCGGTGACGCCATCGGCATGGAGAGCGGCGTCCGCAACGTCTGGGTGGACCACGCCACCCTGGAGGCCTCGGGCGGGGAGTCGGAGGGCTTCGACGGCCTCTTCGACATGAAGGACAACACCCAGTACGTCACCCTGTCGTACAGCATCCTGCGCAACTCCGGCCGCGGCGGCCTCATCGGCTCCAGCGAGAGCGACCGCTCGAACGGCTTCGTCACGTTCCACCACAACCTGTACGAGAACATCGACTCCCGCACGCCCCTGCTGCGCGGCGGCATCGCCCACATCTACAACAACCACTACGTGAGCCTCCACGAGTCCGGCATCAACTCGCGGGCCGGGGCCAGGGCCAAGGTGGAGAACAACTACTTCCGCAACTCCAAGGACGTCCTGGGCACCTTCTACACCAGCGAGGCCGGCTACTGGCAGGTGGCCGGCAACGTCTTCGACAACGTGACCTGGTCCAGCCCCGGCACCGACAACAACCCCGCCGGGCCCAACCCGCAGTCCAACACCAGCGTCAGCATCCCCTACCCGTACAGCCTGGACGGCGCCGCCTGCGTGCCGGACGTGGTGCGCCAGACGGCGGGCGCCAACACGGGCCTGCGGGAGTCGAACGGCAGCTGCTCGCCGCAGACCCCGGCACCGACGCCGACCACCCCCGCGCCGGGGCCGACCACCCCCACGCCGGGACCCACCAGCCCGACGCCGGGACCGACCCAGCCCGGGGGCACCAACCTCAGCATCGGGGCCGGCTCCGACGGCTCCAGCAAGGCCGACGGCACGAGCTACGGCAACGTGCGCGACGGCAGCCTGGGCAGCTACTGGTCGCCGTCGGGCGCGACCGGTGACATCTCGATCAAGTGGGGTTCCGCCACCAGGGTGTCCCGGGTCGTCATCCGCGAGCCCTCGGGCACCCAGGGCAGCATCGGGTCCTGGCAGCTCGTCAACCACGGCACCGGCGCCGTCCTGGCCGCCGGCAGCGGGGCGGGCGCCATCACCTTCCCCGCGACGTCCCTGGCCAAGATCACCTTCAGGATCACCAGCTCGGGCGGCGCGCCGAAGGTCGCCGAGTTCGAGACCTACGCCGGGTAGCCGTCATCGCCCGCTGCCGTCCGGGACCGGAGTCGCCGGTCCCGGACGGCCGCGGCGACCCGCCGGGCGTCGGCACGGCGCGCACCGCCCGCCACCGGTGCGCCGCGACGGGCGACGCGGTCAGGCCACCTCGGCCAGCAGGCCGTCGACGAGGTCGCGCGGCAGCCCGTGGGTGTCGTGCAGGTCGCGGTAGTCCTCCTCGGTCAGCGGTCCCCGGGACCGGCGCCGGGAGACCACCGGCCGCCCGCGCCGCAGCAGCTCCCGGAACCGCCGTTCCTCACCGGAGAACACGTCCCGCACCTCGTCGACGGTGACGCGCTGCCGGAATCCGTCGAGGGTGTGCCGCACCGGCCCGGTCGGCAGGTCGGACAGGGTCCTGGACGCGTCGTCGCGCCACAGCGTGGTGAGCGCGCGGCGCAACAGCCGGCGCAGCACGTAGCCGCGGCCGGTGTTCGAGGGCCGTACGCCGTCGCCGACCACCAACACGCCCGTGCGCAGGTGGTCGCCGACCACGCGCAGCGCCCCGTCCCGCAGACCCCACACGTCGGACACGCCGCGCGCCCACGGCACGAGGCCCTCGCCCTCGTGGACCGAGCGGTGCCCACGCAGCACCATCTCCAGCCGTTCGAGGCCCATCCCGGTGTCCACGTTGGGCTGCCGCAGCGGCGACAGCCGACCGTCGGGGTGCCGGTGGTAGCGCATCCCCACGTGGTTCCAGACCTCCATCCACCGGTCGTCGGTGCCCGGCGTGCCGTGGGGCGGGCCGTCGCCGGTCCAGAGGAAGATCTCCGTGTCGGGTCCACACGGCCCGGTGGGGCCGTTGGACCACCAGTTCTCCTCCCCGGTCAGCTCCACGGGCAGGCCCAGTTCCCCCCACGTGCGCAGCGACGGCTCGTCCGGGCCGACCTGGTCGTCGCCGCCGAAGACCGTCACGTGCATCCGGTCGTGCGCCACGCCGAAGCCGTCGCGCAGCAGCTCGTAGCCCCACCGCAGGCTGCGCGGCAGGTCGTAGTCGCCGAGCGACCAGGAGCCCAGCATCCGGAACAGGGTCAGGTGGGTCGGGTCGCCCACCTCGTCCAGGTCGGTGGTGCGCAGGCAACGCTGCACGTTCACCAGCCGCCGGCCCAGCGGGTGGGGCCGACCCGCCAGGTAGGGGGTCAGGGGGTGCATCCCGGAGGTGGTGAAGAGCACCGGGTCGCCCGGCGGCGGGATCAGGGAGCCGTCGGGCACGAGTTCGTGGCCGCGCTCGCGGAAGAAGTCGAGGAAGGTGCGGCTGATCTGGTCGTACGTCATGGCGGTGGCCTTTCCGGGTCGGACGACCGGAAAGGGTCCGTCGCCGGGGACCGGCGGGCCGACGGGCACGAAGAAGCCGGCGGACCGTTTCCGGTCGCCGGCGGGTGTCGGTGAGGTCAGGCGGCGGCGACCGACGAGCGCGAAGCTCGCGCGGCCGCGGCGGCGAAGAGGTGCCTGATCTCCATGCCCCGACTGTACGCGGACCCGGCGCCGCCGCCCAGCGCGTTTCGCGGCGGGCGGCGGCGCCGGGGGCGGGTCAGACCCCGGACGCGGCGAGGGCCGGCGCGGGGCGGTCGTCGACCCGGCGGGGCGCCTTCCGGTTCGGCAGCGACAGCCGGACGACCTTCTTCCAGGCGGAGAAGACCTGCCGGGGCAGCGAGCCGGTGGTGTACCTCAGCCCGTACCGGTCGAACAGGGCCCGCACCTCGGGGGCGATCTCCTGGTAGCGGTTGCTGGGCAGGTCCGGGAAGAGGTGGTGCTCGATCTGGAACGACAGGTTGCCGGTCATGATGTGCATCAGCCGGCTGCCGCTGATGTTGGCCGAGCCGAGCATCTGCCGCAGGTACCACTCGCCGCGGGTCTCGCCCTCGATCGAGCGCCTGGAGAAGGTCTCCACGCCCTCCGGGAAGTGCCCGCACATGATCACCGAGTGGCTCCACAGGTTGCGCAGGAGGTTGGCGGTGAAGGTCGCGGCCAGCGTGTGCAGGAACGAGGGCCCCGACAGCAGCGGGTGCACCACGTAGTCCTTGAGCACCTGCCGGCGGATCTTGCGACCCACCGCCCGGGCCCGGGCCCGGAACTCCGGCTTCTTGTGCCGGCCCTTGCGCAGGTTGCGCCCCAGCTCCAGGTCGTACGCGGCGATGCCGTACTCGAAGAAGCAGGCGTTGATGAAGTTCCACAGCGGCTGCCCCAGGTGGAACGGGTGCCACCGCTGGTCCTCGTCCACGCGCATGATGCCGTAGCCGAGGTCGTTGTCCTTGCCGAGGACGTTCGTGTACGTGTGGTGCAGCTCGTTGTGCGAGTGCTTCCACTGGTCGGCAGGCGAGACGTGGTCCCACTCCCAGGTGGTGGAGTGGATCTTCGGGTCGCGCATCCAGTCCCACTGGCCGTGCAGGACGTTGTGCCCGACCTCCATGTTCTCCAGGATCTTCGCCACCGTCAGGCCGGCCGTGCCCACGATCCAGGCGGGCGGGAAGAGCGAGAACAGCAGCACGACCCGGCTGCCCAGTTCCAGCTTGCGCTGCGTCGAGATGACCCGGCGGATGTACGCGGCGTCCCGCTCGCCCCGGTCGGCGACCACCCGGGCGCGGATCGCGTCGAGTTCCCTGCCGATGGTCTCGATGTCCTCGGCGCTCAGGTGGGCGATCGGGTTGTCGGGCTTGTTCTGGATCACGGTCACGTCGGCTACTCCGGTCAGTGGTCGATGTCGCAGGGGCCGGCGGCGGCCGACACACAGGTCTGGATGCGGACGCCGTCACCAGGCACCGCCGTGGTCAGTTCCCCGTTGCGCAGGTCCCGAACCGCGCCCTGGCGCAGCGGCAGGACGCAGCCGAAGCAGATGCCCATTCGGCAGCCCGAGGGCATCAGCACCCCGGCGTTCTCGCCGGCGTCGAGCAGCGGGGTGGCGCCGTCGGCGTCGACGGTGACGCCCGAGCGGACGAAGGTGACGGTGCCGCCCTCGCCGGGCGAGATGACGGTCGGCCGGAACCGCTCGGTGTGCAGCCGGTCGCCGCACCCCCCGGCCGTCCAGTGCGCCTCCAGGGCGTCGAGCAGGCCGAGCGGGCCGCAGGCCCAGGTCTCCCGGTCGAGGTGGTCGGGCACGAGGCGGTCGAGGTCGGCCATGGTGAGCAGCCCGTCGGTGTCGGTGTGCCGCTCCACCAGCCGGATCGCGCCCCGCGCGGCCAGCTCCCGCAGCTCGGCGCCGAAGATCACGTCGGCGGGGGTCGGCGCCGAGTGCACCACGACGACGTCGGCGTCGCCCGGCACGCCGGCGCGCAGCATCCCCATCACGGGGGTGACGCCGCTGCCCGCGGTCACGAACAGCACCCGGGCCGGCGGCCGGCCCGGCAGCACGAAGTCGCCCCCGGCCTGGTCGAGCTGGACCAGCGTCCCGGGCCGGGTCCGGCGGACGAGATGGTTGCTGACGACCCCGTCGGGGATGGCCTTCACGGTGACCGAGATCGGCGCGCCCCGGCGGGCGGGGACCGAGGTGACCGAGTAGGCCCGCCACTGGCGTACGCCGTCGACGTCGACGCCGAGGCGGACGTACTGCCCGGGGGTGTGCCCGCGCCAGTCGCGGCCGGGCCGGATCACCAGGGTCGCCGCGTCGGCGGTCTCGGGGCGTACGGCGAGGATCCGGCCGCGCAGGTCGGCGCCGGAGCGCAGCGGGGCGACCATGTCGAGGTAGTCGTCGGGCAGCAGCGGGGTGGTGACCGACGCGGCCAGCCGAAGGATCCGGCCCCGCAGGGCCGCCTTCCCGGAGGGGTTCGGGACGGTGGTGGTCATGATTCGATGGTCGCCCGCAGAATGGCATAAAATCTTGACCTGCGAAGGTGAACCGGACGAGGCTTTTTGTGCGGAGGGAACAAACGTGTCCGAACGCTCCGAGGCCACGCGGCGCGCGGCCCGCCTCGAGTTGGACGCCCGGGTGGCCGGCGCCCTGCACGACCGGCTGCCCCTGCTCGCCGAGCGCACGGTGACCGCCATCACCGCCGAGGTGCCGAGCTACTCCGGTGCCCTGACCGGCCAGATGCGCGAGAAGATCGAGACGGCGGTGCAGATCGCGCTCGGCACGTTCCTCCAGCTCATCGGGCGCACCCAGGGCGGCGACCCGAGCACTCCGCTCGTCGGCGCGCTGGAGGCCGCGTACGCCCTCGGCAGCGGGGAGGCACGCTCCGGCCGGAGCATGGACGCCCTGCTCGCCGCGTACCGCGTCGGCGCCCGGGTCTCCTGGCGGGAGATGTCCACCACCACCGTGCAGGGCGGGTCGTCGGCCGCCACCGTCGCCGAGTTCGCCGAGCTGATGTTCGCGTACATCGACGAGCTCTCCGCCGCCAGCGTGGCCGGCCACGCCGACGAGCTGGCCAGCGCCGGCCGGGCCCGGCGACGCAACCTGGAGCGGCTCACCCAGCGGCTGCTCGCCGGGGAGCCCGAGGAGGCGCTGCTGCGCAGCGCCGAGCGGGCCGACTGGCCGCCGCCGCAGACCCTCACCGTCGTCCTGCTGCCCCGGGCCAACCTCCGCGCGGCGCTCGCGCGGCTGCACCCGCACACGTTGGAGAGCGGCGACGACCTTCCGGCGAGCGGGGCGGGCGAGGACCTGGCGGTGCTGCTGGTGCCCGACACGCACGGCGACCGGCGGCGGCAGCTCGCCCGGGTGCTGCACGGCCGCCGGGCCGTGCTCGGCCCCGCCCGGCCCTGGACCCTGGTCGCCTCGTCCTACCAGCGGGCGGTCCGGGCCCTGTCGCTCGGCCTGCGCCCGGCCGACGACGGGCCGGCGCTGGACACCGAGGAACACCTCGCCGAGCTGGTGCTGAGCACCGACCCGGAAGGGCTCGCCGACCTGCGCGCCCGGGTCCTGGCGCCGCTCGCGTCGCTGCCCCCCGGCACCGCCGACCGGCTCGCCGAGACCCTGCGCTCCTGGCTGCTGCACCAGGGCCGGCGCGACGACGTGGCGGCCGACCTCTTCGTGCACGCGCAGACCGTCCGCTACCGGATGGGCAAGCTCCGCGAGCTGTACGGCGAGCGCCTGACCGACCCGGCGACCGTCCTCGACCTCACCCTCGCCCTGGCCTTCCCGCCCCGGACCGGGGCCGACGACCCACCGTCCTGACCGGACCGGCTGTCTCCGCCCGTGGCCGACCGGTGACGCTGAGGTCAGATACCGGACATACGCGTGCCACCCGCGCACCCGCGATGCCACCCTGGTCCTCCCGCCCGCGCTCACCCACCCGGCTGCCGGCCTCCGCCGGAGGCCGCCGGTGTGACCGCCCGGCGGGGCGGACGGGGCCGGCTCCGGTACCGCGACGCCTTCCGCCAGGAGGCCGCCGGAGGGCCCACGGCGAGCGGGAGGACGGGCATGGCGTCGCACACGGGGGACGAGGCCGGGGTCGACCGGCCGGCTCCGGCCAGCGGGCGGACACGCTCCGGTGGCACGGGCCGGCTCCGCGACGCGCTCCGGACGACCCCGGCGCTGATCGTGCTCAGCGGCGCCGTACTGGTCGCCGCGCTGGCCGTCACCGCCGCCGTCGCCGTGCAGTCCCGCGCGTCGGCCACCACGCTGGGCGAGCGGTCGGCGGCGACCGCCGTGGGCACCAGCACGACCGCCCGGCAGATCTACCAGGGCCTCGCCGACGCGGACGTCGCCGCCAGCGCCGTCTTCCTGCTGCCGCCCGCCGAGGACCGGCGGGCCCCGCTGGTGGCCGCCTACGACGCGTCCGTGCACGAGGTGGAGCGCACGCTGACCGACTCGATGGGCAACGCCGTCGGCGACCCGGACCGCCTGACCCGGCTGGCGACCATCGCCGCCCGGTTGAAGGTCTACCGCGACGTGGTGTGCGCCGCCCTGCGGGTCGCCGGCCCGCTCTCCGCGGCGGCCACGGGCAACCGGCAACCCTGCCCGCCGGCCGGGGCGGCGGAGCAGGCCGGGACGGGCAGTCCGGCGGCCCGCGCGGTGCTCGCCTCGGCCTACGCCCGGGAGGCGTCGCACTACATGTCCACCGAGCTGCTCACCGCGGCCCAGGGCCTGTGGAACTACGACACGAGACTGCTGCTCGACGCCCGCGCCGACGCCCGACGCTGGCTGGCCGCGTCCGTGCTGGTGCCGCTGGGCACCCTCGCCGCCCTGGTGGTGGTGCAGATGTGGCTGCGCCGACGGACCCGGCGCCGGCTGAACGCGGGCCTGCTGCTCGCCTCGGTGGGCACCACCGCCGTCCTGGCCATGCTGGTCTCCTCGTGGTGGCACTGGCCGGCCGCCGACCGGGGCTTCCCGGAACTGGAACGGGCGATCGACGCGCAGAGCGCCACCCAGCAGCGGCTCGGCGCCCTGCTCGCCGGCCGGGCCGACGTCTACCTGGGGCTCGGCGCGAGCGTCGACCCGGCCGGGCACAAGGCGGACTTCGACGGCCGGGACCTCTGCTTCGCGCCGGCCGTCGGGCGGGAACCGCCGAAGGACCGGATCGACTGCACCGCCCTGACGGAGGACGTCTGGCCGGCCCGGCAGATCAAGACGCCCAACGCGTTCCGCGACGCGGTCGACACCGTGCTCACCGAGGGATCGGCGGGCCGGGCGTTCGTCGCCGCGGAGGGGCATCTGCTGACCGAACTGACCACCCGCAACGAGGAGGTCTCCCGGATGGTCGCCGACCTGCCCGAGGCGCGCCGCCACCTGGGCGGCGCGGCCGCCTGGGTCACCCTGCTCGCCGCCGCCGGTGTGGTGGCCGGGCTGCGCCAGCGCCACCTGGAGTACCAGTGACCGTGTCCCGGCGGACTCCGACGCGGACCCGACGCCGGGTCGCGTCGCTCGCGCTCCTGGCGACGCTGGCCGGGTGCGCCGCGCCGGCGACACCCGCTCCCGCGCCCCCCGCGCGGCCACCGGGGGTGGCCACGACGCCGACCACCGACGCGACCGGCGGGGTCTGCCCGGTGCGCAGCAGCCTCGCGCCCGACCCGACGCCGCCGCGCCGCATCCTCGACAGGGGCGAACTGGTCGCGGGCGTGGATCCGTCCGACGCCACGATGAGCCACTGGGACGCCAGCACCCAGCGGTTCGAGGGTTTCAACATCGAACTGATGCTGGCGGTGGCCCGCGCCCTCTGGCCGGCCGACGACCCGCGCAACCGGCTCACCTTCAAGGCGGTGCCGCCCGGCCAGGGCGCCTTCACCATGCTCGACAAGGGTGAGATCGACGTCGTCGCCACGTCGCTGACCGCGTCCTGCGAGCGGGCCCGGCGGGTGCTGTTCTCCAACGACTACCTCGACTCCGGGCAGACGGTGCTGGTCCGCAGGCGCGCCGACGGCACGCCCGAGTTCGCGGGCATGGAGCAGCTCGGCGGCCGGCGGGTCTGCGCCGCCACGAACACCACCTCGCTGGTTATGATCGCCGGCTACCGCACCACGGGAGGCCTGCGTCCGGTCCCGGTGCACGCTCCGCACCCGGTCGACTGCCTGGTCATGCTGCGACAGGGCCAGGTCGACGGGGTCAGCACCGACGACAACATCCTGCTGGGCTTCGCCCGGATGGCCCCGGACACGACGCTGGTGACCGAGGCGCCCCGGCCGGAGCGGCGGTCCTGCGCATACCACCGCGACGAGAACTGCACGTGGTTCACCGACGAGCCGCACGCCTTCGCGTTCCGCCTGACCGACGGCCGGGACCTGGTCGCGTTCGTCAACCACGTGTTGGCGCAGCCGCGTACGGCGGTGGTGTGGCAGCAGGCCCACGACCGGTGGCTCGCCGGCCACCGCGACCGGGGGATGCCGTCGCCGGGGCCGGTCACCACCGTGTGGCCGCCCCCCGACCCCGCGCCGGCCACCCCCCGGCCGGCCGACTGATGGGCGGTGGGCGAATGGCCGTGCGGGAGAGTCTCGACGCCACCCTGGCCGCACACGCCTGGGTCTGCGAGCACCTGCTCGACGTGCAGCAACTGGTCACGGACGCCTTCCGACAGCCCGACGGCCCGGCCGCCGCGCCCGCGCAGGAGGCCCGGGAGCTGCTGCACCGGCTCGGCTGCCTGTCGCTGGCCCTCGACCGGCTGGTCGACGACCTCGACGGGATCGACCGGTCGACGGACGCGGGCGAGCAGGCCCTGGCCCGGCTGCTGGCCGACCCGTGCCAGGTCCGGTTCACCGCGGCCACCGGCGAACCGGTGCAGGTGCAGGCGATGGGTGTCCAGGAGATCCTGGTCGCGGCACGCGAACACGTGGCCCGGATCCGCCGGATCGTCGACGCGTACGGCCGGGACCGGCTGGCGGTCCGGGCGCAGCGGCTGCGCTCCTCGGTCGAGCGGCTCCGGCAGCTCGCGACGGAGGCCGCCGGCGAGGGGCTGGGCGACGGGACGGATCCCCTGGCGGCGCTCGCGGTCGACGGGCTGCTGGACCGGCTGACCGCCGCCGAGGTGGCGGGCCGTGGCCAGTGGTGGCGGGGGGACGTCCAGCCGGAACGCGACGACGGGTCCCTGCGGGCCGCCGTCGACCGCGCGGTCGAGGGGACCGACACCGCAAGGCGCCGGCTGCGCCGGAGCTGCCACGCGGAGCTGACCGGCCGGCTGGAGGCGTACCGGCAGAAGGCCGCCGACGAGGGCCGGGCCGAGCACCCGCAGGTCGAACGGGCCTACCGGGAGGCACTCGCCGCGCTGCGCCCCGACGCCTTCGCCGTGACCGCCGCGAGCCGGGCGGTACGGGCCTACCAGCGGGCCGTGAACGGGGGTACGCGATGACGGCGAGCCGCGGCTGCGCGGAACGCAACTGCCCCGGCACCGTCGACCAGGACGGGTTCTGCCGGCTGTGGGGGCACGAGTGCGTCGGGGCCGGCGCGGGTGCCGAGCCCGGCGCCGTCGGCGGGCCGGTCCGGCTTGCGGAGGCCGACCCACGGCCCCTGCGGACGACGTCCCGGCCGTGGGAGCGACCGACTGTGCTGCCGACCGCACGGCCCCACGACCCTCTGACGGCGGTGGTGTCGCAGCCGGTCGTGCCCGAGCACTCCCGCTACTGCGGCAACACGAGGTGCCCCCGCCACCGCGGTCCCCGGCTGCCCCGGGTGGCCGGCTTCTGCCCCGACTGCGGCACCCGGTACTCCTTCACCCCGCCCCTGGCCGACGGCGACCTGCGCGCCGGGCGCTACCGGATCGAGGGTTGCCTGGGCAACGGCGGGGTCGGCTGGGTGTTCCTCGCCCGCGACGAGGACATGGACGGCGCCTGGCGGGTGCTGAAGGGGCAGCGCAACCCGGAGGACCGGGAGGCCATCGCGGCGTTCGTCGCCGAACGGCAGGCGCTGATCGCGCTGAACCACCCGAGGATCGTCACCATCACCCACGCGCTGCGGCCCGAGTCCGACCGGGACGCCGGCTACCTGGTGATGGAGTACGTCAACGGCGGCACCCTGGAGGAGGCCCGCAGCGCGGCCGCCCCGGGCGGCGGGTCCTGCGCCGTGGACGTGGCGCAGGCCCTGGGCTACGCCGTGCAGATCCTCGACGCCTTCGAGTACCTGCACGACCAGGGCTGGCTGTACTGCGACCTGAAGCCCGAGAACGTGATGCGGGTCGGCGGCCAGGGCACCAACGACCCGATCAAGCTGGTCGACTTCGGCGCGGCCCGCCGGATCGACAACACGGTGAGCCCGGCGTGGGGCACCGCGGGGTACACCGCACCGGAGGTGGAGCGGCTGGGGCCCGCCGGTCCGAGCGTGCGGTCGGACCTCTACACCGTCGGCCGGACGCTGGCCGCGCTGACCCTGGTGCCCCGCTCCACCGAGGTGACCCGGATCCCGCCGGGACAGGACGTGCTGCGGCTCCCTGTGCCCGCGCGGCTCGACCCGTTCCTGCGGCTGCTCGCCCGCGCCACCGCCGCCGAACCGGAGGACCGCTTCGCCTCGGCCGCCGAGATGCGCGAACAGGTCCGGGGGGTACGACGGCAGGTCAGCTCGGCGACCGACGGCGTGCCCCGGCCGACCCGGTCCACCCTGTTCAGCCCGTCCGCGTGCGCCTTCGCCCTGCACACCGACCGCGACGCCCTGGACGTCGTGGAGATCATGCTCGGCCTGCCCGTACCCCTGGTCGACGGCGCCGACCCGGCCGCCGGGTTCCTCGCCTCGCTCGGCTCCGCCGACCCGGCCGAGCTCATCGAGCTGTTGCGGACCGCCCCGGAACAAACCGCCCAGGTGACCTACCGCGCCGTTCGCGCCCACCTCGCCACCGGGCGGGTGGACGAGGCCGGCCCGTTGCTCGCCGACTTCCCCGAGGAGTTGCGGGACTGGGCACTGTGGTGGCACCGCGGCCTGGTGGCCCTGGTGGGGCGGGACGCCGCCACCGCCCGACGCTGGTTCGGGCAGGTCTACGGCTGGCTGCCCGGCGAGGTGTCCACGCGGCTCGCGTACGCGGTGGCCTGCGAACTCGACGGTGACCCGCGCACGGCGGCCGACCACTACCGGGGGGTGTGGGACGCCGACCCGGGCGTGGTGGGCGCGGCGTTCGGGCTGGCCCGCTGCCTGCTGGAGACGGCGGACGCGCGCAGCGCGGCGGACGCCCTGCTGCGGGTGCCGGAGTCCTCCCGCGCCTCGACGGCGGCGGTGACCTGCGCGGTGCGGATCCTGCTCGACGCGCCGGACGACGGGCACCGGCTCGACACGGCGCTCGACGCCGCCGCGATCGTCGACAAGCTGCCCCCGTTCGGCGAACGCGAGGAGGTGGAGGCGCACATCCTGCGGATCGCGCTGGACTGCGACCTGACCGAGGGGCGCCACGGCGGCCGGCGGCTGTTCGGGCACCGGCTCGACGAGACCGCCCTCCGCCGCGCCTTCGAGCGCCGCTGCCGCTCCCGCGCCCGGCGCACCGCCGACCGGCGCGAGCGGATCGCGCTCGTCGAGCTGGCCAACGCGTACCGGCCGGTGACGTGGTGGTGATCCCGGCCGCCGGCCCCGACGGAAAGAGGTCACCCGTGTCCCCCGCCAACGATCTGCCGCTGCGGCTGCGCGTGCACCACACCGAGTGCGTCTCCGCCGACGGGGCGGTCCTCGACGTGGTCGCCACCGTCCGGGGCGAGGAACCCGTCCACGCGGACGTCCGGCGCGACGACCTCGCGGAGGTGATCCTGCTCGACTCCTCGGGCTCGATGGGCGCGCCCCAGGCCAAGATGCGCGCCGCCCGGCAGGCCACCGCCGCGGCCATCGACGCCCTGCCCGACGGGGTCGCGTTCGCGGTGGTGTCCGGCACCGCCCACGCCACCATGGTCTACCCGGGCGACCGGCGGCTGGCGGTCGCCGACGAGACCACCCGGGCCGCCGCCCGCAACGCGCTGCGGCACGTGGCGCCGCACGGCGGCACCGCCATCGGCACGTGGCTGCTGCTGGCCCGCCACCTGCTGGCCACGCGGCCGGACGCGATCGGGCACGTCATCCTGCTCACCGACGGGCGCAACGAGTCCCAGCGCCCCGCCGACCTGCGGGCGGCGGTGGACGACTGCGTGGGCCGGTTCACCGTCGACTGCCGCGCCATCGGCTCCGCCGACGGCGTGCACGACTGGGACGCGGCGGAGCTGCTCGGCATCGCGGAGGCGTTGGGCGCCAACCCCGTCGTGCCGGTCGAGGACCTCACCGGGCTCGCCGACGACTTCCGGGCGGTGCTGACCCGCGCGATGTCCCGGCGGGTCCCCGACGTCCGGCTCCGGGTGCGCACGACCGGGCTGGCCCGGGTCCGCTTCGTCAAGCAGGTGCACCCGGCGCTCGCCGACCTGAGCGGGCGCGGCGAGCCGGCCGGCGAGCTGGGCACCGACTACCCGGTCGGCGCGTGGAGCCCGCACGACCAGCGGGACTACCACGTCGCCCTGGAGGTCGACGCGATGGTGCCCGGGGCCCGGCGGCGCATCGGCTGGTTGAGCGTCCACGCGGGGACGGACACCACGCCGGTGGAGGCGCCGCTCGACGTGGAGTGGACCGAGGACGCCCTGCGCTACTCCGAGATCAACGAGAGCGTCGCGTACTACACCCGCCAGCAGGACTACGCGGCGGCGGTCCAGCGAGGGCTGGCGGCCGCCCGGGCGGGCCGGGTCGCCGAGGCGGAGGAGCACCTCGGGCGCGCGGTGGCGCTCGCCCACGCCTCGGGCCGCGACGACGACGTCGCCCTTCTCGCCCGCGTCGTGGACGTCCTGGACGCCGCCGGCGGCCGGGTCCGCCTCAAGCCCGACGTCGACGCCCGACTCACGCAGTCCTCCCTGGTCGTGGCCCACCACACGTCCCGGTGGGGACCGCAGGAGCCGCCGGCGCAGCGGGACAAGCCGGCCGGACCGCCCGCGCCGTGGCGGCACTGCGGCGAGGAGCAGGGCGGCGCGTACTGCGAGGGATGCGGCGCCCACCACCTGTCGGCGGACCGGCCCGCCGGGCGGTCCTGACCGCCGATGGACCTGGACGTCTCGGACAAGGTCGCCAGCGTCGTCAGCGGCACCCTGGCGCTCGCCACCGCGGTCGTCGCCGTCCGCCGCCACACCCGGGGCCGGCGCGGCTGGTGGACCTCGTTGCGCCCGGTCTGGCGCGGCGAGGCGGACGCGGGCATCGTCCACCCGCACCGCTTCGGCGGCTACGTCAAACCGCTGTCCGAGGTGTACGTGCCCCGCCGGGCGGTGCCGCGACTCGCCCCGTCCGGCGACGGCGTCGACGTGGCGGACCTGCTCACCGGCACCGGCAACGTGCTGCTGATCGGGGAGCCGGGCAGCGGGAAGACGGCGCTCGTCCGCTACGAGAGCGCCCGGTCGGCGCGGCGGTGGCTCGCCGGGCGCGGCCGACGCCGGCGTTCCCCACCCGGTCCGGTGCTGGTGAGCCTGCCGGCCGCCGCCCTGGTGCACCAGACGCTGCCCGCGGCGCTCGCCGAGGCGTACCCGCGCGAGGGCGTCCCGCTCGACGTCGAGCAGGCCCCCGCCCCCGGCCGGCGGTGGCTGGTCTGCGTCGACGCGCTCGACGCCGTCGCCGACCCGGACGAGCGGGCCGTCGTCCTCAACCGCCTCGCGGAGCTGGCCCGCTCCCCCGGCCCGTCCGGCCCACCGAGGCCCTGGCGGCTCCTGGTGACCACGCGGCACCTGGCGGAGGACGAGCTGGCCGTGCTGGGCGACGGCTACCCGGCGTACCACCTGGCGCACTTCACCGACGCGGACGTGGCGCTGCTGGCGGCCCGCTGGTTCCCCGACGGCGCCACGGCCCGCAGGTTCCTGGACTGGACCCACGCCCAGCGCATCACCGAGCCGCTGCACAATCCGCTCACCGCCACCGTCGCGGTGCTGGTCTGGGAGGGCGGGCAGGCCGAGGCGGCCGCGCGGCCGGGCCCCGCCGCCCTGCTCGACGAGTTCGTCCGCGCCCTGCTGCGCGGCGGCCGGACCAGCCTCGACGCCGCCTGCGCGGCGCTGCGGCGCAACCCGCCCGAGGGCGCGGCGGTCGCCGCCTGGCTGGACACCCGGCACACCGACCTCGTCGAGGTGGCGGCGACCGCCGCCGTCGCCGGCCGCGACCCGGTGGCGGCGGTCGTGGAGTGGTCGACGGCCCACGCGCCGGCTCCCCCTGCGGCGGTGCTGCCCGACTGGCCCGTGCACGTACGGCAGATCCTGCTCGCCACCGACCTCTTCCGGGCCGACCGCCACGCCCTGGCGTCGGTCTGGCCCAGCCTGGTGGAGTACCTGGCGGCCGGGCCGCTCGCCCGCGACTGGCGGCCGGACGAGTGGGTGACGCTGATGAACACCGGCTCGGCGCGGTTCGTCGCGTTGCAGGCGATCAGTCGGGCCGCCGTCACGCCGGTCTTCCTGCGCGCGCGGCTGACCGAGCCGGTCGGGGCGATCGCCGCCGGTCACCTGCTCGCCGGCCGGGGCACGGCCGCCGCCGGCGCGCCGTCGTTCCGGGCGGACGTGCTGGCGGCGCTGCTCACCCACTGGTCCGGCGGCGCGGACGGTCCCGGCGGCCGGGACGCCGCCCGGGAGTGCTTCTCGCTGTTGACGACGCTGGCGGCGGACCGGGCCGACCGGGACCTGCTGCACGAGATCGCCACGGATCCGCGGCGACCGGGTGAGGTCCGCCGGGCCGCGGCGCTCTTCTTCGCCCTGCGCGCCCGCAACGCCCACCGCTCCGGGCCGGCGGAGTGACCGTCGGCCCGGCGGCGCGGTGGGCGTTGCGGGCGTTCGCCTACGCCGCCCGCTGCGGGCCGACGACGGCCCAGCACAGGCCGGCGGGATCGCGCAGCGTCACCTGGCGTGACGGATCCGCCGGGGTCTCCACGCGGGCACCGGCGGCCACCGCCCGCCGCAGCACCGACTCGGGGTCGGTCCGCTCGATGGTCAACACGTCGTCGCGGGTCTCGGCCGTCGACGGCGTGCCCGCCTCGTACCACTCGCTGACGGTCAGGCGGTGGCCGCCGACGGCCAGTTCCGCGTGCAGTACGCGCCCGTCGAGCAGGCACTCCCGCTCGATCGCGACGGCGTCGAAGACATCCGTGTAGAAGGCGATGGCCTCGTTCGTGTCGCTGACCGTCAGGTGGGGACCCGGCCGGTGGTTCTGTGCCCTCATGTGACTGGTGCCGCCCTTCCCCTACTCGGCGATCCGGGTCCGACCGGTCCAGCGGAAGACCACCGGAAGGTCGACCGCCGGCGGGGTGGCGCCCCGTTCGAAGTGCTCGTACCCGCCGTAGTGCAGGACCTTGATCTTCTCCTCCGCCCGCGCCACCTGGCGGCTGCGCAGGTCGGCCGGCAGATCGACCGGACCGCCCTCCAGGACGGCGTCGATGACGCCGACTGCGTCCCGGGTGACCGGATCAGCTTGCGAAACGTCCTTCATGGCACGACCTCCGTCGCATTCCGCACACCTCGGACGAGCCGCCGCACGGCGGCGGACGCGTCCACACAGGCCTGACGACACCCGTTGCCGGGTGAACGGACGCTTCACGGTCGAACGTCCTTGTCCGGTGACCGGCCGCCCGTTCTGCTCCGAACGTAATCCAGATCACATTCGGCAGACACCCTTAGGGCACCCCTAGGAACGGCCCTGGGCAGCCACGACGTCCACCGCACCGGCCATCAGGGTGTGGAGGATCACTCCCAGCGGAAGAACCGGGTGGCCGCCACGGAACCGACCACGGCCATCACCGCCAGGGCGATCAGCTGCGGCAGCTCCGGATTGGCGCCCGCCCACGCCGCACCGAGCGTGTCCACCGTGGCACCCAGCGGCGAGTAGTCGGCGATGGCGGCCAGCGCGCTCGGCATCCGGTCGCGGGGCAGCCAGGCACCGGCCAGGAAGAGCAGCGGGAAGAACAGCGCGGGGCCGATCGACTGCGCCGCCCTGGCGGACGGCGCCAGCGCCGCGATCAGCAGACCGACGGCGAAGAGGCACGCCACCCCGAGAAGGAAGGCCAGCACGAACCCGGGAACGTTGGCCGGCGCCGGCTGGTCCAGCAGGAACCGTACGGCGATGGCGGTGACCACCGCGCCGAGGACGCCCATCACGAGGTTGACCACCACCTGGGCCACCAGCAGGAGGGCGGGCTGCACCGGGGTGGTCGCCAGGCGGCGCAGCACCCGGCGTTCCCGGTAGATGCCGAGCGCCATCGGCAGGGTGAAGAGCGCGAGCATGCCGATGGTGAGGGCCAGCGCCAGGGACGGCAGGAAGGTCTGCTCGGCGTGCTGGCCGGTGTCGGCGGCCGTGCCGGCGCGCTGCGGCAGCCCGAAGACGAGCATCAGGCCGATCGGCAGGGCGAAGACGAAGAACAACGACACCGGTTCCCGGAGGAACAGCTTGGTCTCGACGGCGATCAGCTTGGACAGGGCGCTCACGACGACCTCCCGTCGGTCGGGGACTGCGCGGCGGTCCGGCCCGAACGGCCGGTGAGGGAGACGAACGCGTCGTCGAGGGTGGGCTGCTCGACGCGGAGCGCCGTGTACTCGATCCCGCGCCCGTTGAGCACGGACATGACCGACTGGAGCACGTCCTTCGTGCCGGTCACCGTCACCTCGTCGCCGTGGCGGGACACCCCCGTCACGTCGGGCGCCGCGAGCAGCAGGGCGTCCTCGACCGGCTCGGCGGGACGGAAGTACACCCGGTGCTCGTTGCCGACCCGGGTGAGCAGGCCGGCGGGGCTGTCGATGGCCACCACCCGACCCTTGTCGATGATCGCGAGCCGGTCGCAGAGGCGTTGCGCCTCCTCCATGAAGTGGGTCACCAGCACGACGGTGACGCCCCGGTCGCGGATCCGCTCGACCAGGTCCCAGGTGTCCCGGCGGCCCTGCGGGTCGAGGCCGGTGGTCAGCTCGTCGAGGATCGCGACCTCCGGCCTGCCGACCAGTGCCAGCGCCACCGACAACCGCTGCTTCTGCCCGCCGGAGAGCTTCTGGAAGTAGGTGTTGCGCTGCTCGGCCAGGCCGAGGTCGGTCAGCAGCTCGTCGATGTCGGCCCGGTTGCGGTAGAAGGACCGGTACAGGTCCAGCGCCTCCCACACCCGCACCTTGTCCGGCAGCTGGCTCTCCTGGAGCTGGGCGCCGACGCGCTGCCGCACCTCGGTGCGGTCGCGGATCGGGTCGAGCCCGAGCACCCGGATGGTGCCGCCGTCGGCACGACGCAACCCCTGCACGCACTCGACCGTGGTGGTCTTGCCGGCCCCGTTCGGGCCGAGCACGCCGAAGATCTCGCCCTGTTCCACGGTGAAGGAGACGTCGTCGACCGCGATCTTCTCGCCGTACCGTTTCTGCAGATGATCGACTTCGATGACCGGCATGGGGGGTGGTCCTCCTTCACGTGCGGGTTGCCGTCGAGAAGGGCGGGACCCCTCGGCTGATCGCGGCGTCGGCTTGCGGGAACGGGCCGGTGCCGGCCGGAGCCGGGCCGACCGACGCCCGACATCATCCGGCCAACCGATGCGTCGATCAACTGATCAGCTGACAAATCGGGGGTATCGAACCGGGAATCGGCCCGGGACAGGGGTGCCGACCGCCAACGCGGCGCGGGGCAGGGGTGCCGACCGGTCACCCGCAGGTGTCCGGTCGACGCGTGCCGGTCACCGACGGACCGCGCAGAACGGCAGCAGCTCGTCGAGTCGGGTCAGGACGACGTCCGGGCCGGCGGCGCGCAGGGTCTCCTCGTCGGACTCGCCCCACAGCGCGGCCACGGCCAGCACCCCCGCCGCCCGCGCGCTGGCCAGGTCGCTGGGCGCGTCGCCGACCATCAGCGCCTCACCGGGGCGGGCCCCGAGCAGGCGCAGCGCCCGCCGCACGATGTCCGGAGCGGGCTTCGGCCGGGGCACCTCGTCCGAGCCCACCACGTGGTCGACCAGCGGCAGCAGACCGAGCCGGCCGAGCAGGTCGCGGGCGCGGACTCCGCTGCGGCCGGTGGCCACAGCCAGCGCGATCCCGCGCCGGCGCAGGGTGCCGAGCAGCTCCGGCACCCCGTCGACGGGGGTGACCCGGTGCGCGAGGCGGTTGCTCTCCCGCACGAACGGTCCGGCCAGCGCCGCCGGCAGGCCCATCAGCTCCAGCACCTCCGGCA
The DNA here is from genome assembly GCF_048060285.1 of Micromonospora sp. LOL_025. Classification (NCBI taxonomy): domain Bacteria; kingdom Bacillati; phylum Actinomycetota; class Actinomycetes; order Micromonosporales; family Micromonosporaceae; genus Micromonospora; species Micromonospora sp. LOL_025. Next base: position 39,343 of record NZ_JBHMIR010000022.1, on the reverse strand, counting down.
GGTACCGGCCCGGGTGGCGGCAGTACTCCTCGACCGGGGCGACGCCGTCGCCGACCACCTCGGCGTACGCGAGGGCGAACGCCTCCCTGGCCACGGCGAGGCTGTCGACCAGCACCCCGTCGAGGTCGAGCACCACGGCCCGGACACCGCCCGGTACCGCCGTCGACGCCGCCGCGTCCGCGACCACCGACGCCACCTCCCGTCCGACCCGCCCGCGCCCGTCCGTAGGGGTGGCCGGCCCCCGGGAGCCCCGACTACGGTCAGGACGTCGTTCCGGGCCCGCCGCGGCGCGCGGCCACCCCGGATCCGCCGCGCCCACCGACCCTACCGGCGTTCCAGGTGCCCACCGTCGGGCGCCGGCGCGCCCGGCCGGGCCGGCCCGGGCCGAGCCGCTGGAGAGGGGTCGCACCATGCCGCTGCTGAGCTGGCTCGCGAGAGGCACCGACGAGCGTCCGGACGCGATCCGGGTCGACGACCGGGCGGTGTCCTGGGTGGAGCTGCGCCGCCTGGCCGCGGCGGTGGCCGACGAGCTGCGCGGCGTCGACCGGGTGGCGATCGAGGCCACCGCCACCCTGGAGACGGTGGTCGGGGTGGTCGGCGCGCTGACCGCCGGAGCGGCGGTCGTGCCGGTCCCGCCGGACGCCGGGCCGATGGAGCGCGACCACATCCTGCGCGACTCGGGGTCGACGGCGCTGCTGGTCCCGGCCGGCGCGGAGCGCACCGCAGCGGGCGCGGGCCGGGCCGTCGTGCCCGTCGACCTGGCCCGGCGCTCGGACACCGTGCACCCCGAGCCGGACCCGGCCCGCACCGCGGTGATCCTCTACACCAGCGGCACCACCGGCGCCCCGAAGGGCGCCGTGATCTCCCGCCGAGCGGTCGCCGCCTGCCTGGACGGGCTGGCCGACGCCTGGGCGTGGACGCCGGACGACCTGCTGGTGCACGGCCTGCCGCTGTTCCACGTGCACGGGCTGGTGCTCGGCGTGCTGGGGCCGCTGCGGCTGGGCAGCCGGCTGCACCACGTGGGCCGGCCGCGACCCGAGCGGTACGCCGCCGCCAACGGCTCGATGTACTTCGGCGTGCCGACCGTGTGGTCCCGGATCGCCGCCGACCCGGAAGCGGCACGGGCGCTGCGTCCGGCCCGGCTGCTGGTCTCGGGCAGCGCGGCGCTGCCGGCGGCGGTCTTCGCGGACCTCGCCACCCTCACCGGGCACCGGCCCGTCGAGCGGTACGGGATGACCGAGACCCTGATCACGGTGAGCGCCCGGGCGGACGGCCCGCGCCGGCCGGGCACCGTCGGGCTGCCGCTGCCCGGGATGCGTACGCGGCTGGTCGACGAGAACGGCGCCACGCTCCCCGCCGACGGGGCGGCGATGGGCGAACTCCAGGTCGACGGCCCCACGCTGTTCGACGGGTACCTGAACCGCCCGGACGCCGACGCGGCGGGCCGCACCCCGGACGGCTGGTTCCGCACCGGGGACGTCGCCACCGTCGACCCGGACGGCTGGCACCGGATCGTCGGCCGGGCGTCCACCGACCTGATCAAGAGCGGTGGATACCGGATCGGCGCGGGCGAGGTGGAGGACGCCCTGCTGGCGCACCCGGGGGTCCGCGAGGCAGCCGTGGTGGGCACCCCGCACCCCGACCTCGGCCAGCAGGTCACCGCGTACGTGGTGGGCGACGGGGTGGACGGGGCCGAGCTGATCGACTTCGTGGCCCGGCACCTGTCGGCGCACAAGCGGCCCCGCGAGGTACGCCTGGTCGACGCGCTGCCCCGCAACGCCCTCGGCAAGGTGCAGAAGACCAGGCTGACGGCGGACTAGGGCTGGACGGCCGGGATGCTGATCGCGGTGGCCACCAGTCCCCGGTCGACCAGGAACCTGCCGGCGAAGGCCGTCACCGGGGTCCCGCCGAGGACCGGGCCGGGCACCAGCAGCCGGGCCTCGAACGTGCCGGCCGGATCGATCACGATGTCCGCCTCGGAGAAGTCCAGCCACCGGCCGGTGAGCGGGAACCACGCCTTGTACACCGCCTCCTTCGCGCTGAACAGCAGGCGGTCCCAGCAGACGGCGGGGCGGGCCGCGCCCAGCGTGGCGGTGCGGGCCAGCTCGGCCGGCAGGGCGATCGCGTCGAGCACCCCGTCGGGCAGCGGCGCGTGCGGCTCGGCGTCCACGCCGAGGGTGGCGAACGCGGTCGTACGGCCGAGGACCGCCGCCCGGTAGCCGTCGCAGTGCGTCATGCTGCCGACCACCCCGGCCGGCCAGACCGGGGCGCCGCGGGCGCCGGAGACGATCGGCGCCGGCGCGAGGCCCAGCTCGCCGAGGGCGGTGCGGGCGCAGTGCCGCACGGTGGTGAACTCCCGGCGGCGCTTCTCCACCGACCGGGCCACCAGCGCCTCTTCCTCGGGGAACAGGGTCAGGCCGGCGGGGTCCGTGAAGGCCTCGGCCACCGCCACGGCGGGGGGCAGGATCTGTTCGATCACGTCCGCCGATGCTAGGCGCTGTGGCAACCCTCGCCGCACCGGCACCGGCGGTACCGTGCACCATAGGGGTCGGGTACGGGTGCCGGGCCACGCGGACGGCTGCCAGTCTGGGGGCGGGCCCCGGTTCCCACGGGCGGGGCATGCGGATTTTGGTCGGATGGATGCGGGAAAGCGATGCTCACTGGCAAGGTGGTGCGGTTCGACGAGGTGCGGGGCTACGGGTTCATCGCCCCGGACGACGGCAGCGACGACGTGTTCGTGCACGCGAACATGCTGGACGGCGACAAGTGGACGCTGACGCCCGGCGTCCCGGTGGAGTACGAGGCGGTGGGGACCGACCGTGGCCCCAAGGCCGTGCTGGTGCGGGTGGTCGGCGCTGTCGCGGGAGCGGAGCGGAACGGCGCGGCCGGGCCCTCCCGGGCCGTCGGGTCGCTCGCCGCCGGGCGCAGCAGGGACAGCGGGCAGGGCGCGGAGGACGACGAGGGCCTGTGCGACGTGCTCTCGGAGCGGGCCTTCTGCACGGAGACCACCGAGGCGTTGGTGACCTCCGTGTCGGACCTGACCGGGGCGCAGATCGTGGCCGTGCGCGCCCGGATGCTGGACCTGGCCCGGCGGCACGGCTGGGTGGAGGGCTGAGCGCGGGGCGGAGACCGGCGGGCCGCCGCCCACGGCCCGGTCGGCTCAACCGGCGGCGATCAGCAGGGACTTCCTGATCCGGCCGAGCGGGCTGCGCGGCAGCTCGTCGACGAAGTGCACCCGCCGGGGCCGTTGACCCGCCGAGAGGTACCGGCCGACGTGGTCGATGAGCACCTGGGCGGTCAATCCCTCGGCGACGACGTACGCGGTGACCTGCTCGCCGAGCGCGTGGTGCGGCGTGCCGACGACGGCGGCCTCCCGGACCCCGGGGTGGCTCAGCAACGCCTCCTCGATCTGCCCGGCGTGCATCCGCCGGCCCCGGCAGTGCACCACGTCGAGCCCGCGCCGCCCGATGATCCGGTACGAGCCGTCGGCGGCCACGGTGGCCAGGTCGCCGGTGGCGTGCCAGTGACCGGCGGCGACGCCCCGCCCGCCCCCGACGTAGCCGCTGAACAGCGTCGGCCCGCAGATGCTCAGCTCGCCCACCGACTCGCCGTCGGCCGGCACCGGTCGGGCCTCGCGGTCCAGCACCCGGGTCTCCACCCCCGGCAGGGGGGTGCCGACGGCACCGACGGCCGTGGGGTCGTCGGCCCGCCCGGTCAGCGCGATGAGCGTCTCGGTGGTGCCGTACGCCTGGACCGGCGCGTGCGAGGTGAGCAGCCGGAGACGTTCGGCCACGGCGCAGGCCAGTGGGGCATCCGCGGAGATCAGGATCCGCGCCGCCGACAGCGACCGGGCCCACCGGACGTTCAGCGCGATCTTCGCCCACTGCTCGGGCAACGCCAGGTACATGGTGCCGACCGGTCCGGCGGCGGCGTTCCGGTCGAGGTGGACGAAGCGGCTGCCGACCCGCAGCGCGCCGAGCAGGCCGACGATCAGGCCGTACGCCCGGAACAGCGGCGCGCCCTGGACCACGACGTCCTCCTCGCTCCACCGCCACGCGCCGGCCAGCAGGTCGAGGTCGGCGGCGATGGCACGGCGCGAGATGCGCACCCCGCGCGGCGGCCCGCCGGCACCCCCGGTGTAGAGGATGACGGCGTCGGTGCCCGGCGCCGGCTCGGGATGCGGGGTCGAGGAGCGCTGGCGCAGGTCGACCGGGACGGTGGGCAGCCGGTAGGTGTCGGACCGGTCACGGCCGAGGAGCACCGTCGCGCCGGACTGCCGCAGGATGCGGTCCCGTTCGCACTCGTCGGCGTCAGGGGGCAGCGGTACGAGCGGGACGCCCGCGTGGACGGCGCCGAGCATTCCGACCACCGTCTCCAGGGTCGGCGTGCCGTCGACCGCGACCGCGACCGCGCCCCTGATCCGGTCGGCCACCGCGGTGACGCAGCCGAGCAGGGCCTCGCTGGAGAGCGTGCCGCCGGCCACCCTGACCGCATCGGCCCGGTCCGCGCCGAATCCCCGCAGCGCCGGCAGCAGTGTCATCTGCGCTATCCCCTGCGGAGGGCGGCAACGAGTCGCGGCAGCAGGTGGGACATCACGACGGCCACAGAACCCTTCAGGTCAGGGGCACGCGTGGCCCCATATCCGGCTATCCCGATGTTGGAAACGGGTGCCCCGAAATTAGGCCGGGCTATCGGCCCGGCACAACCCCTAGCCGCCCGGCCCGGGGCCCCCTGCGAGGCCGACAGGCCAGGTAGGACAGGATCTCGTCCGGTTTTCGGCGACGGCAGGCCCGGCCGTCCTTTCCCGTGGCCGACACTATGGATGGACGACAAGCCGTCAGGATTGGCAGACATTGGAGTCGACTTTTGACGAAAAATTGTCGGCCAGCACGAGGAAACGGTCGGCGCATTGATGTCGGTCACCATTGTCTGATCGTCATTCGCGCGGGCCACGCGGCAATGCCGGCTTCCGCCGACAGATTCCTGTGCGCATAATTCTTTTTTAACAACATAATCGGCGAATTTCCCAAAGGTCCGAATCGGTGGCACGTCGGTGGCGGGCGCCGAGTCCCGATCCCGGTCCCGACCCGGCGGCCTGCGGCCGCACTTCGGGCCGGCAATGTTGCACTCCGCAACAATCGGGAACCTTCAACAATTGTCGAGCCGCCCACCCGGGGCTCCCGGCCGGCCCCGCCCGGCGGAAGGAAGGCGTCGACGCCCGCTCGGGACGCGGCAGACTCTCGTCGGACCGAGCCTCGCGGACGGCCACCGGACCGCCCGTGGGCCATGTTGACACTGAGTTGAGCAGCGCTTACACGAGATGACCTTCAGAGCCTCCGGCCCACCCCGCGGCGGAACGGCCCCGGGACGCCCCGACGGGAGGCGGCCGCCGCCGACACGTCGACGACCGGAGCCCCGTCGCGGCGACGACGCGGAAGCGCACCGGACGCCTAGCACGCAACAACGCGTCCGCCAATCGCCGAGCGGGTCGGAAAGGCGTGACCAATGGGCCGCAACGGCATGCTGTCACGTTACGGGACCGCCCGGCGACTTTCCGTTGTCAGTCGCGCATCGAAGGCCCCGGTCGGGCGGCGGACACAGAACCGATGTTTGCCCATCCTTTACAAACCTCGGCTTGCCGCCCAATTGCCGAACTGCCATACTCCCACCATCACGGTGGTCGATTGGGGAGACCGGCCCGGAGGGCTGACGAATATCGCCGACACTGGTGGGAGCGCGACCCGGAGTCACCCAGCAGGTCAAGTCGGTCGATGGTTCGCCGGCCATGCTCGACGGTCGTCTATATTTGCTAATAATGGAATGGGTCAAGAATTGCCGGTCTCCGATTTCGTCGAGCTCCAGGGGCGCGCAGGGCGGGCGGCCCCTCCGGTGACCGCGGACCGCACGCTCCTCCGGGGGCCGTGTCGATGGAGCTGACCGAGCGGTCGTGCCTGCTCAGCATGCTGGAACGCCGGCTGACGGACCTGTTCCAGGACGACGCCCCCCCGACCAACCGGACCGTGACCGTGCTGACCGGCCCGGTCGGCTCCGGCAAGACCACGCTGTTGCAGACCATCGCCCGGCGGGCCTGCGCCTCCGGGGCGCGTGTCCTCGGCGCGAGTGCCTCCCGCGCCGAACGCACCGTTCCGCTGGAGGTCGTCCGGCAGCTCGTCCGGGCGGCGCCGTTGAGTGGGGCCGGCAACCCCGACATCTGGGCCCGCCTCGGGCGGCTGCTGGACGCGGGCGCCCTCACCTGGGCCGACGCCGACGACACCGACCACGAGGACACCGCCCTGGCCACCGCCGCGATCGGTGGGGCCCTGCTCGAGATGACCGCGCAGGGGCCGCTGGTCATCGCGGTCGACGACATCCACCACGCCGACGTGCCGTCGCTGCGTTGCCTCGACTACGTGGCGCGCCGGATCTCCGGTCTGCCCGTGCTGATCATCCTGACGGAGGCGCCGCGCACCCGGCCGTGGCGGCCCGACGTACACGCCGAACTGCTGCAACCCACGAGGCTGCAGCGCATCCGGCTGCCGCTGCTCACCGCCGAGGGAACGTTCCAACTGCTCGCCCAGCGACTCGGCGTTCCGGTCGCCCGGACCATCGCCGAGGAGAGCCACCGGATCAGCGGCGGCAACCCGCTGCTGGTGCAGGCGCTTGCCGAGGACCAGGCGGCCGCTCCCCGGCCCGCCGACCGCCCGGTGGTCGGGGAGTCGTTCCGGGAAGCCGTGCTGAGCTGCCTGTACCGCTGCGACCACCTGGTGCTCGATGCCGCCCGGGTACTGGCCGTGACCGGCGAGCCGCTGCACGGCAACCTGCTGCCCCACCTCGTGGACGCACGGTCACGGGCCGCGCTCGGCGCGATCGACGACTCGACCAGCGCGGGGCTGATCACGGAGCAGGGGTTGCGCCATCCGGCGGTGAGCCAGGCCGTGATCGACGGCATGACCGCCGAGGAACGCGCACGGCTGCACCTGGAGGCGGCCTGCCTGCTGCACGACGACGGCGCGGTCCCGGCGCGGATCGCGCCGCATCTGGTCGGGATCGACGAGCTGGCCGAGCCCTGGATGGCGCAGACCCTGCTGGAGGCCGGCGAGCAGGCGTTGCTCGACGGCGAGGTGGAGACCGCGCTGCGATACCTGCGCCGCGCACACCGCGGCTGCGCCGGCGAATGCCTGCGGGCGCGGATCCGTTCCGCGCTGGCCCGCGCCGAGTGGCGCCTCGACCCGCAGGCGGCGATCCCCCACCTGGTCGACGTCATCACCGCCATCCGGGCCGGGCACCTCGGCAGCCAGCAGGCCGCCGGTCCCATCCACTACCTGCTCTGGCACGGTGAGATCGACAAGGCCGTCGAGCTGGTCAACCACCTGAGCGAAGGGGCGGACACGAGGTCCGCCGCCGAACTGCTCGTCACCACGGCCTGGATGTCGACCCTCTACCCCGGCGTGATGGTCGACCGCCCGGCGCCCACCGTGGCCGCCCGGGACCCGCTCACGCTGGCCAAGGTCAAGCGCGGGATCGAGGGCGCCACCCTGCTCTCCGCCGTGCTCGACCGGGGTGACGCCGGCGCGGTCGAGCAGGCCGAGCGGGCGCTGTCGACCACCGGGCTGGACGACGAGCCGAACATGTGGACCGCCGTCTGCGCCCTCATCGCCATGATCTACGCCGACCGGCTGGACCTGGCCGACGACTGGTGCGACCGGCTGAACCGCAACCCGGCCACCCCGCGCTACCCCACCCCGTCGGCGACGCTCGCGGCCCTGCGGGCAGCCGTCGCCGGACGGCTCGGCGATCTGCCCCGAGCGGAGAAGCTGGCCGACGAGGCGCTGAACCAGCTCTCGCCGAAGGGCTGGGGGGTGGTGATCGGCATACCGCTCGCCGTCCGGATACGGGCCCTCACCTTCATGGACCAGCTCGACGCGGCGGCGGCCTCCCTCCAGGTGCCGGTGCCTCCGGCGATGTTCGAGACCCCGATCGGGCTGCACTACCTGCAGGCCCGCGGGATGCACGCGCTCGCCGCCGGGAGCCCGGAGGCCGCGCTTGCCGACTTCCAGCTCTGCGGGCAGCTGATGAACCGCTGGCGGCTGGACTTCTCGGGCCTCGTCCCGTGGCGGACCGAGTCGGCGCGGGCGTTGCTCCGGATGGGCCGCCGCCAGCAGGCCGGCAGGTTGGTCCGCGACGAGCTGGCCCGGCTGCGGCCCGTCCACGTCCGCTACCGCGCCGCCGCCCTGCGGGTCCTGGCCGCCACGGAGGACGGGCCGGACCGGATCCCGCACCTGCGCAGCGCTGTCCGACTGCTGCGGCAGTGCGGTGACCGGATGGAGCTGGCGCACAACCTGGCCGACCTCGGTCAGGCATACCAGCAGATCGGCGACCGGCGGCAGGCCCGCGTCGCGGCGCGGTCGGCCCGGATGCTCGCCGAGGAGTGCGGGATCCCGATGCTGCGGCCCGGCCTCTCCATTGCCAGGAGCGGTGCCGCCGGGGGTGCCGGCGCGACGGTCGTCGTCCAGGGGCTGACCGACGCGGAGTGCAGTGTGGCCACCCTCGCCGCCCAGGGACACACCAACCGCGAGATCGCCGAGAAGCTCTTCCTGACGGTCAGTGCGATCGAGCAGCGGCTGACCCGGATCTACCGGAAGCTGGACGTCAACTCGCGCAGCGAACTGGCCGCCCGGCTGCGCATGAACCGACCCGGCGCGACGGTCCTGGACCCACCGCCGCGTGCTCTGGACGACCCGGGCCACCGGCCTCCCGGGCCCCGGCAGCGCTGACCGCCGGACCCCGGCGGCATTGACCGCCGCCGGTCGACCACGGCCCCGGCCTCCCGCCGGCCGTCGCCGCCGCGGGTCGCGCCGCGGTGGCTCCCGCGCCTGTCCACCCTCGGCTCACGCCACCGCCGGTCGTTGACCCGCCGTTCACCCCGGCTTCCGCCGATCGTCGCCGGCAGCCGCCCGCGCACTCCGCCGTCACCTCCGCCGGCCGGCACCGGCCGTTCACTGCGGACTCCGCCCGCACCGACCGTCGCCGGGTGTCCGCGCCCCGCCACGGTCCGTGCAGGAGGACGTGCGTGACGGAGCCCGATGTGACACCATCAAGCCGCACACCCGACACCAGCCACTCATCGTGTCGCCATCTCCCCCACCGGGTCGAGTCCGACACCCCTCACCGCGCGTCGCGCAACCCCTAAACGCGTTTCAGGGCCGCAGGTTTGTGCGCGAAACGATGGGGTCTCGCGCCCGTTGTCGCACACCCGCGCCGGTGCCAGACTCCCCTCAGCACGCGGACCGTACGGCGAGAACCCCGGTCCGGCGAAAGATTTCCAGGTCCACCCGGCACGGCGGCCCGGTGCGCTCCACCCCTACCCGGAAGACGCGGGTGGAGGGGCGGCTGTCCGGCAAGGGGGAGGCGGCGGCGGCCACACCGGGGTTCCCGGTCCCGCACCGCGTACGAGAAGGGCTGACACGCTGGTGTTGGTGCAGCAAGAGGAACAGACAACCCGTCTCCGGCGCGCATTCCGAGCTTGTGAGGACCAGCAGCGCGGCCACGTCGCGCTGGTCACCGGCGCCGTGGGCAGCGGCAAGACGAGCCTGCTGGAGTCGTTCAGCGAGTGGGCGGCGGGCGCCGGCGGGCAGGTGATGAGCGCCGCCGGCTCCCGGGCCGAGCGCGGACTCCACCTGGGCGTGATCGGGCAGCTGTTCCACAGTGCACGGCTCACGCCGGAGGCGGCGGCCCGGGTCGAGAAGCTGATGCGGGACGGCACCTTCGCCGTACCGCTGCCCGAGCCCGGCGGTGAGGCGGCCGACGGCGACCGGGCCTGGGCGCCGCTGCTGCACGGTCTCTTCGCCGCTCTGCTCGACCTGACCACCGCCGGGCCCCTGGTCCTCGCCGTCGACGACGTGCACCACGCGGACCCGGCCTCGCTGCACTGCCTTCTTTACGTGACCCGCCGGCTGCGCCACGCCCGGATCATGGTCGTGCTCGCGGAGGCCTCGACGCTGCGCCCGCCGCACCCGCTGTTCCGGGCCGAGCTGCTCAGCCAGCCGCACTTCTCCCGGATCGGCCTGCCACCGTTGACCGTCGACGCCGTCGCCCGGCTGGTCGGCGGCGAAGCCGACAACGCCGACGCCCGGCGGACGGCGGAACGCTGCGTACGCATGACCGGTGGCAATCCGCTGCTCACCCGGGCGCTGCTCGAGGAGCGGGCCAGCGGGGAGCCGGGCGACGAGTACGGCCCGTCGGTCGGCGACGCGTTCGACCAGGCCGTGCTCGGTTGCCTCTACCGGCACGAGCCGGGGGTGCGCCGGGTGGCCCAGGCGCTGGCGGTACTCAACCGGCCCGCGACGACCGAACTGCTCGGCCACCTCCTCGACGTGGTGCCCGAGTCGACGGCCCCGGCCGTGCGGGTGCTGCGTACCTCCGGTCTGATGGAGGCCGACCAGCTGCGCCACCCGCGCATCCTGCGCTCGATCCTGGGCGACATGTCGGCCGACGAACGGCGGAGCCTGCACCAGCGGGCCGCCGAGGTGCTGCACGACCACGGCGCCGAGCCGAGCGTGGTCGCCGAGCATCTGGTGGCCGCCGGCTCGGCGAGCGCGCCCTGGATGGTGCCGGTGCTCCAGGACGCCGCCGGCCACGCGCTGGCGTCGGGGCGGCCCGACGTGGCCGCCGCCTGCCTGCGCCTGGTCTCCCGCGCCCCGGTGGACGCGCAGCAGCGGACCGCCACCACCGAGATGCTGGTGAACGCCCGCTGGCAGATCAACCCGCTGACCGTGAACGGGCAGCTGACCGAGCTGGTGGAGACGGCGCGGGCCGCCGGTTGGTCCACCGACGCGGGCCTCGCCGCCGTGCCCTACCTGCTCTGGCAGGGCCGGGCGGACGAGGCCACCGAGGCGGTCAGCGCCTTCTCGTCGGACGAGGAGCACGGCTCGGCCGGCGCGGCCGGTCGCCTGCGGATGATGCAGCTGCTGGTCTCCCTCTCCCACCCGGACCACCTGGCCACCGTGCGGGAGACCCCGAGCACCTGGAGCCGGGCGGCGAACGCGCCGACCACGATCAGCCCGCTGCTCCAGGCGGTGACGGTGCTCGGCACCGCGCTGACGCCGGCCGCGGACAACGACACCGTGGCCACCGCCGAGCAGCTTCTCCAGCGCCACCACACCGACGACGGCGCGCTGGGCCTGCTGACCGCTCCCCTGCTGGCGCTGCTCTGGGCGGGTCGGTCCGACCGGGCCGCGGTCTGGGGCGACGTGCTGCTCGGCCGGCCGGTCGCCCAGCACGCCCCGGTGTGGCGGGCCGTCATCCGGGCGGTCCGGGCGGAGGCGGCGTTGCGCGTCGGCGACCTGCCCGGCGCGGAGCACCACGCGCGGGCGGCCCTGGAGGACATGCCCGCCCCGGCCTGGGGGGTGGCGGTCGCCGGCCCGCTGGCCACGTTGGTCGCCTGCGCGACCGAGTCGGGCCGGTTCTCCGAGGCCGAGAGGTGGCTCGCCCACCCCGTCCCGCCCGGCGTGTTCCGCACCCCGCTGGGCCTGCACTACCTGGCCGCCCGGGCCCGGCACCACCTGGCCGTGCGCCGGCCGCACGCCGCCACCACCGACCTGCGACGGTGCGGCGAGCTGATGCGGGCCTGGGGCATCGACGCGGCCGGGCTGGTGCCGTGGCGGTTGGAGCTGGCCCGGGTGCAGCTCAGCGTCGGCAACAAGACGCAGGCCACCCAGCTGCTCCAGGAGCAGCTGCGGGTGCCGCACGGGGTCGACGACCGCACCCGGGGTCGGACGCTCCGGCTGCTCGCCACCACCGCCGCCCAGGACCACCGGCGCAAGCTGCTCTCCGAAGCGGTCAACCTGCTCCAGTCCAGCGGCGACCGGCTGGAACTCGTCCGGGCCCTCGGCGACACCGGCCAGACGCTCCAGCGTGCCGGGGACTCCGCCCGTGCCCGACTGCTCGTCCGCCGGGCCTACCAGCTCGCCCAGGACTGCGGGGCGTCGGTGCTGGCCCAGCGGTTGATCCGCCGGGAGCCGGGCAGCGGGCTGCCGGCGTACCCGGCCGCCGCCGAGTTGCAGGAGCCGGACGACGGGCTGAGCGACGCCGAACGCCGGGTCGCCGCGCTGGCCGCCCAGGGGCACACCAACCGGCAGATCTCCAGCAAGCTCTTCATCACCGTGAGCACGGTGGAGCAGCACCTGACCCGGGTCTACCGCAAGCTGGACGTCAAGCGGCGCACGGACCTGCCGTCCCGGCTCGTCGCGTACGCGGAGGCGCTGGCTGACGAGACCCAGGGCGCCGCGTCCTGACGGACGTGGGAGGGGCGCGGTGGGTGTGACCACCGCGCCCCTCCCACGCGTACGACGACCGGAAGCTCAGCCGACGGCCAGCCCGACGCCACGACGGGCCGCCGCCTCGTCGCGGTGCCGCAGCACGAGGTCGGCGGCGGCGGTGACCCCGCCGGCCTGCCGCATCCGCCGGCTCCACAGCCGCGCCCGGGCCCGGAACGTCTCCTCGCCCAGCAGCCGCTCCAGCTTGGCGAGGACGTCCTCGACGTCCAGCGAGTCGGCACGCTCGACGGACAGTGCCACCCCGCTGTCGACCGCGCGCACCGCCCCGTCGGGGCAGTCCAGCCAGAAGGGCATCACCAGCTGCGGTACGGCGAAGTGGACGGCCTCGTGGATGGCGTTGGCGGCGCCGTGGTTGAAGAAGACCCGCACGTGCGGGTGGGCCAGCACCCGGTGCTGCGACGGCACCCACGCCTCCACCCGCAGGTTGTCCGGCAGCCGCTCCGCCGGCGGGAGGAGGTGCTGCTGGCGCGCGGGCACTTTCCACAGCACGGCGTGCTCGGGCCCGAGCCGGTCGGTGACCTCGACGATCGCGTCCACCTGCCGCCGCGACAGTCGCATGATGGTGCCGAACCCGACGTAGACCACCGAGGGGTGCTCGTCGAGCCACCGGGTCAGCTCGTCGTCGCCGTCGGCCGGCGGCAGCTCCCGGGGCACGACGGGACCCAGCATCCGCAGCTTCTCCGGGGCGGTCGCGAACGGGTACTCGAAGCCGAAGACCGTGTACGCCACGAGCGCCTCGGCGGCCTCCACGTAGCCCGCCGGGCGCATCTCCGGGTTGCGGATGCCGGCCGCCTTCCGGGTGGCCACGGCGGCGAGGCTGCGCCGCAGCCGGTCCGGCTCCATCAGCGCCCGCACCAGCCGGTTCCGGAAGCCGACGTTGGCCGCCTGCTGCCGGGGCGTCATCCGCGCCGGCAGCCCCGAGAACGGGGCGGGGTAGCGCGACGGCAACTGCTCCTGAAGGAAGTTGGACGGCGGCAGCGAGATGCTGACCACGAAGGGCAGCTGCCGGGTCTGCGCCGCGTCCATCGCCCAGCTGGCGAGGCTGTCCACCACGGCCACCACCGGCCGGATCTCGTCGATGACCTCGAGGCAGCGCCGGTAGAGCTGCTGCACGTGGTCGTGGTCGGTGCTGGCGTCGAGGTACCGGGCGAAGCTGATCGCCCGGTCGCCGGTGGTCAGCAGCCGGTACGTCGCGTCGTCCCAGGTGTCCGGTGACGACTGCGGCCGGGCCGGGCCGAGCGAGACGAACGAGACCTCGCCCGGCCCGCGCAGCCCCTCGACGTCCCCGCGGCGATCCTCGGTCGACGCGAACCAGACGTTCCCGACGCCCCGGGCCTTCAGCTCGCCGACGATGCTGAGCAGCGGGTTGAACATCCCCGCGCTGTTGTAGGCGACGACGAGTACCGCCCGGTCACGGTCGTTTCCGGTCATGTCCACCGTCCGTCACTCCTTCCCGCCTGTGCGGCGACCCGCGCCGTCCGACCCTGGAGTACGCCGCGCCGGCGGGCTGTTCGTGGAGCCGTTCGGTCGGCGGCGGATCGGCATCGATCCTTATCGATGCAGCAACGTTCGGCGAAGCCCGGTCCGAAAGGCTGGTACTCCGAGACAGCCGGAACCACGAGCTGGCGCCCTCTGAAACAGACTGCCACGGCTCGCACGGCAGCGCTCGCTGGAGAGGCGGGTTATGTGCCGATTATTGGGGACGAACCTACCATGTCGACATTCGTGTCCGACGATGGGGTGTAAGCACGGACGCCGATGGCCCGGGCCGCGGAAGCGGCTCGGGCCATCGGCGTGTCGAGGTGGTACGGCGCACGGGTGCGGAGGCGGGCCCCGACGGGGGACGCCCCTTGCGGGGCACCCGCGTCCGCGATCGGAATCGCGGTCTCAGAACCTGTCAGTCCATGGCACGGCGCATGAAGCCACGCATGCCGATCATCGAGAACACCACGAAGACCCCGGCGAGGACGCACATGCACAGCCAGAGCGGCAGCGACTCGACCCCCGGCGGACCGACGAGCGACCGGGTCCCCTCGCTGATGTAGGTGAGCGGGTTCAGCGAGCAGATCACCTGGTACCAGCGCAGCGAGTCGAGGCCGAGCAGCGGGAACTGCGTCGCGCCGGTGAACATGATCGGGGTCATCACCACGGTGAACATGATCTGGATGTGCTGCGTCGGCACCAGCGTGCCGAAGGCGAGGCCGACCGCCGCGCCGACCAGGGCGCCGATGGCCAACACCCCGATCACCTTGAGCACGACCGCCCAGGGCCAGGTGACACCGAGCATGAGCATGCCGACCGGGATCAGCACCACGCCGGCGATCAGGCCGCGGATGCCGCCGAAGACGATCTTCTCCAGGGCCACCAGCGGGATCGCCATGGGCGACAGGAGGCGGTCCTCGATCTCCCGGGTGAAGGAGAAGTCCATCATCATCGGCAGCGCGGTGTTCTCCAGGCCGATCAGGAAGGCGTTCAGCGCGATGACGCCGGGCAGCAGCACGTTGGAGAAGTCGTCGCTGGCGTAGCCCAGGTCGCTGAGCACCTTGCCGAAGATCAGCAGCATGAACAGCGGCTGGATGAAGACCTGGAGCAGGAAGCCGACCAGCTCCCGGCCGGTGACGAACAGGTCCCGCGAGAGCACCGCGCGGAACGTGGCGAACTGGTCCAGCGCGCTCACCGGCGGCGGCGCCGCGGCCGTCGAGGGCGCGGACGGGGGGGCGGGGGCGGCGACGCTCACCGAAGTTCCCTTCCGGTCAGGTGGATGAAGACATCTTCCAGGCTGGGCTGGCCGATGTTGAGGTCACGAACCTCGCAGCCCAGGTCGGCGAGGATCTTCATCGCCATCGGGATGGCGTTGGCCGGCTGACCGCTGGTGTAGACCCGGAAGGAGAGCGGGGCGTCGGGGTCGGCGGGCGCGTCGGGGGCCGGCGCGGGCATCGGCATCGCCGGCATGCCGGGGAACGCCGGCGCGGCGGCGGGCGCCGGGGCGGCCACCTTGAAGTGTTCCACCTGCTCCACGTCCGGGATCGCGTCGAGCGCGGCCCGCACCTCCTCGGCGGGGGCGCCGGGCGTCACCACGAGGGTCAGCGTGCTGCTGCCCGGCAGCGTACGGGTCAGCGCGGACGGGGTGTCCATGGTGAGCAGCTTGCCGTGGTCGACGATGCCGACGCGGTCGCAGAGCTTCTCCGCCTCGTCCATGTCGTGCGTGGTGACCACCACGGTCACCCCGGCCCGCTTCAGCTCGGCGATCCGGTCGTGCACGAAGAGCCGGGACTGCGGGTCGAGGCCCGCGGACGGCTCGTCGAGGAAGAGCACCCGGGGCGAGTGCATCAGCGCGCGGGCGATCATCGTGCGCTGGGCGAGGCCGCCGGACAGGAAGTCGGTACGGTGGTTCGCGAAGTCCTTGAGCCCCATCTGGTCCAGCAGCTCGTCCGCCCGCCGGATGCGCTCCGCCCGGGGCACGCGGTGGTACGCCGCGTGGAACAGCAGGTTCTGCCGGACGGTCAGCGCCCGGTCCAGGTTCACCCGCTGAGGTACGACCGCCAGCAACTGCCGCGCGACGGCGGGCGCGCCGATGACGTCCGCGCCGCACACCCGGGCCCGGCCCGAGGTGGCCCGCACCCGAGTGGTCAGCACCCCGATCGTCGTCGTCTTGCCCGCGCCGTTCGGCCCGAGCAGGCCGAAGACCTCACCGGCGGCGACGGAGAAACTCAGCCCGTCCACCGCCGGTGGCATGTTGGGCTGGTACCGCTTGACCAGCTCCGTGACCACCACTGCCTCGTCCACGTCGTCATGCTCCGTCCTGAAACGTCGGTCCGATAGATGTCTGTGCGCCGATAGGGGGCGCTAGGGGCACGCCAGGGGCGGGACCGGTCACAGGCCCCGCGCGGTCAGCCACCGCTGCAGCGTGCCGGCGAGTTCCGGCCCCCGGTCGGCGACCATGCTGAAGTGGTCACCGGCGGCGTCCGCCACCTCGTGCGGATAGGGCCAGCGGGACCGCCAGCCGTCCTGTTCGCCGTCCCATTCCCCCAACGGCTCGCTGGCCCGGACCAGCAGGGTCGGCGCCGCCATCTCGGTCGGCTGCCAGTCCAGGAACAGCGGCAGGTAGCCGGCCCAGGCGGTCGTCCGCCAGTCGTCCATCGGCGTGTACGCGCTGTCCCGGTCGATCATCCCGTCGAGCAGCTGCGGCACCCACCCGCCGAGCACCTCGCTGTTCGCCGGGTAGGTGTCCATCAGCACCACCGCGTCCGGCGACCGGCCCTGGCGTTCCAGCTCGCCGGCGAGCAGGTTGGCCACCATCGCGCCGCCCGAGTGACCGGCGAGCACGAACGGGCCGGCGCCGACGGCGCGCAGCACCGTGTCGGCGTGCACCCGCAGCAGGGCGTCCAGGTCGGCGGGAAGCTCCTCGCCCACGCCGAACCCGGGGTTGGGCAGGGCCCAGACGTTGCGCACCCCCCGGAAGCCGGAGGCGAGCCGGGCGTACTCGTGGGCGCCGGAGAGCAGGGACATGGTGCAGCAGCACACGAGCTGCGCCCCCGCGTTCCCCTCGGCCAGCCGCAGGATGCCGGCCGGGCGGGTGAGCTGCGCCGGCTCGCTGAAGCTGGGCCGGAACTGGGCGAGCTTGACCAGGAGCTCGGCGTACCCGGCGGGCTCCTCGCGCGCCTTCGGCTGGTTGAACAGCCCGCCGAGCAGTCCACCACCGGCGCTCGGCGGGGTGGCTCCCCCGGCGGCGTCCGGGGTGGCCCCGGCCGCGTCCGCGCCGACGAGTTGGCCGAGCAGGTGGTGGGCCAGCGCCGTAGGGGTGGGGTGGTCGAAGAGCAGGGTGGCCGACAGCTCCGCCCCGGTCTCCTGGCGCAGCGCGTCGCGCAGTTCCAAGGCGGTCAGCGAGTCGAAGCCGAGTTCCAGGAAGTCCCGGTCGGCCTCGACCGCCCCGGGCGAGGCGTGCCCGAGCACCGTGGCCACGCGCGCCCGGACCAGGTCCAGCAGGATCGGGTGCCGATCGCCGGCCGGGGCGCCGGCCAGCCGGTCCCGCAGCGCCCGGGCCGGGTCGGTCGCCTCGCCACCGGGGCCGGCGTCCCGGTCCGCGGCGACCGCCGCCTCGGGCACGCCGCGCAGCAGCGGAGCGGGCCGTACGGCGGTGAAGGCCGGCACGAACGCCGGCCAGTCGAGGTCGGCGACCGCGAGCTGGTCGTCGCCGCGGCCCACGGCCTGCTGGAGCGCGGACACGGCCAGTTCGGTGGGGAGCGGACGGACCCCCCGGCGGCGCAGCTGCGCCGGGTCGGTGACCTCCTCCGCCCAGGGCACCCACGCGACGACGGTGGCCGGGTGGCCGGCGGCGCGCCGGCCGGCGGCCAGCGCCTCCAGCCCGGCGCCGGCGGCGGCGGCGACGGCCGCTCCCCCGCTGCCCCAGACGGCGGCGGTGGAGGTGAAGACGACGAACTCGTCGACCGGCCGGCCGGCGCAGGCCCGGTCGAGCAGCTCCACGGCCCCGGTGCGGGCGGCCACGGCGTGGGCCAGGTCGCGCGGGTCCAACGCCGCGACCGGGTCGCCGGCCCCGTCGGAGTCGGCGACGTGCAGGACGGTGCGGACGACGGTGCCGGCGGCGGCCAGCCGGTCCAGCGCCCCGGGCAGCCCGTCGAGGTCGTCGACGACGGTGACGGCGACGTCCCGGCCGATCGTGGCGGCGGACGCCCCGGCACCGGCGAGGACGAGGTGGGTCGCGCCGCGGTCGGCGAGCCACCGCAGCAGGTGCGGGGTGCGCACCGCCGCTGTCCCGTGCACCAGGACCGCGCCCCGGGGCCGCCAGTCCGCGTCGGCGGCGCCGGCCGGGGAGCGCGACAGCCGCCGCGCGTACACCCCGTCGGAGCGCACCGCCAGCTGGTCCTCGTCGCCGCCGGCCGCGACGAGCCGGGCGAGCGCGGCGAGCGCGGCGTCGTCCGGCTCCGCCGGCAGGTCGACCAGCCCGCCCCACAGGCGCGGCTGTTCCAGCGCCAGCACCCGACCCAGACCCCAGAGGTACGCGCCGGCGACGCCGGGTGCCGGATCGTCCGCGTCGACGGCCACGGCGCCCCGGGTCACGCTCCACACCGGCGCGTTGCTCCCGGCGCCGCCGAGGGCCCGGACGAGCGCGGCCGTCCCCGCCAGCGCGGCCGTCCCGGTGGCCCCGGCCGGCGCTCCCGCCGCCAGCAGCGAGACCACGACCGACGGGGTCCCCCCGACGGGCAGGGCGCGGGCGACCTCGTCCGGGTCGTCGCCCACGTTCACGAGCACCGGGTCCAGGCCCTCGGCGCGCAGGGCGGCCAGCACGGCCGTGGCGTCGGTGCGCGCCCCGGCCACCACCAGGCACTCGCCGGCAACCGCGGCGGCGGAGGGTACGGCGACGCGGACCCAGTCGGCGCGGTACCGCAGCCCGTCCAGCGCGGAGCCGCGACGCCGCCGGTCCCGGTAGGACGCCAGGGCGGGCAGCAGTTCGGCGAGCGCCTCCTGCCGGTCGGCGTCCAGGCCGAGCGCGGCGGCCAGCGCGGCCGGCCGGTCCTCCGCCACGGCGGCCCAGAACTCCTCGTCGTCGCTCGACGCGACCGGCTGCCGGAGGTCGACGGCGGGCGGATCCGGCCAGTAGCGCTCGTGGTGGAAGGCGTAGGTGGGCAGCTCGACGCGCGCGGCGTCGCTGCCGGCGAAGAGGGCCGGCCAGTCCACCCCGGCTCCGCGCAGGTCGACGGCGGCGAGCGCGGCGAGCAGGGTGGCCGGCTCGGGCTGGTCCCGGCGCCCGAGCGGCACGAAGGCCCCCGGCTCGACGTCGGGCAGGCACTCGCGGGCCAGTGCGGTCAGGGCGCCGTCGGGGCCGAGCTCCAGGAAGGTCGCCACGCCGGCGGCGGCCAGGGTGGCGACGCCCTCGTGGAAGCGGACGGTGTCCCGGACGTGGTCGACCCAGTAGCCCGGGTCGGTGGCCTGGGCGGCGGTGAGCGGCTCGCCGGTGCGGTCGGAGACGACCGGCACGGTCGGCGGATGCCAGGTGACCTTCTCCGCGACGACCCGGAAGTCGGCCAGCATGCCGTCCATCCGGGCGGAGTGGAAGGCGTGGCTGACCCGCAGCCGGCGGGACCGCCGGCCCTCGGCGGCGAGCCGCGCGCCGGCCGCGAGCACGGCTTCCTCGTCGCCGGAGAGCACCACCGACCGGGGACCGTTCACGGCGGCCAGCGACACCCGCTCGTCGAGCAGCGGGGTCACCTCGGCCTCGGAGGCCCGCACCGCCAGCATCGCCCCGCCGGCCGGCAGTTGCTGCATCAGCCGGCCCCGGGCGGCCACCAGGGCCGCCGCGTCGGCCAGCGACAGCACGCCGGCGACGTGCGCCGCGGCCAACTCGCCCACCGAGTGGCCGAGCAGGTGCTGCGGGCGCAGCCCCCACGCCGTGACCAGCCGGTAGGCGGCGACCTCGTAGGCGAACAGCGCCGGCTGGGTGAACTCGGTGCGGTCCAGCAGCGCCGCCTCGGGCGAGTCGGGCCCGGCGAAGACCACCTCCCGCAGCGGCCGGCTCAGGTGCCGGTCCAACTCCCCGGCGACCTCGTCGAAGGCGGCGGCGAACACCGGGAACCGGCGGCACAGCTCGGCGCCCATGCCGAGGCGCTGGGCGCCCTGGCCGGTGAAGAGGAACGCGACCTTGCCGGCCGGGCGGGCCACCCCGCGTACCACGCCGGGGGCGTTGCGCTCCTCGGCGACCGCGCGCAGGCCGGCCAGCAGCCCGTCGGGGTCGTCGCCGATCACGGCGGCGCGGTGCGGCAACGCCGCCCGGGTGGTGACCAGCGAGTACGCCACGTCGGCGGGGGCCAGGTCGGGGTGGGCCCCGAGGTGGTCCAGCAGTCGCCGGGCCTGCCCGGCCAGGGCCGGCGCGGACCGGGCGGAGACGATCCAGGGGGTCGGCGGGGCGGGCGTACCGGCCGGTCGGGCGCGGTGGGTGTCCGCCTCGTCGGCCTGCTCGATGATGACGTGCGCGTTGGTGCCGCTGATCCCGAACGCGGAGACCCCGGCCCGGCGCGGCTGCCCCGTCTCCGGCCAGGGCTGCGCCCCGGTCAGCAGGGACACCGCCCCGGCCGACCAGTCGACGTGCGGGGTGGGCTCGTCCACGTGCAGGGTGGGCGGCAGCACCCCGTGCCGCATCGCCAGGACCATCTTCATCACCCCGGCCACACCGGCGGCGGCCTGGGTGTGCCCGATGTTCGACTTCACCGACCCCAGCCACAACGGCCGGTCGGCGCGGCGGTCCTTGCCGTACGTGGCCAGCAACGCCTGCGCCTCGATCGGGTCGCCGAGCGTGGTGCCCGTGCCGTGCGCCTCGACGACGTCCACCTGGTCGCCGGTCAGCCCCGCGTTGGTGAGGGCCTGCCGGATCACCCGGCGCTGGGACGGGCCGTTCGGGGCGGTCAGCCCGCTGCTCGCCCCGTCCTGGTTGACCGCGCTGCCGCGCACCACGGCGAGGATCGGGTGGCCGTTGCGGCGGGCGTCGGAGAGCCGCTCGACCAGCAGCATGCCGGCCCCCTCGGACCAGCCGGTGCCGTCGGCGGCGGCGGCGAACGACTTGCACCGGCCGTCGGTGGACAGGCCGCGCTGCCGGGAGAACTCCACGAAGACGGTCGGGGTGGCCATCACCGACACCCCGCCGACCAGCGCCATGCTGCACTCCCCCAGCCGCAGCGCCTGGCAGGCGAGGTGCAACGCGACCAGGGACGAACTGCAGGCGGTGTCCACGGTGACCGCCGGCCCCTCCAGCCCCAGGGCGTACGAGATCCGGCCGCTCGCCACGGCGGCGGCGCTACCGGTGCCGAGGTAGCCCTCGACGCCGCCGCTGACCCCGGTGAGCAGCGCGGCGTAGTCGCCCTGGCTGCTGGTCGACGCGTACACGCCGGTGGGCGTGCCGCGCAGGGTGGCCGGGTCGATGCCGGCCCGCTCGAACGCCTCCCAGGCGGTCTCCAGCAGCAGCCGCTGCTGCGGGTCCATGGCGAGGGCCTCGCGGGGGCTGATGCCGAAGAAGGCGGGATCGAAGTCCCCGGCGGAGTAGAGGAACCCGCCCTCCCGCACGTACGACGTGCCCCGGCTGTCCGGGTCGGGGTCGGGGTCGTAGAGCGCCCCCAGGTCCCAGCCCCGGTCGTCGGGGAACGCCGACATCGCGTCGCTGCCGGCCGCCACCAGGTCCCACAACTGCTCCGGTGACCCGACACCGCCAGGGAACCGGCAGCTCATTCCGATGATCGCCACCGGCTCGCTGAGCGCGGCGGTGAGCTGCTGGTTCTGCTGCTTGAGCTTCTGGTTGTCGAGCAGGGACGCGCGCAGCGCGCCGACGACCTCGTCCAGGGAAACACTCATCGGGGGCTCCTCAGGGCCGGCCGGGTCACGAGTCGGAGCCTTCCAGGGCCATCCGGACCAGGCCGGCGACGTCGAGTTCGTGGATCTGGGCCTCGGGCGCGGCCGGGGCGGCGGGCGCCACGGCCGGCGTGCCGGCGCTCGTGCGGGCCAGCTGGAGCAGCTGGTCGAGCAGGCCCGTCCGCCGCAGTTCGTCCAGCGGAATCGCGGCGAGGGCCCGGCGGACCGACTCCTCGTCGCCGTCGGCACCGAACTCCTCGTCGCCGTCCTCGAAGAGCTCCTCGTACAGGTGGTCGGCCAGGCCGGCCGGGGTCGGGTAG
Organism: Micromonospora sp. LOL_025; assembly: GCF_048060285.1. Lineage (NCBI taxonomy): Bacteria > Bacillati > Actinomycetota > Actinomycetes > Micromonosporales > Micromonosporaceae > Micromonospora > Micromonospora sp. LOL_025. The sequence goes on along the minus strand of NZ_JBHMIR010000022.1, from coordinate 17,334 downwards.
TCGAAGACGACCGTGGTGGGCAGGTCGTGCCCGGTCGCCGCGGTGAGCAGGTTGCGCAGCTCCACGGCGGTGAGCGAGTCGAAGCCGAGGTCCAGGAAGCCCCGGTCCGTCTCGATCACGTCGCCGGAGGAGTGGCCGAGCACCTTCGCCGCGTCGACCCGCACCATCTCCAGCAGCGCGGCCCGCCGCTCGTCACCCGGCAGCGCCCGCAACTCGGCGAGCAGGTCCCGGGCGACGGGGGCGGACGCGTCCGGCGCGTCGGCGGGGGCGGCGGCCAGCTCGCGTACGGCCGGCAGGTCGGCCAGCAGCGGGCTGGGCCGCAGCGAGGTGAACAGCGGCGCGAAGGTGGCCCAGTCGACGTCGGCGACGGTGACGCAGGTGTCCCCGGCGGCCAGGGCGTGCCGCAGCCCGGCCATCGCCACGCCCGGCGGCATCACCCGCAGGCCCCGGCGGCGCAGCTGCTCCGGCGCGCCCTCGGTGAACATGCCCGACTCGGTCCATGGCCCCCACGCCACGGACGTGGCCGGCAGTCCCCGGCCGCGCCGCCGCTCGGCGAGCGCGTCCAGGTAGGCGTTGCCGGCCGCGTACGCGCCCTGCCCGCCGCTGCCCCACACCGCCGAGATGGACGAGAAGAGCACGAACGCGTCCAGCTCGACGCCGTCGAGCAGCTCGTCGAGGTGCTCGGCGCCGGACAGCTTCGGGGCGATGACGTACGCCAGGTCCTCCAGGGTGGTGTCCGCCAGCGGCACCACCTCGCTGACGCCCGCGGCGTGCACCACCGCGCGCAGCGGCGGTCCCTCCCGCCCCAGATCGGCCAGGAGTTCGGCCACCGCGCTCCGGTCGGCGGCGTCGCAGCGGGCGACCCGGCAGTCCACCCCGAGGCCGGTCAGCTCGGCGAGCAGCTCGGCGGCGCCGGGGGTGTCGGTGCCCCGCCGGCTGGTCAGCACCACCCGTTCCGCGCCGGCGCCGGCCACCCAGCGGGCCACGTGCCCGCCGAGCGCGCCGGTGCCGCCGGTGATCAGCACCGTGCCCCGGGGCTGCCACGGCGCGGGGTCCCCCGCGGTGACGGCCGGGACGAGCCGCCGCACCAGCACGCCGGACTCGCGGACGGCGAGTTGGTCCTCCAGGCCGCCGCCGGTGAGGATGCCGCCGAGCCGCATCGCCGTCCAGGGTTCGAGGTCGGTGGGCAGGTCGACCAGACCGGCCCAGCGGGCGGGCTGTTCCAGCGCGGCCACCCGGCCCAGGCCCCACAGCATCGCCTGCCGCGGGTTGGCCGGGACGTCGTCGTCGCCGACGCCGACGGCGCCCTGGGTGACGCACCAGAGGCGGGCCGGGGCGTCGAGGTCGACGAGCTGCTGGAGCAGGTGCACGGTCGCGGCCAGGCCGCGCGGCAGCGCCGGGTGCTCGGCGTGCGGGGCGTCGTCCAGGCCGAGGAAGGAGAGAATCGACAGCGGCCCGCCGCCCTCGCCGAGGGCCTCGGTGAGCACGTCGGCGAACCCTCCGCACAGCTCGTCGGAGTCCGCGGCGGTGTCCACGGGCACGACGGTCACCTCGGTGCCCAGGGCCCAGGTGCAGGAGTTCAGGTCGGTGTCGTCGGCCCGGCCGGCGGGCAGCAGCACCAGCCAGCGGCCGGGATCCTGCTCCTCCGGGGCCTCCTCGATGGGCTCCCAGACGACCCGGTACCGGCTGCCGTCGACCAGGGCCCGCTCCCGGCCGCGCCGCCGCCACGCGGACAGGGCGGGCAGCACGGTCCCGAACGGCTGGTCGCGGTGCACGTCCAGGTCGCGGGCCAGCGACTCGAGGTCCTCGGCCTCGACGGCCGCCCAGAAGCGGCGCTCGACGTCGGTGCGGTCGTCCTCGGCCGCCAGGGCGGCCCAGGGCGGCGGCTCCGGCCAGTAGCGCTGCCGGTCGAACGTGTAGGTGGGCAGGTCGACCCGCTGCGCGCCGGTGCCGTCGTAGAGGGCGGACCAGTCCGGGGAGACGCCGTGGGCGTGCAGCGCGGCGACCGCCCGCAGCAGGGTGGTCGGCTCGGAACGGTCGCGGCGCAGGGCGGGCACGACCAGCGGGGTCCGGCCGCCGGTCGGGGCGTCCTCGGCCAGGACGGCCTGGGCGAGGGCGGTGAGCACCCCGTCCGGGCCGATCTCGACGTAGCCGGTCACGTTGCGCTCCCGCAGCGCCGTGACGGCGTCGGCGAAGCGCACCGTGTCGCGGGCGTGCCGCGCCCAGTACTCCGGCGTGCCGATCTCCGCCGCGTCGACCGGCGTGCCGGTGACGGTGGAGATCATCGGGATGGTCGGCTCCTGGTACCGCAGCCGTCCGGCGACGGCGGCCAGGTCGTCGAGCACCGGTTCCATCAGCGGGCTGTGGAACGCGTGGCTGACCGTCAGCCGCCGGATCCGGACGCCCCGCGCGGTCCACTCCGCGGCCAGTTCCTCGACGGCGTCGCCGGCCCCGGACACCACGACGGCGGCGGGACCGTTGACGGCGGCGACGGAGACCCGGTCGGCGCGGTCGCCGAGCGCGGCGGTCACCTCGGCCTCGGTGGTGGCGATGGCGAGCATCGCCCCGCCGGCCGGCAGCGCCTGCATCAGCCGGCCCCGGGCGGCGACCAGCTCGGCGGCGTCGGCCAGGGAGAGCACCCCGGCGGCGTGGGCGGCGGCGAACTCGCCGATGGAGTGCCCGGCGACCGCGTCGGGGCGGACGCCCCACGCCTCGAACAGCCGGAACAGCGCCACCTCCACGGCGAAGAGCGCCGGCTGGGTGAACTCGGTCCGGTCCAGCGACTCGGCCTCGGGGGTGTCGGGCTCGACGAAGAGCAGCGGCTTCAGCGGGCGGGGCAGGTGCGGGTCGAGGGCGGCACAGGCCTCGTCGAGCGCGGCGGCGAAGACCGGGAACGCCTCGGCCAGCTCGCGACCCATCCCGGCCCGCTGCGCCCCCTGCCCGGAGAACAGGTACGCCACCTTCGGCCGGGACGCGGCCACGCCGGTGACCACCAGCGGCGAGTCCTCGCCGGCGCCGAGGGCGCGCAGCCCGGCGCCCAGCGCGATCCGGTCGGTGGCGAGGACGACGGCCCGGTGCTCCAGGGTGGCCCGGGAGACCGCCGACGACCAGCCGACGTCGACCGTCCGGGGGGACTCCAGGCCGGTGAGCTGCGCGGCCCAGCGGTCCGCCTGGGCGGCCAGCGCGACCGCCGTACGTCCCGACAGCAGCACCGGCACCACCGGCAGCCGGGCCGGGTCCCCCGTCGGCGGCTCCACGAAGGACGGCTCCGGGGCCTGCTCCAGGATGGTGTGCGCGTTGGTGCCGCTGATGCCGAACGAGGAGACGGCGGCCCGGCGCGGGTGGCCGGTGGCCGGCCACGGGCGGCCCTCGCCGAGCAGCTCGACCGCGCCGACGGTCCAGTCCACCTGGTCGGTCGGCTCGTCGACGTGCAGGGTCTGCGGCAGGTAGCCGTGCCGCAGCGCCAGCACCATCTTGATGATCCCGGCGACGCCGGCGGCGGCCTGGGTGTGCCCGATGTTGGACTTGATCGAGCCGAGCCAGAGCGGCTGGTCGGCGGGCCGCTCCCGGCCGTACGTGGCGAGCAGGGCCTGCGCCTCGATGGGGTCGCCGAGCTTGGTGCCGGTGCCGTGCGCCTCGACGGCGTCCACGTCGGCCGGGGTGAGGCCGGCGTTGGCGAGCGCCTGCCGGATCACCCGCTGCTGCGACGGCCCGTTCGGGGCGGTCAGGCCGTTGGAGGCGCCGTCCTGGTTGACGGCGCTGCCCCGGATCACCGCGAGCACCGGGTGGCCGTTGCGGCGGGCGTCGGAGAGCCGCTCGACGAGCAGCAGGCCGAGGCCCTCGCCCCAGCTGGTGCCGTCGGCGGCGGAGGCGAACGCCTTGACCCGGCTGTCCGGGGCGAGTCCCCGCTGCCGGCTGAAGCCGACGAACACCCCGGGGGTGGACATGACGGTGACGCCGCCGACGAGGGCGAGGGAGCACTCCGAGCGGCGCAGCGCCTGGCAGGCCCAGTGCAGCGCGACCAGCGACGACGAGCAGGCGGTGTCCACCGAGACGGCGGGTCCCTCCAGCCCGAGGGTGTACGACACCCGGCCCGAGAGCACGCTGCCGGCGTTGCCGGTCATCAGGTGCCCCTCGGCGCCCTCGGCGCTGAACATCAGGTTCCGGTAGTCCTGGTAGTTGGTGCCGACGAAGACACCGGTGGGGCTGCCGCGCAGCGCGTGCGGGTCGATCCCGGCCCGCTCGATCGCCTCCCAGGACGCCTCCAGCAGGAGCCGCTGCTGCGGGTCCATGGCCAGGGCCTCGCGGGGGCTGATGCCGAAGAAGCCGGCGTCGAATTCGGCGGCCCCGGTGACGAAGCCGCCCTCGCGGGCGTAGCTGGTGCCCTCCTTCTCCGGGTCGGAGTCGAAGAGCCGGTCGAGGTCCCAGCCCCGGTCGGTGGGGAACTCGCCGATCGCGTCGCCGCCGGCGGCGAGGAGCTGCCAGAGCTGCTCCGGGGTGTCCGCCCCGCCGGGCAGGCGGCAGCTCATCGCCACGATGGCGATCGGGTCGTCGTCGTCCTCGGCCGGCGCGGCCGGGGCGGGGGTGGCCTCCGGGGCGGCCCCGGTGAGCAGCTCGTCGAGGTGCGCGGCGAGCACGGTCGGGTTCGGGTAGTCGAAGGCGAGCGTCGCGGGCAGTCGCAGGTCGGTGGCGGTGGCCAGGAAGTTGCGCATGTCCACGGCGGTCAGCGAGTCCAGGCCGAGGTCGCGGAAGGGCAGGGTGGCCGGGATGTCGTCGGCCGCGCCGTAGCCGAGCGCGGTCGCCGCGCACTGGCGGACCAGCTCCAGCAGCGTCGCGGCGCGCTCCGCCGCGGCGAGCCCGGCGAGGCGCCGCGCCAGGGCCGACGGTACGTCCGGCTCCTCCTCGGCGGCCTCCTGCGGGTCCGGCCGCGTCGCCTCGCGCACCTCGGCGAGGTCGCCGATGAGCGGGCTGGGCCGGACCAGGGTGAACGCGGGGGCGAACCGGGTCCAGTCGATGTCGGCGATCAGGGTCGTGGTCTCACCGCGCCGCAGCGCCCGGGCGAGGGCCTCGACGGCCAGGTCCGGGTCCATGCCGACCATGCCGCCCCGGCGCAGCCGCTGCTGGGCGCGTTCGTTGTCGGCGGGCAGGCCGGCCCCGCTCCACGCGCCCCAGGCCACCGAGAGGGCGGGCAGCCCCTCGGCCCGGCGCCGCTCGGCGAGGGCGTCGAGGAACGCGTTCGCCGCCCCGTACGCGCCCTGCCCGGCGTTGCCGGTGGTGCCGGCGACCGAGGAGAACAGCACGAAGGCGTCCAGGTCGAGGTCCCGGGTCAGCTCGTCCAGGTGGACGGCGGCGGCGCACTTGGGCGCGGCGACGGTGTGCAGGCGCTGCGGGGTGACGGTGTCCACGATCCCGTCGTCGAGGACGGCGGCGGTGTGCAGGACGGCGGTCACCGGGGCGTCGGCGGGGACGGCGGCCAGCAGGTCGGCCACCTGCGCCCGGTCGGCGACGTCGCAGCGGGCCACGGTGACCCGTACGCCGAGGTCGGCCAGCTCCGCCTCCAGCTCGGCGGCGCCCGGGGCGTCCGGGCCGCGCCGGCTGGCCAGCAGGACGTGCGCAGCGCCGGAGCGGGCCGCCCAGCGGGCCAGGTGCCCGCCCAGCCCGCCGGTGCCGCCGGTGATCAGCACGGTGCCGCGCATCCGCCAGGTGTCGTCCGCGGCGTCGCCGGACGCGGGCTCGGGTTCGGTGATCCGGGCGAGTCGGCGGACGAAGACACCGGACTCACGCACGGCGAGCTGGTCCTCGCCGACGCCGAACCGCTCCGCGCCGTCGCCGTCGCCGAACTGGTCCGCGCCACCGCCGAACTGGTCCTCGCCGCCGGCGCCGAGCGCCGCGCAGAGCAGGGCGCCCGCTTGTGGGCCGAGGGTGTCCGGCAGGTCGAGCAGGCCGCCCCAGCGGGCGGGGTGTTCGAGGGCGACCGCGCGGCCGAGCCCCCAGACGGAGGCGGCGACGGGGCTGGGCGCCGGGTCGTCGGCGCCGGCCGCGACGGCTCCCCGGGTCGCGCACCACAGCGGCGCCTCGACGCCGAGCGCCCCGAGCGCCTGCACCAGCAGGGCGGTGCCCGAGACGGCCAGCGAGGTCGCCGGGTGCTCCGGGTGCGCCCGCTCGTCCAGGCCCAGCAGCGAGAGCACGGCGACGGGCCCGTCCGGGCCGGCGAGCGCGGCGCCCAGCAGCTCGACCAGGGCCGCCGGGTCGTCGGTGGCGTCCAGCTCCACGGGTACGACGTCCGCGCCGAAGTTGCCGAGCGCCGACAGCACGTCGGCGACCAGGGGGTCCCCGCCCAGCGCCGCGGGTACCGGGACGAGCCAGGTGCCGGCGAGCCAGGTCAGCGGCAGGTCGGGCACGGCCTGCCAGGTGACCCGGTAGCGCCACCCGTCGATGTCCGGCGCGCCGTCGGGCGCGGCGAGGAAGGCCGGCGGCGCGGGCCAGTACCGGTGGTGGTCGAAGGCGTACGTGGGCAGGTCGACGGTGGGCGTGGCGGGCAGGATCCTCGTCAGGTCGACGGGCAGGCCGATGGCGTGCGCGGTGGCGAGGTTGGTCAGCAGCCGGGTCGCGTCGTCGTCGTCGCGCCGCAGGCTGCCCAGGGTGTGGCCGGTGACGCCGGTGTCGTCGAGGATGGCCGTCACCGGCATCGTCAGCACGGGGTGCGGGCTGATCTCCACGAACGTGGTGTGCCCGGCGGCGACGGCGACCCGCACCGCCGCGTCGAAGAGCACCGTCCGGCGCAGGTTGTCGTACCAGTAGTCGGCGCCCATGGAGATGGGATCGGCCCAGTCCCCGGTCAGGGTGGAGACCAGCCGGGTGTGGCCGACCTGCGGTGCCACGTCGGCCAGGTCGGCGCGCAGCTGCTCGGCGACCTCCTGCACGGCGGGCGAGTGCGACGCGTAGTCCACGGGGATCAACCGGGCCCGGGTCCCCTCGGCCTGGCACGCCGCCACGAGGTCGGCGACGTGCTGCGGCGGGCCGGACACCACGACGGTGGACGGGCCGTTGACCGCCGCCACCCCCACGCCCGGGAAGGCCGGCAGCCGCTCGGCCACCGCGTCGGCCGACAGGTCCACCGACGCCATCGTCCCGGTGCCCCGCAGCACCGCCAGGGCACGGGAACGCAGCGCCACGGTCCGCGCGGCGTCCTCCAGGGTCAGGATGCCCGCCACACACGCGGCGCCGATCTCGCCCTGCGAGTGGCCGATCACCGCCTGCGGGGTCACCCCCACGTGCTGCCACACCGCCGCCAGCGCCATGCCGACGGCCCACAGCACGGGCTGCACGACCTCGACCCGCTCCAGCCACGACTCGTCGTCGCCGGTGAGCACCGACACGAGATCCACGTCCAGGTACGGCGCCAGGGCCCGCTGACACTCGGCCAGCTTCGCGTCGAACACCGGCGTACGACCCACCAGGCCGGCGGCCATCCGCGCCGACTGCGCGCCCTGACCCGGGAAGACGAAGACGGGGCCCGTGCCGGGGCCCGACGCCACACCGCCGACCACGTTTCCGGCCGGGAGGCCGGCCGCGACCGCGTCCAGCCCCGCCAGCAGCTCGTCGGCGGTCGACCCGACCGCGGCGGCCCGGTGGTCGAACGTCGACCGGGTGGCCGCCAGGGACCAGCTGACCGCGGCCGGGTCCAGCCCGTCCCGCTGGCGCAGGTACGACGCGAGCCGGGCGGCCTGCCCGGCCAGGGCGGCCTTCGACCGGGCCGACACCGACCAGAGGAGCGCGTCGGCGGCGACCAGGCCGGGGGTCGGGCCGGACGGGCGTTCCCCGGCCGGCTCGTCCGGCTGCTCGATGATCACGTGGGCGTTGGTGCCGGAGATGCCGAACGAGGAGACGGCGCCCCGGCGCACCCGGCCCGTCTCGGGCCACGGCCGCGCCTCGGTGGCCAGTTCCACCGCGCCGGCCGTCCAGTCGATGTGCGGGGACGGCGCGTCGACGTGCAGCGTCGCCGGGACGACGCCGTGCCGGATGGCGAGCACCAACTTGATCACCCCGGCCACGCCTGCGGCGGCCTGGGCGTGCCCGATGTTCGACTTCACCGAGCCGAGCAGCAGCGGCGGGGCCTCCCCCCGGTCCTGCCCGTACGTGGCGATGAGCGCCTGCGCCTCGATCGGGTCGCCCAGCTTGGTGCCGGTGCCGTGCGCCTCCACGACGTCGACGTCCGCCGTGGACAGCCGGGCGGAGGCGAGGGCCTGGCTGATCACCCGCTGCTGCGCCGGCCCGTTCGGGGCGGTCAGCCCGTTCGACGCGCCGTCCTGGTTGACGGCGGAGCCGCGTACCACCGCGAGGACGCGGTGGCCGTTGCGGCGGGCGTCCGACAGCCGCTCGACCAGCAGCCAGCCGACGCCCTCGGAGAACCCGGCGCCGTCGGCGCCGGCGGCGAACGACCTGCACCGCCCGTCCGGGGAGAGGGCGCGCTGCCGGCTGGATCCGATGTAGAGGCCCGGGGTGGCCATCACGGTCACCCCGCCGGCCAACGCCAGGTCGCACTCCCCCGCCCGCAGCGCCTGCACCGCGAGGTGCAGCGCCACCAGCGACGACGAGCAGGCCGTGTCGATGGAGACGGCCGGCCCCTCCAGGCCGAGGGTGTACGACACCCGGCCCGACGCGACGGCCGCCGCGCCCCCGGTCATCGAGTGTCCCTCGTCGCCGTCCGGCGACACCATCAGCAGGGTGCCGTAGTCCTGCCCGTTGGTGCCGACGAACACCCCGGTCCGGCTGCCGCGCAGCGAGGCCGGGTCGATCCCGGCGGCCTCGACCGCCTCCCAGGACGTCTCCAGCAGCAACCGCTGCTGGGGGTCCATGGTCAACGCCTCGCGGGGCGAGATGCCGAAGAAGGCGGAGTCGAATTCCCCGGCCCCCTCGATGAACCCGCCCTCGCGGGCGTACGAGGTGCCCGGGTGGTCGGGGTCGGGGTGGTAGAGGCGCTCCAGGTCCCAGCCCCGGTCGTCGGGGAAGGGGGTGACCGCGTCCCGGCCGTCCCGCAACAGCTCCCACAGGTCGTCGGGGTTGCGCACCCCGCCCGGCAACCGGCAGCTCATCGACACGATCGCCACCGGCTCCAGTTCCTGGGACTGTGCCTCACTGAGCCGGCGACGGGTGTCGTGGAGATCAGCCATGACCCGCTTGAGGTAGTCGCGGAGCTTGTCTTCGTTGGCCATCGGAGTGCCGCTTCCTCGAAAGGGACGGGAGAGAGCTGGAGCTGGAAGGTCAGGAGATGCCGAGGTCCTTGTCCACCATCGCGAACAACTCGTCGTCGGTGGCGTCGTCGAGGTGCCGGCCGATGTCGGCGCCACCGCTGTCCTGGGCGAGCCGGGAGAGCATCGCCTGGAGACGTACGGTGGCCCGCACCCGGGCCGCCTCGTCCCGCGCCACCACGTCGAGGCTGTCGGCGATCCGGTCCAGATCGTCGAGGAGGGCGGTCGGGGTGACCACGTCGTCGTGGGCGACCTCGGCGAAGAGGTACTCCGCCAGCGTCGTCGGGGTCGGGTAGTCGAAGACCAGGGTGACCGGCAGGGCCACGCCGGTGGCCGAGCCGAGCCGGTTGCGCAGCTCGACGGCGGTGACGGAGTCGAAGCCCAGCTCCCGGAACGCCCGGTGCTCGTCCACCGACTCGGCGGACGGGTAGTTGAGCACGGCGGCGACCTGGCTGCGGACCAGGCCGAGCAGCACGGCCTGCCGCTCGGCGGCGGGCAGCCCGGCGAGCCGGTCCTGCAACGACTCCGGGCCGTCGCCGGCCTCCACGCTGGCGACCTTCTCGGCCGTGGCGAGGCGGCGCACGTCCGGCAGGTCGCTGATCAGCGGGCCGGGCCGGGTGGCGGTGAAGGCGACGGAGAACCGCTCCCAGGCGATGTCGGCGATGGTGAGGAACGCCTCGCCGTGGTCCACGGCCTGGTGCAGCGCGGCGATGGCCGCCTCGGGGGTCATCTCCGGTACGCCGTGGCGGTGCAGCAGCTCGCCGAGCGGCCCGTCGGCCATGCCGCCGCCGGCCCACGCCCCCCAGGCGATGGAGGTGGCGGTCAGGCCGAGACCACGCCGGTGCTGGGCGAGCGCGTCGAGGAACGCGTTGCTCGGGGCGTAGTTGCCGACGCCGGAGCTGGCCACGCTGCCGGCGAAGGACGAGAACATGATGAACGCGGACAGCTCGTGGTCGAGGGTCAGCTCGTGCAGGTTGTACGCGACGTCGACCTTGGCCTGGAGCACCCGCTCGATCTGCTCCGGCCGGATGTCGTTGATCATGGCGTCGTCGAGCACGGCGGAGGCGTGCACGACCGTGGTGAGCGGGTACTCGGCGGGGATCGCGTCGATCAGGTCGGCCAGCGCGTCGCGGTCGGAGGCGTCGCACTCGACCACGGTGGCCTGGGCACCCAGCGCGGTGAGGTCGTCGACGAGCTGCTGCGCGCCCGGCGCGGCCATGCCCCGCCGGCTGACGACGACGACGTTCTCCACACCGCTGCGGGCCAGCCAGCGGGCGGCGTGCCCACCGAGCGCGCCGGTGCCGCCGGTGACCAGCGCCGTGCCGTACGGCTGCCACGGGTTCGCGGGCTGGCTGTCGCCGAGCGGGACCCGGGTGAGCCGGCGGGCGAGCAGGCCGCTGGGGCGTACCGCGATCTGGTCCTCCTCCCCGGCGGCGGTGAGGGCCGCGACCAGCAGGTCGGCGCAACGCTCCTCGACGGCCTCGGGCAGGTCCACGAGACCGCCCCAGCGCTGCGGGTGCTCCAGCGCGGCGACCCGGCCGAAGCCCCAGACCAGCGACTGCACCGGGGAGCGCAGCAGGTCGGCCATGCCGACGGAGGCGGCACCGGAGGTGATGCTCCACATCGGGGCGCGCAGGCCGATGTCGCCGAGGGCCTGGAAGAGCGCGACGGTGGCGGCGAAACCGCCGGGCACGGACGGGTGCAGCGGGTGGGCCAGCTCGTCGAAGGCGAGCAGCGAGACCACGCCGGTCACCTCGGCGGCGGCGTCGCCGCCCGGCGCGGCGGCGAGCGCCTCCTGCAGCAGCTTGCCGAACTGGTCGCGGTCGACGTCGGGGGTGGAGACGGGAACCTCGACGAGGGTCGCGCCGGCCGCCGTGAACGCCTCCACGCAGGCGTCCTGCCAGGGCTCGATGATGTCGCCGGTCGGCATGACGACGACCCAGGTGCCGGTCATGCCCCGGTTGGCGACGCCGGTCAGCGGCTTCCAGGTGTCCTGGTAGCGCCAGCTGTCGATGTCGGACTGCCGGCGCCGCTGCCGGCGCCAGGAGGTGAGCATCGGCAGGGCCGGCAGCAGCGCGTCGAGGACCTCGTGGGCCGGGGTCTCCTCGGTGGCGATGGTCTCGGCGAGGGCGGTGACGTCGCCGCGTTCCACGGCGGCCCAGAAGCTCGCGTCGCTCGGGTCAGCCGCCGCAACCTGGAGCAGGCTCTCCAGGTCGGGGCCGCCGCTGCCGTCCAGCCAGAACCGCTGGTGGTCGAAGGCGTACGTGGGCAGCGGCGCGACCTCGGTCTCGGCGAGGACGTTCGCCAGGTCGACGGGCAGGCCGATGGCGTGCGCGGTGGCGAGGTTGGTCAGCAGGCGCGTCGCGTCGTCGTCGCCGCGGCGCAGGCTGCCCAGGGTGTGGCCGGTGACGCCGGTGTCGTCGAGGATGGCCGTCACCGGCATCGTCAGCACGGGGTGCGGGCTGATCTCCACGAACGTGGTGTGCCCGGCGGCGACGGCGACCCGCACCGCCGCGTCGAAGAGCACCGTCCGGCGCAGGTTGTCGTACCAGTAGTCCGCGGTCATCGAGGACGGGTCGACCCAGTCCCCGGTCAGCGTGGAGACCAGGCGGGTGTGACCGGCCTGCGGGGTGACGTCGGCCAGGTCCGCGCGGAGCTGCTCGGCGACCTGCTGCACGGCCTCGGAGTGCGAGGCGTAGTCGACCGGGATGAGCCGGGCGCGCAGGCCCTCGGCCTCGCACGCCGCCACGAGGTCGGCGACGGGCTGTGGCGGGCCGGAGACCACGACGGTGGACGGGCCGTTGACCGCCGCCACCCCGACGCCCGGGAAGGCCGGCAGCCGCTCGGCCACGGCGTCGGCGGACAGGTCGATCGACGCCATCGTGCCGGTGCCGCGCAGCACCGCCAGGGCGCGGGAGCGCAGCGCCACGGTCCGGGCGGCGTCCTCCAGGCTGAGGATGCCGGCCACGCACGCGGCGCCGATCTCGCCCTGCGAATGGCCGACGACCGCGTCCGGGACGACGCCCGCCGCGCGCCACACCGCCGCGAGGGCGATGCCGACGGCCCACAGCACGGGCTGCACGACCTCGACCCGCTCCAGCCACGACTCGTCGTCGCCGGTGAGCACCGACACGAGATCCACGTCCAGGTACGGCGCCAGGGCCCGCTGACACTCGGCCAGCTTCGCGTCGAACACCGGCGTACGACCCACCAGGCCGGCGGCCATCCGCGCCGACTGCGCGCCCTGGCCGGGGAAGACGAAGACTGGACCGGCGCCGGCGCTGGTGACCGTACCGGTGACGAGGTTGCCGGCCGGGTGGCCGGCGGCGAGGGCGTCCAGCCCGGCGAGCAGTTCGTCGGTGCCGGGGCCGACCACGGCGGCGCGGTGGTCGAACGTCGAGCGGGTGGTGGCCAGCGACCAGCCGATCGCCGCCGGGGCGAGGTCGCCGTGCTCGCGCACGTGCTGGGCGAGCCGGGCGGCCTGGCCGGCGAGGGCGGACCTCGACCGGGCCGACACCGGCCAGACGGTGACGTCCGAGGCGACGAGGCCGGGGCGTCGGGCGGGCTCGACGGCGGTGGCCTCGACGGGCTCGTCGCCCTCGACGGCCGCCGGGTCGGCGACGCGCGGACGGTACTCCTCCAGGATCACGTGCGCGTTGGTGCCGCTCACGCCGAACGAGGAGACGCCGCCGCGGCGGGGGCGGTCCAGCTCCGGCCACGGCGTGGACTCGGTGAGCAGGGAGACGGCCCCGGCGGTCCAGTCCACGTGCGGGGAGGGCTCGTCGACGTGCAGGGTCTCCGGCATGACGCCGTTGCGCAGCGCCATCACCATCTTGACCAGCCCGGCGACGCCGGCGGCGCTCTGGGTGTGGCCGATGTTCGACTTGACCGACCCCAGCCACAGCGGCCGGTCGGCCGGCCGGTCCTGCCCGTACGTGGCGATGAGCGCCTGCGCCTCGATGGGGTCGCCGAGGGTGGTGCCGGTGCCGTGCGCCTCGACCATGTCGACGTCGGCGGTGCCGAGCCGGGCGTTGGCGAGGGCCTGCCGGATGACCCGCTGCTGGGAGGGGCCGTTCGGGGCGGTGAGCCCGTTGGACGCGCCGTCCTGGTTGAGGGCGCTGCCCCGGATCACGGCGAGGATCGGGTGGCCGTTGCGCTCGGCGTCGGCCAGCCGCTCCACGACGAGCACGCCGCCGCCCTCGCCCCAGCCGGTGCCGTCCGCGCCCGCGGCGAACGCCCTGCACCGGCCGTCGACGGACATGCCGCGCTGCCGGGAGAAGACGACGAACACGCCGGGGGTGACCATCACGGTGACGCCGCCGGCGATGGCCAGGTCGCACTCGCCGCGGCGCAGCGCGTTCACGGCGAGGTGCAGGGCCACCAGCGAGGAGGAGCAGGCGGTGTCCACGGTCACGGCCGGGCCGTTGAGGCCGAGCGTGAACGAGATCCGGCCGGACGCGACGCTGGTGGTGTTCCCGGTGCCGATGTACATGTCGACGCCCTCGGGCACGTTGGGCAGACCCATGCCGTAGTTCGAGGTGCTTAGCCCGACGAAGACGCCGGTGGAGCTGCCGCGCAGCGACAGCGGGTCGATGCCGGCCCGCTCGACGGCCTCCCAGGACGTCTCCAGCAGCAGCCGCTGCTGCGGGTCCATCGCGAGGGCCTCACGGGGGGAGATCCCGAACAGGGACGGGTCGAAGTCACCGGCGCCGTCGAGGAACCCGCCGATACGGGTGTAGCTCTTGCCCGGCTTGTTGGGGTCGGGGTCGTAGAGCGCCTCCAGGTCCCAACCCCGGTCGTCCGGGAACTCGGTGAGCGCGTCCCGGCCGTCGGCGACCAGCTCCCACAGGTCCTCCGGCGACCGGACGCCACCGGGGAAGCGGCAGCTCATCGAGACGATGGCCAGGGGTTCCTGGTCGCGGGCCTCGACGGTCTGCAGCTTGCGCTTGGTCTCGTGCAGGTCGGCGGTGACCCGCTTGAGGAAGTACCGCAGCTTGTCATCGCTCATCGGGGGGCACCTGCCTCGATTGGAAGGTTGGTCATCTCAGGAGATTCCAAACTCTTTGCTGATGAAGTCGAAGATCTCGTCGTCGCTGGCCGAGTCGAGGTCGGGCCGGTCCGCCTCGGCGGCGGGCCCCGCCGCCAGGTCGGACGCCTTGGCGAGCAGGTCCTGCATCCGGGCGGTGAACCGGGCCCGGGCCGCCGGGTCCAGCGGGATGGCGTTGAGCAGGCTCTCGACCGTGTCGATGCCCTGGAAGAGGGGTTGCGTGGAGGGCGCCGCGTCGGCGGCGATCTCGCTGGTCAGCTTCTCGGCGAGCGCGGTCGGCGTCGGGTAGTCGAAGACCAGCGTCGCCGGCAGCCGCAGCCCGGACAGGCCGTTGAGCCGGTTGCGCAGGTCGACCGCGGTGAGCGAGTCGAAGCCCAGGTCGGTGAAGAGCCGGTTCGGGTCGACGGCGTCGGCGCCGGCGTGGCCGAGGACGGCGGCGATGTTCGCCCGTACCACGTCGAGCACCACCTTGTGCCGCTCCGGACCGGCCAGGCCGGCGAGTCGCTGGCTGAGCTGCACCCCGCCGGAGCGGGCTCCGGTGGCGTCGGCCGAGCGCCGCAGCGGCACCCGGACCAGGGCCCGGAGCATCGGCGCGAGGGTGCCGGCCTCCGCCTGCCCCCGCAGCGTCCCGACGTCCAGGCGCATCGGCACGACGGCCGCCGCGTCGAGCCGCCACGCGGCGTCGAAGAGGTTCAACGCCTGCTCGGTGGCCAGCCCGGCGGCACCCTGCTCGGCCATCCGCCGCACGTCGTCGTCGCCGAGGTGGCCGGTCATGCCGCTGGCCTGCTCCCAGAGGCCCCACGCGAGTGAGATGCCGGCGAGCCCGCTGGCCCGGCGGTGCGCCGCGAGGGCGTCGAGGAAGGCGTTCGACGCCGCGTAGTTGGACTGGCCCGCGCTGCCCAGGGTGGCCGCCGCCGAGGAGAAGAGGACGAAGGCCGCGAGGTTCGCCCCGGCCGTGAGGCGGTGCAGGTGCCACGCCGCGTCGATCTTCGGCACGGCGACCGCGTCCACCCGGTCGGGGGTCATCGACTCCAGCACGCCGTCGTCGAGGACGCCGGCGGCGTGCACCACGGCGGTGAGCGGGTGCGCGGCGGGCACTC
Organism: Micromonospora sp. LOL_025; assembly: GCF_048060285.1. Taxonomy (NCBI): domain Bacteria; kingdom Bacillati; phylum Actinomycetota; class Actinomycetes; order Micromonosporales; family Micromonosporaceae; genus Micromonospora; species Micromonospora sp. LOL_025. The sequence continues at coordinate 1,936 of NZ_JBHMIR010000022.1, read as the reverse complement.
CGGCCAGCAGCGCCGACAGGGCGTCGGGGTCGGCGGCGTCGCAGGCCGCGACGGTCACCTCCGTACCGGTGCCGGCGAGTTCGGTGACGAGGTCGTCGATCCCCTCGGCCGCCGCGCCGCGCCGCCCGGCCAGCAGCAGGTGCCGCACGCCGTGGGTGGTGGCGAGGTGGCGGGCCAGGATGCGGCCCAGCACGCCCGTCCCGCCGGTGATCAGCACGGTGCCGTCCGGGTCGATCCCGCCGGGCAGCGGCTCCACGCCGGCCGGGACCCGCCCGAGCCGTGGCGTGCGCACCTGCCCGGCCCGCACGGCGAGCTGCGGCTCGCCGGAGGCGATCGCGGCGGCCAGCGCGGTGGCGCTGTCCGGGGCGTCGTCGAGGTCGACGAGCTGGCACCGGCCCGGGTGTTCGAGCTGCGCGGTGCGCAGCAGGCCCCAGACCGGGGCCTGGCGCAGGTTGACGACCTGCTGCTCGCCCGCCGCGACCGCGTCGCGGGTGACCAGCACCAGCCGGGACTCGGCGAACCGGTCGTCGGCGAGCCAGGTCCGCAACGCGGCGAGGGTACGGTGCGTGGTGGCCCGCGCCTGCCCGGCCAGCGCCGGGTCCGTCGGGTCCCCGGCGTCGCCGATCGGCACGATCACCGCCTCGGGCGCCGGCTCACCCCCGGCGAGCAGGTCGCCCAGCGAGTCGAGGTCGACGTCGGTACGCACCCGGGCACCGGCCGCCTCGCAGGCGGCGCTGAGGGGCAGGTCGTCGCCGAGCGCCACCCAGCGGGTGGCCGCCGGCACGGGGCCGGTGGGCACCGGCAGCACCGGCCAGTCCACCTGGAACAGCGACTCGTGCCGGCCGGAGCGGGCCGCGCCGAGCGAGTCGCCGGAGACCCGGCGCATGATCAGCGAGTCGACGTGCAGCACCGGGGCGCCGGTGGCGTCGGCCACCTGGAAGGAGACGCCGACCTCGCCGGCGGCGGCGACGCGTACGCGCAGGGCGGTGGCCCCGGCGGCGAGCAGGGAGACCCCCGTCCAGGCGAACGGGAGGCGGGGCACGGTGGCGTCGGCGCCGTCGCCCATCCGGCCGAGGAAGCCGCCGATCGACATGGCCTGCAACGCGCCGTCCAGCAGCGCCGGGTGCACGCCGAAGCGGCCGGCCTCGGCGTGGTGGTCGGCGGGCAGTTCGACCTCGGCGAAGACCTCGTCGTCGCGGGTCCACGCGGCACGCAGGCCGCGGAACGCCGGGCCGTACCCGAAGACGGTCGCCTCGATGCCGGAGTAGAAGTCGTCGGCCTCGACGCGCGTCGCGCCGGGCGGCGGCCACACCCCCAGGTCGAAGGCGGGCGCGGCGTCGGCCGGCTGCGGGGCGAGCAGGCCGGTGGCGTGGCAGGTCCAGGCGACGTCGGCCAGGATCTCGTCGGAGCCGTCCCGGTAGGGCCGGGAGTAGAGCTGGACGGTACGCCGCCCGTCGTCGTCCCGGTCGCCGACCATGAGCTGCACCTGGAGCGCGCCGAGTTCGGGCAGGACGAGCGGGGCGAGCAGGGTCAGTTCCTCCACCGTCGGGCAGCCGGCCTGCTCACCGGCGTACGTGGCCAGCTCCACGAAGGCGGTGCCGGGCAGCAGGATGTTGTCCATCACCCGGTGCTCACCGAGCCACGGGTGGGTACGCACCGACAGCCGCCCGGTGAAGACCATCCGCTCGCTGTCGGGGAAGGTCAGCGTGGCGCTGAGCAGCGGGTGCCCGGCGTCCTGGAGGCCGGCGGAGCTGACGTCCTGCGCCCGGTGCAGCGGCGGCTCGACCCAGTACCGCTGGTGGTCGAAGGCGTACGTGGGCAGCGCGACGAGGTCGGTCTCGGCGAGGACCGTGCCGAAGTCGACGGGCAGGCCGATGGCGTGGGCGGTGGCGAGGTTCGTCAGCAGCCGCGTCGCGTCGTCGTCACCCCTGCGCAG